>DNXU01000066.1 GCA_003505715.1 Cyanobacteria bacterium UBA8803 | reverse complement strand
CATCCCTCATCCCTCATCCTTGGTCTATGTCTGTTTTCCGATATCGGCATCGCTATTCTTTACTAGCCTTACTTTTTAGCTTCTGCCTCAGTGCCGTTCTGTTGTTCTCCAATAAAGTTTCTTCAACCGAGACTGCGGTTGTTGAGGCACCTTTGCCAACAGCGAGTGCGCGGGTTGCTAACTTGCCCTCACCTGTTGCCCTGACTCAGAACGTTAGCAAGACCATACTAGAAAATGGTTTGACCATCCTCACTAAGGAAGTACATACAGCTCCCGTAGTTACCGTACAAGTTTGGTATAGTGTCGGTTCTCGCAACGAATCTTTAGGTTTAAACGGTATCTCACACCAACTTGAACACCTACTGTTTAAGGGCACCACTAACCGCCCCATTCAGTTCGGTCGCTTGCTGAGTGCTTTAGGTGCTGACTCTAATGCCTTTACTAGCTACGACCAAACAGCTTACTTTGGCACTGTGGAGCGAGACAAACTGGAAGCGCTGCTAATTCTAGAAGCTGACCGAATGCAGAATACCCTGATTAATGCCGAACATCTAGCCAGCGAGAAACGAGTGGTAATTTCTGAGTTACAGGGGTATGAAAATGACCCAGAATACCGCTTAGATCGGGCAGTGATGGCGGCAACATTTCCTAACCATGCCTATGGTTTACCCGTCGGCGGTACTAAGGCGGATGTGGAGAGATTTACGCTGGAACAGGTTAAGGATTACTACGATACTTACTACAACCCCAATCGTGCCACGCTCATAATAGTCGGCGATTTTGAAACGGCATCAGTACTGGATGCTGTGAAAAACCACTTTGGCAAAATCCCTAACCGTCAGTCATCTTCTACTACCCCATCTCCAATATCTAACGCCAAACCTGCCAAGAACCATCCCATTCGCTTGCAGGAACCTGGTAGCAGTGCCCTCTTAGAGGTAGTGTACCCACTACCCGCGATCGCTCATCCCGACGTACCTGCTTTGGATGTCATGGATTACATCTTGACCTCAGGACGAAGTTCCAGGCTTTACCAAGCTTTAGTGGAGTCTGGAGAGGCTAACTCTGCTTGGGGGTATGCCGCTAACTTAATAGAAAAAGGCTGGTATACCTTATTCACAGCTGCCGATCCCGGTCGAGATCTTGAGGAAATCGATCGCATACTCCAGCAAATCATTGCCGATGTTCAAAACCAAGGCGTAACCACAGCAGAACTCAACCGAGCTAAAGCGCAGATTCAAGCCAGTGCTATTTTAAGCAACCGAGATGTAACTAGTCAGGCATTTCAGTTGGGAGATGACCAAACCACAGCGGGAGATTATCGCTTTACTGACCGCTACTTGAAGGCGATCGCCCAAGTTACTCTAGCTGACGTGCAGCGAGTTGCTAAAACTTATCTTAATCCGGAGCAGCGCACCATCGGATTTTTTGAGCCAACTCAAATCCAAGAAGAAACCAGCAGCACTAGCAGCAACTTTAGCAAAACCAGCGAAAATTTTACCTCTGGGCCACCTGTAGATCCAGCTGAAGTCGCCCAGTATTTGCCAGCGGTTGTGTCTGACGCTGCAATTGCCAACCATCAACTCCTACCCCAGCTACTCACCCTTAACAACGGTTTACGCCTATTGCTGTTAAGCGATCGCAGCACACCAACGGTTACCCTCAGCGGCTATATCGCAGCAGGCAAAGTCTTTGATCCATTACAAAAGTCGGGTTTAGCCGATCTAACTGCGACTAACCTGATGAATGGCACCCAGACCAAAGATGCTTTGACCCTAGCTCAAATCTTAGAAGATCGAGGTGCTGATTTAGGGTTTTATGCAGTTCGAGAAGGAACATACATTGGGGGAAATACGCTATCAAAGGATCTGCCTACCCTGATCGCAACCTTGAGCGACGTGTTGCAAAACGCCACCTTTCCCAACGATCAGCTAGAACTGAGCCGCCAAAGGACGTTAAACAACTTAGACACCGCCTTAGATGATCCATCCTACCTAGCTCGACAGACTTTAGCCCAAACGATTTACCCGGACAATCACCCGTTTCACAGCTTCCCTACCACAGAAAGCATTAAGCGCATTACTCGCGACGATATGGTGAGATTTTACCAAGAGCATTACCGTCCCGATACCACCTTGCTGACTCTGGTAGGTGACTTCGCTCCCCAACAAGTGCGATCGCTTCTAGAAACCCAGCTTGGCAACTGGACAGCTAACGGCAAACCACCCCAAGTTGAATTTCCTCCCGTAGAGTTACCACAGAAACTCCTGCGGCTGAATTCCCTACTACCTGGTAAATCTCAATCTGTCACTTACCTAGGTTCTAAGTCGATCACTCGGCAAGATCCCCTTTACTATGCGGCGTTAGTCCTAAATCAAATTTTAGGAGGCGACACCTTAGCCAGCCGCTTAGGCAGTGAAATTCGCGATCGCCAAGGGTTAACCTATGGCATTTATAGCTACTTCCAAACCGGAATTAATTGTGGTTCCTTCCTGATTGAAATGCAAACCGCACCAGAAGATGCCGAGAAAGCGATCGCGAGTACCCTCTCTCTGATTCAGCAAACAAGAGATAAGGGAGTCACAGCGGCTGAAGTTGCTACAGCCAAGCATTCTATTATGAGCGAATATTCGGTTGCCCTGGCCAATCCAGACAACTTAGCTCAAACCATTCTAGAGAACCAAGTCTATGGACTTTCCCTAGATGAGATTCACGAGTTTGTCAATCAAATTGAAGCTGTTACCTTAGCACAAGTTAATCAGGCAGCTAAAGAGTTGCTCCATCCCGATAATCTGATTGTTGTCACCGCTGGTCCTGAGGCATCAGTTTTACGATAGGCAAGGGATGAAGGATGAAGGATGA
>DNXU01000042.1:7227-9360 GCA_003505715.1 Cyanobacteria bacterium UBA8803 | reverse complement strand
ATCCTTCATCCCTCATCCCTTCTACAACTGGGACATAGATCGGCTAGTGCGCAAACTTCGCAGTGGGGTTTCTTGGCTTGACAAATTGCTCGTCCGTGATATATTAGCCGAATTGACCAGTTTTCCCAATCTTCTTGAGGTAACAGCCGGATTAAATCTCGTTCAATGTGGATTGGGTTAGTCTGTTCTGTTAAACCTAAACGTTGAGTTAAGCGCTTGACGTGAGTGTCTACTGTGACGCCTTGGTTGATGCCATAGGCATGAGCTAGCACAACATTAGCGGTTTTACGGGCTACTCCTGGTAACTTCAACAGTAGTTCCATACGTTTGGGCACCTCACCCCCAAACTCAGTAACAATCATCCGGCAGGCGGCTTGAATATTTTTGGCTTTATTGCGATAGAAGCCAGTGGAACGCACCAAATTTTCCAGGACTTCTGGCTCAGCATTCGCGATCGCTTCAGCATCGGGAAACTTGCCGAATAACTCTGGTGTTACTTGATTAACCCGTTCATCGGTGCATTGAGCTGAAAGAATAGTTGCTACCAGCAACTGCACTGGCGTTTCGTAGTTCAGAGTACAGCTAGCATCTGGATAAAGTCGCTTCAGGCGAATCAGAATTTCTAGTGCCCGCTGCTGTTTTGCCGACCACTTACGAGTAATACTCATATCGGGAATGGGGAATAGGGAATAGGGAATGGGGAATGCGTAAGTCCTGAATTAGCGTGAGTTAGCAAGCTTTTTTGGTATAACCCCACTCCCCTTGTATTACTGCGCTCACGCCACGTTCGACTGCGCTCACGCCACGTTCGACTGCGCTCACGCCACGTCTGCCTTTTCCTTCTTACACTAGTTACTGAAACAAGTTTTGTACCCAACTGGTAGGGACTAAATTAGCTGTATCTCTGACAATCAAGAAAATACCTAAACCCAGGAGTAGTACTAATCCGGTTTGCATAATGTTCTGCTGGATTTCGGTAGGTAAGGGCTTACCTCGCACTCCCTCAATAAGCAAGAATGCTAACTGACCGCCATCTAGGGCTGGTAGAGGCAAGATATTAATAATCGCCAGGTTGATGCTAATTAAGGCAGCAAACTGGAATAAACTGAAAGGATCTGAACTCGCAATCTTAGCTCCAATATCGACAATTGCTACAGGGCCTGAAACTTGATTAGCAGTTTCGCGGAAGTTACTAATTAGCTGACCGAAGCCCTGAATTGTCAAAAGAATAATACGCTGATATTCTTCGGCAGCGCTAGTGAAAGCCTCAAACGGATTAGTGGCACGCTTGCGCACCACCTCGCTGTTCATATTTAGCCCAACACCAATGACCCCGTTACCATCTTTCAGTTCCGGCTTCAACTTTACGGAGAGCGTGTTTTGCTCTCTCTGAATTTTCAGTTCTAGCACTTGGTTAGGAGAGCTTTGAATTTTTTGCTGTAGCGAATTAATAGCGTTCTGACCCATGCCCAAATTGTTACCATTCAGGGCTAAGATTACATCTCCTGGTTTGATACCTGCCTCTTGGGCTACCAAACTACTTTGTGGGGAAACAGCAGAAATCAGAACGCCCGGTCTGTTGATAAACTTGGGAGTGCCCACCGTGCCATCCTGAACTACCAGAAGGAAGTAAGCAAAGATTAAGTTAGCAATTACACCAGCACTAATGACGATCGCCCGGTCGAAAATGGGTCGGTTGCGTAGCAGATTCGGATCATTAGGAGGAATCTCGCTATCCGGATCGTCATCGGGAAAACCAACGAACCCCCCTAAAGGAAGAGCCCGCACAGCATACTCGGTTTGCGATCCCTGATACTTCCAGATAATTGGCCCAAAACCCAGAGAAAAGCGATTGGCATAGATGCCTTGTAGGCGAGCTGCCAGAAAATGGCCTAACTCATGGACTACTATCAAAACCGCTAGAACTGCGATCGACGCTAACGCCGCCAAAAATGACATAAGCAGTATTTATGTAAAGATTACTTACGTTTTTTTATTGTACGTTGTAGTTCCCAATACCTGTGTACCTCAATAGAGGGATGAGGAGGTGAGGAGGTGAGGGAGTGAGGGAGTGAGGGAGTGAGGGAGTGAGGGAGTGAGGGAGTGAGGGAGTGATATCATGTCCGGTTAAAC
>DNXU01000042.1:6689-7118 GCA_003505715.1 Cyanobacteria bacterium UBA8803 | reverse complement strand
TCAACCGGACATGATATGAGGGAGTGTCCGGTAGCATTGACATGCAACTAAAAATCACCCATTACTAAAAATCACCCCTTAGTTTAACCTTGACGGAGAGTAGTAGAGATTTGCCAGGGCGAGTCGGCTTGCCGAGGATTTTATTATGACTGTTACGGTTGGCATTGCGGAAAATATCAAGAGTCTCAACGACTGGGGATGAGTTTTTATTTGTCAAGCTGTGTCGGGAAGGTATGCCTCAGTACGATATCTCGGATAGTTTCTTGCTGCTGCCGCGACGGAATAAATTCCAGGAGGTATTGCCAGTGTTGAAGCGATTAGGTCGATTGGCAACAGATTATACCAAATCTGGCTCGACAACCCCTCTTATCTTCTTCTTCTTCTTCTTCTTCGTGTCCTTTGCGTCTTCGTGGTTTATTTAAAAGGGGG
>DNXU01000042.1:6455-6668 GCA_003505715.1 Cyanobacteria bacterium UBA8803 | reverse complement strand
ATTATCTTTGGTAAACGAGGAGCTATTCGTTACATCCAACGCAGCTTCCTTAAGTTAATCAGTTTCATGAATCACTTTCGAGCTTCTCCTCTTCCTTTCGCGATCGCTAGTTGAGTGTCCTCCCTGATTTTACTCTCCCCGAAGTAACAAAAGAGGGATAACACACCCTACTAATAAAATCTCCCATTCTCCCATTCTCCCTCATCCCTCATC
>DNXU01000042.1:5053-6416 GCA_003505715.1 Cyanobacteria bacterium UBA8803 | reverse complement strand
ACACCCTCACACCCTCATCCCTCATCCTTCATCCCTCATCCTTATGTAAGAACCTCACGCCCCAAATAAGGTTGTAGTACTTCCGGTATCCTCACCGTGCCATCTGGTTGCTGATAATTCTCTAAAATTGCCGACATTGTGCGTCCTACTGCCAACCCCGAACCATTGAGGGTATGAACGAACTGCGTGCCTTTTTTATTGCCCTCCTTAAAGCGAATGCCGCCGCGTCGTGCTTGGAAATCACCGCAATTGGAACAACTGGAAATCTCGCGATACTTGCCAGCCGAAGGCAGCCACACTTCTAAGTCATAGGTGTGGCGCGATGAGAAGCCTATATCGCCAGTACACAGTTCTAGTACCCGATAGGGTAGTTTTAATGCTTCTAAAATTGCCCCTGCATCCCGCACTAGTTTTTGCAGTTCATCCTCAGAGGTGCTGGGATGAACTATTTTTACCAGCTCAACTTTATTAAATTGGTGCAATCGAATTAGCCCTCGCGTATCTCGCCCTGCTGCACCCGCTTCGCGACGAAAACAGGGCGTATAGGCACAGTGATAGATCGGTAGCCCAGATGCCTCTAGAATTTCGTCGCGGTAGAGATTGGTTAAGGGGACTTCGGCAGTGGGAGAAAGCCATAAATCGTCGCTGTCACACTTAAAGCTTTCTTCGGCAAATTTGGGCAATTGACCTGTAGCCTTTAGAGACTGGCTGTTGATCAGGATGGGCGGCATGACTTCCACATACCCAGCGGCGATTTGGCGATCGAGCATGAAGCTAATCAACGCCCTCTCTAAGGCTGCTCCGGCACCAACCAAACTGACAAACCGACTCTGAGCAACTTTCACTGCCCGCTCAAAGTTAAGAATGCCTAGCTTCTCGCCAATCTCCCAATGGGGTAGAATCCAGTCCTCCTGAGTAACATATTCGTCACCCCAGCGGCGTACTTCTACATTTTCTTCTTCATTTTTACCAATTGGTGTGGATTCGCTGGGTAAGTTAGGGAATGATAGCAGCAGGACTTCTATTTCAGCTTTAAGTTCTTTTTCCTGCGGTTCCAGTTCGCTCAAGGTTGCTTTAACTTGATTCCCCTCGTCCCGCAGTGCCTGAAGTTCTGGCGCATCGGCAGGAATACCCGCTCTGATTTTTTCACCAATCAGTTTGCCAATTTCATTACCGCGAGCTTGCAACCGAGTACGGGAGGTTTCTAGCTCTCGCTGACGCTGATTCAACTCCAGAATGGGAGTAAGGTCATATTGACTGGCTCCACGCCGATCTAGTAGTTCTTGAACGCCTTGGGGATTTTCTCGAATTTGCTTTAGGTCAAGCACAGATCTTCTCTTTAATAGGGATGAGGGATGAGGGA
>DNXU01000042.1:1308-4926 GCA_003505715.1 Cyanobacteria bacterium UBA8803 | reverse complement strand
GATGAGGGATGAGGGAGAATGGGGAGAGAGCAAGTGTTCATGGTCTAATCTGCCATAGGTCGCTTTTAACGTCTAATGCTCACTCCCCATTCTCCCTATCGGTTTACTCGATTGAATAACCACAGTGAAGCGGCGATGCCGACAAAATGGGCGGCTATGGTGTTGGTGTTGGCTTGAACAACGAATAAATCTAAGGATTGCACAAACCGGGTGGGATCGATAGCAGTCGTCAACGCCCCTTGTGGCTGAAGCACGGATTTTGCCAAAATGCTACCAACGATCGCAAAGGCTCCCACAATACTCAATAACATGCCCACCATATTGACAATAAGGCCAAGCCTAATGACTTGCAGGGTTTCTGCTTTGCTCGGTCGCCCAGCCGAATTGGCGGCAAGCAGCTCTCTGGCAATACGCATGTAACGGAATGCAAAATAAGCTCCTATCCCCAGTGCCACCACCCCGCAAATGGCGAAAAAGATACCTAATCCAGTCCCCTGATTCGCTACTTGAGCGCCTTGGCGGCCAACACTACCGCTAAAGGATGCAAACAGCAGAATTACAGTCGAAATTACCCCTAGAACCAACTGGAGCCAAAAGGAAATGCCACCGACTGTGCGCAGTGTCACAGCAACTCGCTGGAGGGCTGGAGGCAGTGAAGACATATCAAGCTTTTCTCGCATCGGGACTGGACTGTCTAAGAAACCACTTACTTTAATCTTAGACGTAGGGTGCGTTATGCTGGAGTTAACGTACCACCTTTAATCTCAGACGTAGGGTGCCTTACCCGGGAGCTAACGCACCAGCTTATAATCTCAGACGTAGCTAACGCACCACCTCTAATATGAGAATAGGGGTAGCCCTGGATTAAAATTTCATAAAATCTTCCCTAAAATCTTTACTTTCAATCGGTAAATTAGGATTTAAACAGTTCCTTTACCCAGCCGCATCCAGGAGCTGGGTTTTTTTGAGTAGATTAACTCTGCCTTGCCTAATTTTCCAAAGGCAAGATGAGCAAAGATGTAAATTACTATTAAGAATAATAGCCCACCACTATAAGTACCCACTCTCCCCCTCTAACGTCTTATAACTGGTGGGAAATTTTTGCCTTACTGGTATCGGGTCAGTAACTATCCTCACTAGTAACGGTTTTCATGGCTAGCTCTTGATTAGCTCGATTGAGTAGATCCGCGATCGCTCTTCTGAGACGCAATTCGATGGACGGCGTAGCGAGTACCTCTTGAGCTTGTTCCCGATAGACCGCACTGGTTAAGGGATCTACCTGGTCAATCTTTTGGAGATTTGCATATACAGTACTGGCAGAAACTGTCATTTTCTACTCCTCTACTCAACTGTTCACATCTTTTTACTTGGCACTTACAGGCTGGGTAAGGTATTGCGCAATATTGAACCTTGCCGCTTCCATAGCCAAACGGTATAACGCCATATTGGCTCAGATAGAAAGCAGGTGGCAAGTTCAATTGTTACTACTGAAACATAAATTATTTGTAAAGATATATATCTTAAGAAAGAGAGGTTTTCCTTCATCTACTCCGAGAGCGATCGCTCAACAGGGATTAGCTGCTGCACTCCAATTGTCCCGTCAGCGGTTTGAGGCTTGCCGAAAAGTCAACAGCATCCTCCAAGCTAGGTATAACAGGCAATGCCAGCATGACAGCAAGTCAGAGTTGTCAAGATGTGTTACATTGCGGTTCTAGATTCGAGTGTGGGGGGATGGATTGTGGTTTGGGGTTGGACTGTGGTGGCGCGGATTGTAGTAGCTGTGGTTAGCAGGATGCGATCGCACTCATCTAAGCACTTGGCAACTTAAGCGTTTTCAGCGTACTAGATTTAGTCGATAATGCAGGGATTGGCTTTCAGCTTGATTGAATAGCTATAAGAGTAATTAACTCCTGGCTAATTTTAAAAATTTTGATGCACGTTATGAATTGGTTTCGTCTGTCCCGTCAAAAGTGGCAATTTGTCCAATATCTGGGTTTATTTCTTTCCTGTTGCTTCCTGGTAATTAGCTGTAGTGGCTCTCAAACCTCCAAACCGACAGCTACTACGCCCAATACAACTACTACTGGCAGCGATCGCATTGCCGTTGGTTCCGTTGAGAAGCCACGGACGCTAGACCCAGCAGATGGTTATGAAGTAGCTATAAGCGACATTATTACTAATTTAGGCGATCGCCTCTATACCTATGTCGGAGATACTGACCAACTACAACCCCAACTGGCCACAGAACTCCCTAAAGTTAGTAAAGATGGTTTAACCTATACTATTCCCCTACGTCAGGGTGTTACTTTCCACGATGGCGAACCTTTTAACGCCAAAGCTATGGCTTTTTCCCTAGAACGGTTTAGCAAAAATGGTGGTAAACCCTCGTCGTTGCTATCCGACTTAATGGCATCGGTGGAAGCTACTGGAGATTACGAACTTACCATCAAGCTCAAAAACCCCTTTGCTCCCTTTCCCTCACTATTAGCCTTTCCCGGCATGTCTGCTGTCTCTCCCAAAACTTACGAAATTGGGCAAGGGAAATTCAAACCCAATGAATTTGTCGGTACTGGCCCTTATAAGTTAGTTTCCTTTACTCCCAACCAGGTGAAAGTCGATGCCTTTGAAAACTATTGGGGGGAAAAGCCACCGACTAAAGGGATTGATTTTCAGTTTTTCAGCAGTCCCGCCAACTTATATAATTCCTTCACCACAGGTGCAGTAGATATTGCCTATCGCGACTTGGGTGCCGATCAAGTACTGAAGCTACAACAAGATGCTCAAGCCAAAGGCTTTCAGGTCGTTGAAAAGGAGAGCAGTCGCATTGACTATCTCGTACTGAACGTCAAGCAGAAGCCGTTAGATCGAGTCGAAGTCAGGCAAGCGATCGCATCTATCATAGACCGTCCCCTAATTATAGACCGTGTTTATCGGGGTCAAGCCACAGCTGCCTACAGTATTATTCCCAGCAACTTTGAAACTACCAAACCCGTGTTCAAAGATGCCTACGGCGATGGCAATGTGGAAAAGGCCAAAGAACTCCTTACCAAAGCGGGATTTTCTAAAGAAAAACCCTTCGAGTTACCCATTTGGTATGCTGCCAGCGTCCCCCAGCGGCAACAGATCGTCGCCCTTCTTAAAGAATATGTCGCACAGAAACTCGATGGTGTAATGCAAATCAATGCCCAACCCGTTGACTCCACCACCCTCTTAGGCAACGTTCCTAAAAACATTTATCCCAGCTATTTAGTTGCTTGGTTCCCCGACTTTGGCGACGCCGACAACTACATCAGTCCCTTCTTCACTTGTAATAAAGGGTCAGCAGAAACAGGTTGCGAAGCCGGAGCCAGCCAAAGTCAGGGTTTCTTCTATTACAGCGAACCCATGAACAAGCTAATTCAAGCCCAACGCCAAGAACAAGACCCAGCCAAGCGCAAACAAATCTTCGCAGAAATTCAAGATCTTATCGCTCAAGATGTTCCCCTCGTCCCCTTATTGCAGAAAAAAGACTATGCCTTTGCCCGCCAAAATCTAAAAGACATCAAAATTAACCCCGTTCTCGGTCTTCAATTCCCAGAAATAAAGAAACAAGCTTAGTGTTGTTTGTTGTTTGTTGTT
>DNXU01000042.1:0-1231 GCA_003505715.1 Cyanobacteria bacterium UBA8803 | reverse complement strand
GTTGTTTGTTGTTTGTTGTTGGCAAATCATAAACAAACCATACAAAATAACAAATAACAAACAAACAACAACCAATAACCAACAACCAACAACAATGTCTCGTTCTCGTGCCTTACTCTACTACCTGGCAGCGCGTTTGATGCTAGCACCGTTGATGATGTGGACGATTGTCACCATCGTATTTCTGTTGCTACGTGCTACTCCAGGCGATCCTATTGATGCCATTATCGGTAATCGTGCTGATGAGGCGGTTAAAGCTGAGTATCGTGAACGGTTGGGGTTAAATAAACCTCTGCCTTTACAGTACCTTAACTATTTAGGAGCCTTACTGCATTTTGATTTGGGGAGTTCAATTACCGATCAGGGTCAAGAAGTTTGGTCAGTAATTCAGCAATATTTCCCCGCGACTGTAGAAGTTGCTGTGTGCAGCATGATGGTGGCGCTGTTGGTAGGAATTGGTGTTGGTGTGATTTCAGCCTCTCGTCCCGGCACGGTTTTAGATTTGGGAGGACGCCTGTTTGGAATAGTTACCTATGCACTTCCCATCTTTTGGGCGGGGATGATCGTGCAGTTAATCTTTTCGGTACAGTTAGGATGGTTTCCCATCGGTGGACGTTTTCCCGCCACAGTCACGCTACCTGCTGGCCCTACGGGACTCTACACGATTGATAGTCTTTTGAGCGGTAACCTAAATCAGTTTTTCACAGCACTATATTATCTAACCCTACCCAGTATCACGCTGGGAATTCTGTTGAGTGGCATTTTTGAGCGGATTGTGCGGGTAAATCTCAAGCAGACTCTCAAAGCTGATTATGTAGAAGCTGCAAGGGCTAGGGGGATTCAAGAGCGTACAATTCTGCTGCGCCATGCTTTGAAAAATGCGTTAATTCCTGTGATTACCGTGATGGGACTGACTTTTGCATCCCTTCTTGGTGGTGCGGTGTTAACAGAGGTTACCTTTTCTTGGCCGGGATTAGCTAATCGATTGTATCAGGCTATTGAGCTGCGAGATTACCCTACTGTGCAAGGAATTATGGTGTTTTTTGGGGCAATTGTGGTGATGGCCAGTATTGGGATTGATATTATTAATGCGTTAATTGATCCCCGCATTCGGTATTGACCAAATTGTAGCCCACCTTCCGCACCCTGAACTAGCACAATCGGTTTTTTGGGAATTGGGAATTGGCAACTTTTAATACAGAGGCTACGGAAAAAACTCTTCCCATTCCCC
>DNXU01000180.1 GCA_003505715.1 Cyanobacteria bacterium UBA8803 | reverse complement strand
GGCTTAACTAAGTGCCATTCGTTTGTAGCGATCGAGCCAGTCAGCACCCGATCCTAAGAAACCGTCAAGACTCAAAGCACCTTTGCGATCGAACTCTTTGATATCCAGCATCATGCGCTCTACAGTTCCAGCAAAGTTCCAACCATAATCGGTGGGGTAGTAATAGTGAGGAGATATGAAAACCTCAAATTCATATTGCTTTGCAGCTTTAAAGATTCGCTCAATGTTCTCAACGGTTTTGTTCTCCTTCACACTGTTACCCACTAAGTGCCAGGAAACTCCCTTCTCGCTTAAAACATCATTCTGCGGGTCAATTACTACTACTGCGGTGTCATTCTTGTTGATATTCATGTTATCTCTCCTTAATTGTTGATGTTCACAGTTTTCCGGGCTAAAACCCACTTGAAATGACTAATGTTTCCTTGTGATTCCGGCTGAATCAGAAACTATAAGAAAGACAATGGTGCTTCTTTTGATTAGTAGACATCACTTAGCCATCTGTCGTGGCGATTTTAGAGGTGCTGCCTATTACCCATTGCAGCCGATTGCTCAACTGCATTTATGAGACGGTGCAAAATTACAGCATCTGCAAATGTCGGTGCTGTTTTTGTTCCATTTTTGAGGTCGGTAGCAAGTAGGGCGTAATTACTAGCAACAGTCATTGCCATAATTTCAAGGTCTGCATTTACCGTCTTATAGTTTTGCGGCATTTTGATGTCTTGCACAACGACTGCTTCACCTTGAGCACCCTGAATCTTCGTTTCGCCTAGTCCAGGATAACCAAGCGAACTGGTGAGGATTAGATCACCTTGCGTTCCATTAATTTCCAATCTGAAATTGCTGCCACGCGATAGCCCTCCTCGAAAATGGGCAGAAATCACAGAGCCACTTTTCATTCTGCCGCTGACGGCGATTTGATCTGGCGTTTCGATCGCCACGATCGCCTCTGTTTCAATCACCTGTGCAGTCTTCCTCCGGCTGTCTAAAGTTGCCATGACCTCACTTACGCCTGAGTCCAGCACATAACCCACAGAATCGATCGCATGGGCAAAGGCAACGTTTATCATGCCTGCGCCATTTTTCGGGTTCAGGGTATAAGCAAATTGTTCAGGAATCATTGCTCCGCCAATCATGCCTGAACCGATTAGCGAAACGGACAGAGCCTCACCAACATAACCGTCGCGAATTAAGTCACGAATAAAATTCACCTCTGGCGTTGTGCGAGACTGTAATCCTACCACCGTGTGAACCTTGTGTTTTTGAGCAAGTTGCTCCAGTTCGATTGCTTCTTGCAACCCGTTACCCAACGGCCATTCGCAATAAACCGATTTTCCAGCCCGGATTGCCGCACTCACCAATTCAAAGTGATAGGGCACTTTGACCGTAACGACAACCAAATCCACATCTGCACACGCCAACAAATCCTCATGATTTTGAAAAGCATGGGGCACGTTAAATTTGAGTGCTGCTTCCTGTGCCGTAGCTTGATTTGAATTCGTCAATGCAACGACTTCAAAATCGGGTGATGCTTGCAGCGCAGGTAGATGCGCGGTCATCGCCCATCCACGTGAGGGATGAACACCAATAATTCCAATACCGATCTTTCCTTTTTTCATAATCTTCCTGATCGATTACATTTCGATGACAACGCGCCCAATGACTTCACCTGCCTCTAGCGATCGCTGCGCTTCTGCTACTTGTTGAAGTGGAAAAACTCGGTCGAGGTGAACCTGCAATTGACCGGCATCGACAAGTCGTGAAATTTCTTTCAAAACCTGCGTTTGGCGAAGCCGAAATTCATGGTTGCCAGATACTTGCGGCAAACCGATGTTGACGAACTTGATACTCAAATTTTTATATTCGGCAACGAGATTATTCCCATTGGGCCAATCAGAGACGACTGTATTTATGAGCGTTCCATACGACGCAACCAGGTCGATGCTGTTGGCAAAATTTTCATGACCAACGTAGTCAAGCACAACATCTGCTCCATCTTTGCTTGTCCAGTTAATCAGCGCCTGCTTCACATCCTCTTTTTTATAGTCAATAAGTACTTCAGCACCTAGCGCACGTACCAATTTTTCCTTTGCAGTACCAGTGACTGTCGTCGCCACATGTCCGCCGCGATTTAACACTAGTTGGATGCTGATATGCCCCAGTCCACCAGCACCGCCATGCACCAATACAAAGTCACCGGGTTGGACGTTTGCGCGATCGACTACTGCCTCCCACGCCGTCAGGGCAACGACGGGCAACGCTGCGGCTGTTACATAATTGATCGACTTCGGCTTGGGGGATAGATAATGACCATTAACGACTTTATACTGCGCGTAGCTACCGTGTTTATCTGCGTAACCGCCGTCGTAATACCAAACTTCATCACCTGACTTGATGTGCGTGATGTCCGTTCCTACCGCCTCGACGACACCAACTCCGTCCATCCCCAGGATACTAAAGCCCTGTTTCCCTTCTCCTGCCGCATAGGAAGGAGTTCCGAATTTCCTATTTTGACAATCGCCTGGATTAACGCCTGCTGCTTTGATTTTCACGAGTACGTCAGTTGGATGCTCAATACGTGGCATATCGACTTCTGTGTAAGTCAACACCTCCGGATCGCCAGGCTTAGTCATGATGACCGCTTTCATTTTCGGCAACATGTTTTTTCCTTGTGCCGCTCAGGCAATAGTCAGAATGGTTCTTTTTAAGCTAAGTGTCGTGGTGAGCCAGCGGCTCTCTCTCAATTCGAGCGTTTCGTAATAATGTCCAAATCCGTGAAGCGCTTTAAAGAGTCCCTTTACATCTTCGGGATAAGTAATCCAGTCCTCCATCGACCAGATCGTCCGCGCTGTCGTTTCCGAAGTTAATTGAACTTCAGGGTTATGAACCTGATGGATGGTCTGAGCTTTGTCTAACATGGTTGCTGTTTGGTCAATGAAAATTTGAAGGTCTGTAAATTGGTATAACAACTCTCCTTGAACACCATGAAAAGTAAGATGCACAGTCGGCATAAATAAGTTTTTGAAATCGTCCCACTGCTTCAAATCGATGAATCGGCAATAGCGTGCTTTGGTCTGACGAATATCTTCGATCGCTGTGAGTTGGTGAAGATCCATATTTTCTCCTTTTGCCAGAATTCTTGATAATCCCAGCTGATCGTACCCAGGAGTTGGAACCACACCAGGGCTAATGGCATTCACCCGAATCTTGCGCTCTTTCAGGTCGAGTGTCCAATTCCGGGCAAACGATCGCACAGCGGCTTTGGTGGCACTATAAACGCTGAAAGCTGGAGTACCCACGGTAGAAGCAGTGGAGGCGTTCAAAATGATAGAAGCACCCTCTGGCAGCAGCGGTAATGCCTTCTGCACAGTAAACAGCAGACCTTTGACGTTTGTGTTGAATGTTGTGTCAAAGTGTTCTTCAGTGATGGCTCCGAGTGGGGCGATTTCTCCACCGCCTGCATTGGCGAATAGCACAGCGAGATGTCCTTGCTCTTGCTCGATCGTGGCGAACAGGCGATCCAGGTCTGCAAGATTCGAGGCATCACTCTGAACACCCGTGACATTTTTACCGATTTCCTTGACGGCAGCATCCAATTCAGTTTGGCGACGACCCGTGATGAAGACATAGGCTCCTTCGGCGACAAAGCGTTTAGCAGTGGCAAGACCGATGCCACTGGTACCGTCGGTGACAAGAGCAACTTTTCCTTCTAATTTTTTCATTTTGGATGACTTCCTGGAAGTTTTATATCAGTCTAGGAAACGGGATACAGCCATTTGCGAAATAGTTGAGTTAGGTGCGGCATGATTAGATAAGTGAGCAGGACAACACTGAATCCTGTACCGATCAGTTGCTCAAACAATGTAGGAAATTCAGACAGTAGCGGTATCAGTAAATGGTTAGAGATAGGAAGCGTGAGCAACACTCCCAGCCACGTCACTAATACCATCTTGTAGCGAGGGGGTGGAACCTGTAGCTTATTTGGAAGCATAAACCAGGTTTCTAGTCCGGTCAGGGTTTGAATGACTTCAGGCTTTTCGATTAGTGGCTGTAATCGCGCAATCCATTCCTGCCGAACATCAGATTCCATCCACGTTTTAAGATTGCTGTACCGATCAAATTTGAGGATTGCAACATACTCAGCGTGAGCGTGGTCCCAGGGTCGAATCACACTGACTCCTAAATGTCCTCTGAATTTGTGGGCAGCCGTAGTAATACCATGCAACCACTCTTCATACCCCTGCTCGCGCCCTGGACGAACCGTATGACAAATGATGGCAGTTACCTGCTGAGTGTCTTCATCTAAACTAATTGCTAGGGGTTCCGACATAGAATGCAACCTCAATGAGCAATTGCCGCTTTTAGGATAGCTTTTGGTGGTCGCCAGATTACGGAGCTTCATCTCCCGACGTTAAGGCTACAAAGGAGCGCTGTTTGTCTTGGAGTGAGCGCTAGTGCGTACTTGAGTTTTCTACTTGGCAAACAATTCTTTGCCTGCTAAGGCAGCAGCTACTCGTGCTACATTCGCACCGTGATATTTGGCAGCTTCCAGCCTTTCTTCAGCAACGCCTGTCTGCTCCATATGCTCTCCCGCAGAGCGTCCGTAGGGACCCCATTGCAAACCGCCAAGAAAATATCCGGGTGTGATTTTGGGTAAAGGCACCATCACCATTCCCAGTTCAGCAAAATTGTTTAACAGCGCCAGCATGGTTAGTTCAGCGCCGCCCCCTGAATTGCCGAAACCGCCACCCGTCGCAAAGACAGCACCCACTTTTCCAATGAGGCTATCTTTGATCCAAAGAGGTCCACAAACCTGATCGATAAATTTTTTGACGCGCCAATCTGGACTGCCCATATGTACTGGGGAACCCACAATAACAGCGTCACTTGCGATGACATCATCTTCGGTCACATCGTCAGCAAACTTTACTTCCACTTCAGTTTCTGAAATTGATGTCACCCCAGAAGCTACCGTTGTTGCCATCTTCTTGGTATTGCCGTAATCTGTTGCGTAGACAATCAAAACTTTTATCACCTTTGTCCTCACATTTGTTGAAGTTGACAGCTAGCTATTTGTGAATCAAGTTGCATTCATGCATTCAAGTTCTGCTGCCCTATTAGAAGACAACCTCTGCTCATAGCTTGAAGAGATAAGTTGTACCTCCAGCTCAATTTCCTGCCAAGAAGTCCAGCAGCACAGGATTAACCTGATCGGCGTGAGTCCAGTTGATGGCATGGGGTCCGCCAGGAATTATCACAAGACGGCTGTCTTTAATTAACTCTGGTAGTCTCTTGGCAGTCGATGCAAGGGGGAGAATGCGATCGCTATCTCCATGAATGATCAGGGTTGGTACATCAATGCGAGGTAAATCGTCACGGAAATCCGTTAGCCACGACGGGACGCAATCCAACGTTCCTTTTGCAGAAGCACTGGCTGCCACATTCCAACTTGCCTGGATAGCCTCATTGCTGATGCGATCGCCCAGCAGTACATCTATGTTGAAAAAGTCTTGAAAGAATGCAGATAAATAAGCTGGGCGATCTTCAACAATTGCTTTGTTTGCAGAGTTTTCTTGACCGACCGTAACGTAAGGCATGAGAGTTTCCTTTTGTAGATAAGAGAGTTGTTTCTAACGTTTGACTCAGAGAGAAAGTTCAGGCTGTTGCTGCAAAATCGGTAGGTAGAGTTCCAGGCGGACCAAGCAGTTCGTCGCCGATCTCAGCAGAAATGCGATCAAACAGTGCCATATCTGGTGCTCCTGTCTCGTCCTGAGTCCCCACTGCTTCAATCAACCGAGCAAAGGCACTGGGCGCAGCAACAACGAGTCCGCGAGCGGGGCGATCGCCTAGTGTGGCAACAACATGGGGTACACATGGAGCGATCACAAAGCTTTCACCCGCTTTCAGCACAACCTTGTTCTCGCCTGCCCAGACTGTGAACTCTCCTTCCAGCACATAGAGTTGTTCAGAATAGCGTGTGTGGCGATGAGGAGGAGTCTGGGAGCCGGGTGGGAAATAACCTTCAATCAGATCGTACTGACCTCCAGTTGTTGTGTGATCGGCAACAATTGTAAGGCGAGAGCCAAAAAACCAGAAAGATTGGGTCATGATGCTCCGATTAATAAATGATTTGTGGAATGAATGGCGATCAAGTTAGTTGACAGCCACTGAAATGGATTTTGGTGCCGCTAATTTCTCAACACGTAACCAACACCACGCACTGTGTGAATCAATTGTGTTGCACTTTGTGCCTCTAACTTAATTCGTAAATATCGGATGTAGACTTCAATGACATTTGAACTGGCAAAATTCTCGTAACCCCAGACATGATCTAGAATTTGCACACGGGTTAATACCTGGTTAGGATGTCGCATGAAATATTCAAGCAAATCAAACTCCTTTGCCGTCAGTTCAATTTCCTGATGGCCATAGTAGACCTGTCGCGCTTTTTGATTGAGAACAAGCTGCTCAAACTGTAGAAGATAGGCTTCTTTTGCTCCTTGTCTCAAGTGCGCTCTAACTCTGGCAATCAGTTCTTCTAGGACAAAGGGTTTGCTTAGACAATCACTCGCACCTGCATTTAAACCCATGATCCGCTCATAAACTTGCCCTTCATGAGTTAATACAATAATGGGCACGCAGTTGTAGGTTGAACGCAAACGATGACAAAACTCTGCACAGGAAAGTCCCAAAAGCGTCCAGGTTACAATAATCAAATCTGGATTCGTCTGACGGGCAGCTAGCAACCCGCTGATACCATCCTCAATTAAATTTACTTTATATCCTTCACAGCCTAGTTCCTGCGCGATTAGCTGAGCAAGTTGGCTGTCATTTTCGACTAGTAGAACATGTGCTGTAACGGCTTCCATCACTGCTTTTTTAGCACGATCTTGAGTACTGAATTTAGGAATAGTTTGTAGCATTTTAAGGTTCTGCCTAAACTGCTGAGCATCTGTGAAACGGTATCTGTGTACCTGAAGAATATGAATACTTGTATAATAGACAGTATTTTGATTGTGCAATTGAGAATCAAAAAGCTTAATGACTGGCAGTGATAATAACTGCCATCAACTGTTCTATGCTCCAGCGATCATGGTAGTAAATTCAATTAATAAACGAAGGGGCAGTTGCTACTCTGCTCTTGTTTCCACTTTCAATATCTCCATTGAGAGTAACACCGTTGTGTCGCTGTCTTCGGTCAGACAGTTGGTGATCACGCAGCCTGCTGAACCTACACCAACCACAACGCAATCGTATTGAATCCTGATGTCCTCTGTTTTGATCAGCTATATCGGACTACCCAGCTCAATTAAAATGCCGTCTAAATCACGGATATAACCAACCGTTGACATAGAGAATTGTGTAGGAAAATTTCAATGTTTTTTGCTCCTTCTAGAGAACCAAAGGTTGTAGAAAAGTCAATGACTTGCAGCAGTAATAGCTGCCGTCAACTGTTCAATATTACAGCGATCGCGATACCGAATTCCATTGATAAACAAAGCTGGAGCAGTCGTTACTCCACTTTCTAATCCACCTTCAATATCTTGACTAATTCGATCGACGTGTACTTGTTTAGATAGATCTTGCAGAAACTGGGAAATATCGAGTCCTAGACGATTGGCATACTCGACAAGATAACCGTCGTCCAATGCTTCTTGATGGGTGAACAGCATATCGTGCATTTGCCAAAATTGACCTTGCGCTGCTGCTGCTTCCGCTACCTCTGCTGCTTTTTGAGCTTGAGGATAGGCTGAATGCCCATCAATAAAGTGACGAAACACAATACAGAGCCAATTCTCGTCAGGAAACCCAGAACTGGAATATTGCTGGACTTCCTGAATCAACTGATGGACTTCTCTACATTGAGGGCATTGGTAATTTCCATACTCCACCAGTACGATTGAGGCATTGAGTACCCCCTGGTAGTGATCCCGTTGTGAGGGTAGAACCAGGAGTTGATTAAAATGATTATTTCGATTCATCAGACATCGGACATACTAGCAAAAGGAGCTTTTACGGCATTGAAGGATTGCCGTGCTTCCTGTCTGTGATTTCTGCCGCCTCCGTTATTTGTATGCCTTTAGCCTATGAAATTAATGCGGCTTTGTCGCCAACTTAAAGTCGAGTGATTGAAGGCATGAAACAACAGTTGCTCACTCTCTCTGCAACGAGACCTCAACCGAACTTAAGTTCAGTTCTCATCGCTGTCACAACTTAGCCAGTCCCCGCTTCAGTGCAGTAATCACCGCCTGTGTGCGATCGCTCACGCCTAATTTGCTCAGAATTCGGTTGATGTGGAACTTGACCGTACTTTCGGTAATATTTAAAGCCACACCAATATCATGATTATTCAAGCCAAGCGCCATCTGACGCACAACCTCTTGTTCGCGATCGCTCAATTCTGGAATGTTCATCCGCTGCACTAACTTGGCAGCAACTTCAGAGGGGATGTATTGTTGTCCACTGTAAACAATTTGAATAGCCCTAAGCAGTGCGTCCGGTTCAGCATCCTTGAGCAAATAGCCCTTGGCTCCAGCACGTAGTGCTCTATATATATCCTCGTCCCCATCATAGGTAGTCAGAATGATGAGGTGAGCATTAGCAAATTCAGCACAGATTGCTAACGTCGCATCAGCACCACTCATCTGCGGCATTTGTAGGTCCATCAAGGTGACATCAGGTTGTAGCTGTCGATATAGGGCAATTGCTTCTAGTCCATCCCCTGCTTGACCTACCACCGTCATATCCGGCTCATTCTCAATCATTGCGGCTAGTCCCTGCCGAACAATAGCGTGATCATCAACAATCAGAACGCGGATCACTTTAGGCTGACTCATGCTGATGCCTCTCGATGTACAGATATGATCACGTCGGTTCCCTGCCCCAATTGGCTCTCGATCGAGAGTTGTGCTCCAATGCGTTCCGCTCGTTCGGTCATTCCCATTAAGCCAAACCCTCGATTTAGAATTGTAGGGTCGACTTCAAATCCTTGTCCGTTGTCTCTAATTTGTAAGAAGCATTGCGTCGATTCATAAACTAACTCAATCCGAATTTCGGTTGCGTTTGCATACCTGATAGCGTTTGTAAATGCTTCCTGTGCAATTCTTAAAAGATTGTTCTCAGTTTCAGCAGGGAGTACATAGGGAGTGCCGATAATCTTACAAATCAAGCTGGTTTCAGTTGAAGATTGCAGAGTTGCTACAAATCGTTCTAGTGCTGTCCAGAGATTACCATCTTCCAGCGCTTGAGGACGTAGTGCTGCAACCGAGCGTCGCGCTTCTGTTAGCCCGCTGCGAGCCAGATCTCGCACCGTATTAATGTGGGTTTGAATTGCGTCAGGGTTAGTGTTCACCAATCGAGAAACGGTTCCCATGTGAACCAGAATTCCCGTAAAGGCTTGCGCCAGAGTATCATGAATTTCTCGCGCCATGCGGTTACGTTCCTCTAAAATTGAGGCTTCTTCGGCACGTTTGCGATCGCTGATATCTGTGTTGAGAGCATAGAATCCGATAACTTGAGCCTTACCTTCCAGGTTGGGAATCAAGGTCGTACTGATATATTTGTTGCCTGATGGTAAAGACATTTCGGCTTCAAAGGTTGTCGTTTGTCCTGCCAATGCCTGGTTAATATAAGGTTCAGTCATTAAATACATGGCATTGCCTATAAACTCACGAATAGACTTGCCCAAAATTTCGTCCCGACTACAGCAACACCAAATCTCGTAGGTGTGGTTGACAAAGCGATACTGTTGGTTAGCATCGATATAAGCAATACAAACAGGCAGAGCATCTGTGATTAGCCGTAATTCCTGTTCTCGTAAGCGAAGCTCGTCAAAGACATCACGCAGTTCGGCTTCAGAGGCTTGCAAGGCTACTTCTGCCTGTTTGCGTCTAATTCCTAATGCAATCTCGTGAGCCGCAAACCCCAATGCCTCAAAGTTGGACGACGGAATGGGGTGTCGGGTAAACATTGCTATCACTCCAACAAGCTGCCCCTCCAGCAGGATGGGATAGCCCGCAAATGCCATCATGCCTTCTCGTTCTGCCCATTCTTGATCAATGGATGACTCATAAAACACATTGTTGGTCAACAGAGGACAGTGATCCTGAGCAATTTGTCCTACTTTGAAGCTACCTACGGGAACTCGACTGTAGGTGCCGTCAAGACGGGTATACATCCCCGCACTGGCTTGTAACTCCAAAATATTCTCGTCTTTATTTAGCGTCCAAATCCGAGCGAATGCAGCATTAAAGTGCTTAACAACGGCTTCCACACAGCGATGTAGCATCAAGGACAATCTATCACTTTGAGCAAGGGCACTGCCCACATCGGCGCGAAAAGCGGAGAGGATTGCCTGTTCCCGAAACTGAGCCTCGGACTGGCGCAACACTTCTTCTGCTTTTTTGTGATGGCCAATGTCTGTATTTAGAGCATAGAATCCAATGGCTTGAGCATTTGCATCGAAATCGGGAATTAAGGTTACACTCAAGTACTTTTTGCCTGTTGGCAGGAGTATTTCTGCTTCAAACGTTGTCGTTTGTCCCGCTAACGCTTGATTAACATAAGGCTCCAGCACTTGATACGCTGTATCATCCACCAGTTCACGAATAGACTTGCCTAAAATTTCATCTCGACTACAGTTACGCCAAATCTCATAGGTGCGGTTAACAAAGCAATGGCGTTGCTCGGCATCGATGTAACCAATAGCAACCGGGAGAGCGTCTGTAATGAGCCGCAATTCCTGTTCGCGAGCGCGCAGTTCTGCTTCGCTTTCTTGTAACGCTGCCGTTCGTTCTGATACTTGTTGCTCTAAGGTGCGATTATAATCAGCTAACAATTGTTCAGCTTGTTTTTGCTGGGTGATGTCCTGAAAGGCTGCGATCGCATAAGACACATTCCCTTGCTCGTCAAAGACTGGAGTTCCCCATGCCTCAATTGAAATGGTTATGTTGTTTGGATGAAGAATTACCATATCGTCAATCCTGGTGCGTTCACCACTCAGTGCTCGGACTGCTGGCATTCTCTCGGTAGGATACCTTTGATCAGTTCCTGTCAGATAAACTTGATAAACTTCTGCCAACTGATCTAGTTGCACGGAAGGATCAATTCCTTTGCCCAATAGCTTAATTGCCTGTTGATTGAAGTAGTACGTGCGAGCAGCTGCATCTAACACGACAATTCCCACCGGAACTGCTTCTAGAAACTGTTTTATTCTACTTTCGCTAGTGCGTAGCTTTGAGTAGAGTTTGGCATTTTCAATGGCAATCGCGGCTTGAGTGGAGAGTAGATTCAGAACTTGCGATCGCTCTGGCGTAAATGCTCCAGTTACTAATTGATTTTCTAGATACAAAACACCAACGAGCTTACTTTGATTCAACAGCGGCAAACAGAAAAGCGATTGAGTTTGGTTATGTTGAACGTAGGAATCATGAATGAAATTACCTTCACGAGTTGCATCATTTAAGAGAACAGATTCCTGAGTCCGGATCACGTATTGGATAATTGATTCACATAAGCGATTTGCGATTGGAACTGATTGCAGCACTTGTGTAGAAATTTTCTCACCATCATTCAGTTCACAAGAAGCTTCGATCGTCCATTCTCCTGATTCTTCCAAAATTAGGAATCCAGTTTGTGCGCCAGCATTCTCAATCAAGATTTGCATCAACGAACGAAGCAACTGCTCCAGTTCAATTTCACGAGAGATGGCTTGGAATGCTCTGAGCACGGTTACTAAATCAAAAGCGACCTGTGAGGTGTTAGAAGTTGTTCCAGTAGTAGTGAGAACTGGCGTGTAAGCCACATCCAACGACTGAGGAAAGAACTGGGGATAGCGAGTTTCTAAGTCTTTGAGCTTTGCCGTTGCTCCCCATCGTTTATAACAATAGTGAGCTTCCTTCATATAGGTTTGAGCAAACTTTTCCCTGCCACGATGTAAGTAGAATTTGGCAGCTAATTCATAGGCTAATGCTTCTTCTTGGATATATTCATTTTCCTTGGCTCCCTGAATCGCTTGTTCATAGAACTCTTCTGCCTCAAGCAACTGACCCAAAACTCGTGCTTTCTCTGCCTCAACCAGATAATATTTATGCAGATAGTTCATGGGAGCATGGTCTGCCCAATGCTTCATTTTCTTCTGGTTAACAGCAACATTTTCTAGAACTTTCTCCTGAACTTGAGTGTTATTACTATCAGAGTATGTTGCGAGGCTTGCTAGGGAATCATAGAGATAATACAAAGGCTCAAGGGGGGCGGCTCTGCCTTGAATCAAATAACGTTTTGTTATGGTTGCTTTTTCAACTGCTTGCGAATATTCTTCGACCATTCCACAAAGAACGAATCCAAAGTTGGCATAGGCAAAGGGGGATAAAAACGTATTGCCATATTGAATATCGAGAATAGTTCTGGCTTCTTGCAGAACGACTCCTGCCCACTGTTTAACATCTTCAAAATAGCCACATAAATACACAACTTCTGCTGTTTCTGTATATATATCTAAGGTCAGGTCGTAGTCAGTCTTCCAGCTAGATGCTTCCAGCCATGCTCTGGCTATATCTAAATATTGTTTAGCCGTGCTGTACGCGATCGCTCCTTTTGCTTTTTGCCCTGCCATTAAATCCAATCTGGCAATTTCATTGCGTTCAGCTTGATTGGTAACAAGTTCAATTCCATAATTCAGGTGATCAACAATTTCAAATAATCGCTCTGTTAAATGTTCAGGCAGCGTTTTTTCGAGAAGATTGCGACCAATTTGCAGATGAACTATTTGTTTTTGAGATTCATCTATTAGGGCATAGGCGGCTTGCTGTACGCGATCATGCAAAAATTTATACTCTTGAACTAACAAGTTCTCATCCAATTCGGAGAGAGGCTGAATCAATTCAACTTGAATCGCTGTCAGCAAATCCAAAGAAATCGCTTGAGGAGACTTCTCACAAACAGTTCCTTCGGAGTTGTGCTTTGCGCTAATCGCCAACGTCTCTAAATCAAATTCAGACCCAATACAAGCAGCTAAGCGGAGCATTTGCTGGGTGCCTTCTCGTAGTTTCTGCAACTTGAGCAGTAGCAACTCCACCACATTATCAGTTATATTTTGGGCTTGAATCTGCATCATGTTCCACTGCCAGCTTGAGAGTGCCACATCAAAAGTCAACAGATTTTCGCTATGCAGCATTCTCAAAAATTCGCCAACGAAGAAAGGATTCCCCTCGGTTTTACATAACACCAACTGGGCTAAGGAACGCACAGTGTCAGTATTGTGATGCAGCGTCTCGGCAATCAACTGACTCAACGGCTCTAGGGTTAAGGGTGCCAGAATTATTTCTTGAAACACTGCCCCTTGTTTCCTCAATCGCTCCAGCGTGAATACCAGGGGGTGCGTTGGATTCACTTCATTATCTCGATAGGCTCCAATCAGAAATAGGGATTGGGTCTGCTCATCCAGCATTATTAGTTCGATTAACTTCAGTGTGGCTGAGTCGCTCCACTGTAAATCATCCAGAAAGATTACAAGCGGATGTTCCTTTGAGCAAAACACCCGCACAAATGATTGAAAAACTCGATTGAAGCGATTTTGAGCTTCCGTTGCGCCAACTTCCGGAACGGGTGTCTGCTTGCCAATAATCAGTTCTACTTCGGGAATCACATCAATGATGAGTTGCCCGTTAATTCCTAAAGCTTCTAAAAGGCACGATCGCCACTGTTGCAATTGCTCATCAGGTTCACCCAGCAGTTGCTGCACTAATTTTTGCAGAGCATGGGCGATCGCACTGTAGGGAATATCGCGCTGAAACTGGTCAAACTTGCCAGAAATAAAATAGCCGCGTTTTGCTGTGATTGGTTTGTAGAGTTGCTGCACTAATGCTGACTTCCCAATTCCAGCGTAGCCAGACACTAACATCATTGCAGAAGACGCGGAGACACGAGGACGCGAGGACGCAGGGATATTACCTATCTCCGTGTCTCCCTTTCCCTCCGCTACTCTATCAAACGCTGCCAATAATGCTGCTATTTCCGCTTCTCGTCCGTACAGTTTTTGGGGAATTTGAAACTGATCGGAAACATCCTGAAGACTTAGTTGGATATCATCAATCCGTCCTTTTGCTTCAAGTTGACGCAAACAATGTTCTAAATCCGCTTTAATTCCCCAGGCACTCTGATAGCGATCCTCTGCATTTTTTGCCATCAGTTTCAAAATGATATCTGAAACTGGTTTGGGAATAGTTGCATTTATCTCGTGAGGTAGAACAGGCTGCTTGGCAATATGACAGTGGATTAGCTCCAGCAGATCTATAGTGGGAAACGGCAGGTGTCCTGTCAGAAGTTCGTAAAACGTTACACCGAGCGAGTAAAAATCAGTGCGGTAATCGAGTGAGCGATTCATCCGCCCGGTTTGTTCTGGAGACAGGTAGGCTAATGTGCCTTCTAAACTATGAGGGCTTTTGAATGTCGGATTCGCGCGATTAAATCGGGTAGCTATTCCAAAGTCAATAATTTTAACAACGCCAGTGCCTGGGTTAAAAACGATGTTTCCAGGATTAATATCTTTGTGAATGATATTGTTAGCGTGAATACTGCCCAGAATATCGGTGAGTGCGATCGCCAGTCGCAGGAACGTAGGTAAGAACATTGGGCAAAAACTTGATTGCTGCCGCATCCATTGCTCCAGGGACTCACCCCCAAAATCCTCCAAAAGAATAATTAGCGTGCGTTGATAGTCTTGCTGGCTGTATGCCTTGACCACTCCTTCCAGGTTGAGGGAGCGGGTAATTTCATATTCCTGTCGGTAGCGCGTTAATTCTTGAGGAGAGGGATAATCTTGCTTAAGCAGTTTGATGATGACCCTTGCGGTATCTGCAAAGCAGTGCGCCTGCTCATCTTGCGTTCTGATACCCCGGTACACCAGAGAATTTGAGCTTTCGTAAATTTTGCTTTGGATTGCAATTCCAGATAAAGCAATCACAGAATGCCCTCCTAAAGGGTGTTATGAGCTATGCCGCTAATTATATCGATCTCAACAGAATTCCGAAAAATTGAGACAGTTCAGTCTATTGGCAAGGTAACAATTCTGTTACAGAGCCAGCGTGAGCGTGTATTCCAAAAGCCTTATGATAAGAGCCGTTATTGAACTCCTCTTGCTCCGTTGAATCGTACCATTCAGCTTCTTCAAGTTCAAAATCGACAAGTCGTCGATGCCATCCTGACGGAGGTGACTGACAAGCACCTTGAGGATAGACGACCCATGACTCAATCAATTCCTGCCCAGCCAAAGCCGATATTGGTGCTGCAAGGTAAAACGCACCGATAATTAAATTCGTTCCGATGCAGCGGGGTTGTTTTGCTGCTGTCAAGACGATCGAACACCTGCCAAGATTAGCGCGATCGCCTCTTGAGCGTGCTGCTCCAGCATTGCTTTGCTCAAAAGTCGCTTACCTTGTGGAAACTGCTTGATGTTGCCTGCGCCAATAAAATAGAATAAGCAAGCTCCCATGATATTGATAGCAGCTTGAAATGGATCGAGTGAACGAAAGACTCCCGCTGTCAAACCTCGCTCCAAGATTGCGATCAAAATAGTATCAATATTCACTGAGCTACTTTCTTTATAGTATTTCCCCTGGTTTTGTACAGCTTCGTGAAACATGATAGTCGGAAGTCTAGGGTTACGCGATACGCAATTCAGTAATGCCCTTAAAAAATTTTCTAGCGCCACTTCAGGAGATAACTGCTCTAACTCTAATTTTTGAATTGTTTCTAGAAGATCTGCGTGCGATCGCGTTAAGACTGCTCGATACAACCCCTCTTTATCCTTGAAGTAGTAATAAATCATTGACTTTGCCACCTTGGTTTTATCGGCAATCGCTTCAGTTCTAGTCGCCGTAAACCCATGTTGGGCAAACTCTTCCTCTGCTGCTGCCAAAATCACGGCTTGCGTTGCTTCAGCATCTCGAACGGGTTTAATATTCTTGCCTCTTCCAGTTTTTGCTTGGGTCACAGCTATCTCAGCACTCAAGGACTTCGCAGCTTATTATATCCCTAATCAACTGACTGGTCAGTTGACTGTCTATGAGCGAATGAAAGAACTGCGAGAAGTCGGGGCAGGGATTGCGCTTTGGGCGAATGCGACCCATGTGATGAAGAACTTAGGCTTGCTGGAAGAAGCGGTCAAAGTGGGTTATATCACCACCAATTACCAATTCTGTTCTCAGCAAGGAAAGGAGTTATACCAATTTCCTAAATGCCTGCTAGCGATCGCGATCAAGGATAAAGAGCTATTAAAGCCGCACCGCTAACATTACCAAATATCAGAGCCGCGATCGCTAGATCGCCAACTATTTCTGGAGCGCCTGTTGAACGAGTTGTGAGGCGCACTCCCCCACCTCGG
>DNXU01000033.1:6356-6986 GCA_003505715.1 Cyanobacteria bacterium UBA8803 | reverse complement strand
ACCAACAACCAACAACCAATACTCACATTTGATATGAAATTGCTTGTTGTGGCAACAGGAAATCCTGGGAAGCTGCGGGAGATGCAGGTGTATCTCAATGATGTGGACTGCCAATTGCAGTTAAAGCCACCGGAACTTGATATTGAGGAAACTGGCGATACTTTTGCGGCGAATGCTTGCCTGAAGGCATCGGCTGTAGCACGCTTTACTGGGGAATGGGCGATCGCTGATGATTCTGGGTTGGCAGTTGATGCCTTGGATGGCGCTCCGGGTATTTATTCAGCAAGGTACGGGAAAACAGATCCAGAAAGGATTGAACGGCTGCTTTTGGAACTCGGTAACGAATTGAACCGGGAAGCTCAATTTGTTTGCGCGATCGCTATTGCTCGTCCAGATGGAGCGATCGCGCTTCAAGTAGAGGGGGTTTGCCGAGGTGAAATTTTGCTGGCTCCTCGTGGCACGGGTGGTTTTGGCTACGATCCTATTTTTTATGTTCCCGAGCAGGGGTTAACCTTTGCCGAGATGACGCCCCAACTCAAGCGCAGCTACAGTCATCGTGGTAAAGCCTTTGAATTATTAATTCCCCAATTGAGGCATTTAAGTTGATCAGGACTTACGCAGCTACACCAT
>DNXU01000033.1:1976-6273 GCA_003505715.1 Cyanobacteria bacterium UBA8803 | reverse complement strand
ATAGAGGCTGTGCGTAAGTCCTAGTGTGGCAAGCGCCTGGAAAGTGAGACAGGGTGTAGGGTGTGGGGTACAGTTTTGAGTTTCGAGTTCTGAATGGAGTGGGGTGTTGGTTCATTCTTCCTACACCCTACACCCTACACCCTACACCCTACACCCCACACCCCTTTATTCACACTGCTTCCATATTCTTTTCCCCTGTGCGGATGCGGATAATTTGTTCAACGGGGCTGATGAAAATTTTCCCGTCACCAATTTCACCCGTGCGAGCAGCGGCGATGATTTTGTCTACCACCATATCAACATGGGCATCCTCAACAACTACTTCCACCTTGAGCTTTTGCAGGAACTCAACAGTGTATTCAGAACCCCTATAGCGCTCGGTTTGACCTTTCTGGCGTCCAAATCCTCGCACTTCGGAAACTGTCATGCCGACGATGCCAGCGTTAACTAAGGCGATTTTGACTTCGTCTAGCTTAAATGGCCGGATAATTGCTTCTACTTTTTTCAAGATCGTATCTCCTCACTTGTGTTTCTGCTCTTATTTACCAAAACAGCATGACACTTTCTACACTGCCGAAAATGAAATTTTTGTAAATCCTTATACGGTTTATTCTCAGGATTGAATGGCGAGGAGGGAAAGGGGAACTAGGGTTATGGGGTTTTTCGCCAATGGGTTCGGCTGTAGAGGCAAGTTGCCAGCGGAAATAGGGGTCTCAGTACTAGTAGTGCGCCACAAAGATTATGACAGGTTAACACAGGGATATAAGTCCTTGAGTTTGACCCGTGCCTCGGTGGCACTGAAACGCCAGTTCACAGTAGCTTGCACTGCATTGCGTTGATTCTCCCAGGCAGAAATCTCTCGTTTCATCGTGTCTAGATCTGGGATACGTCGGTTGAGACACTGGCGTGAGAGGACTGAAAGTTCAATTTCCACCATATTGAGCCAACTGCCATGCTTGGGGGTATAGTGAAACTCTAACTTGCTCAAAATCCGTCGCGCTTCGGCAGGCTCAAAAGTTTGGTACAAGGCGGCTGGGGTGTGAGTATTGAGGTTATCGAGAACCACTCGAATCATCAGCGCCATAGGAAAGAGTACATCGACTAAATATTTCAAGAAATGAGCAAAGTCTTGACTGGTGCGCTGTTGAGTGACTTGGATATGTCGCCATCCAGCTAACGGTTGAAAGCAGGCGAACAGGTTACAGGTTCCTTCCCGTTTGTACTCATAGTCATAGCGCTCAGGCTTACCTGGCTCAGATGGGAGTGGGGTACGCACTTCACTAATCAACTGGCAAGGTCGCTCATCGATGCACACTTGAGGATAATCAGGCTCGTCGGGTTTGTCATACAACTCCAACACATCTTCCATGCGCCACACAAAGTCTGCTCCTACTTCCGGGATGCACCATTGCTCTTTGAGCCAAGGCTTGATTTCGTTTTTTTTAGAGTGCGTTGCACTGTCTCGTCCGAGATACTCTCGACCAATTGGATTTCCACTAATCGTTGTGCTAACAGTTGCATTGTCCAACGCTGTTGACCTTCTGGTGCTGCACTACAAGCGGTTGCCACTAACAACGCTTCCCCTTTGCCATCGAGTTTACGTTTCACCCCTGGACGCGGGCTTTCTCGTAGCGCAAACTCTACTCCTCCTTCCACAAACTTCTGGCGTGTACGATGCACTGTCGATTCCCCTATATGTAGCATTTGAGCCACCACTTCATCAGGATGACCTTCGTCGGCTAGTAGCAGGATATGTGCACGCTTAAATGTCCTACTTGATGTCTTGCCTTTCTCAATCAAGCTCAACAACTGCTGGTGTTCTTCTTTCGTGAGATTAACAATGTATTTTTCTGTCATTGACGCCCCTGGTTTTTCCACCAGTTTCTCAGGCAGGTGCTTACCTGTCAAAATTTCTGTGGTGGACTAGTAGTTAAATCTGCTCTTCATCACTCTCCCTTCTCCTCCTTCCGGTCAAAGTCGCAACCACATGTACTAATGTAGTAGGTTCAACTGGCTTGGATATATGTACTTGGAAGCCTGCTGATATAGCTTGTTGGCGATCTTCCTCTCTAGCATAGGCCGTCAGCGCTACAGCTGGGATGCCGCCTCCCTGTTCTGGAGATCGCGCTCTGATTTGGTGCAGCAGGGTATAGCCATCTTGTTCTGGCATTCCAATATCACTTACCAACACGTCAGGTGTCAACCGTTCGAGTACTTCAAGTCCTTCTCTGGCTGAGGTAGCTGCTGTTACCAACGCCCCATATTGCTCCAGCATAAAGGTGAGAAATTCACGAGTATCCCTTTCATCATCAATCAGTAGTACGCACACGCCCTTGAGTTCTAAAGACTCATCCCAGGACTCTCTATCCTCCCTTATTTCGGGCTGAACCTGCATGAGTGGGAGCAGTACGGTAAAAGTTGCCCCCTCTCCTTCTCCTGGACTCTGGACGCAAACTGTTCCACCGTGGAGTTCTACTAGATGACGTACAATGGCTAACCCCAGTCCAAGTCCCGTTTGGGTTCTAGTAATTGAGTTATCTGCTTGACGGAAGTATTCAAAGACATGAGGTAAAAAATCAGCACTAATGCCTTTGCCCGTGTCACTGATTTGCAGCCGAGCCTGAGCATCATCTCGGTCGAGCCGGATGTTCACCTGCCCCCCCTGAGGGGTAAACTTGATCGCATTGGATATCAGATTCCAAACTATCTGTTGTAAGCGGTTTGGATCGCCTAAAACCAGCCCTATATTAGGGTCAATAGCAGAATCAATCTGAATTGACTTGGCTTGTGCTGCTAGATGCATGGTATCCATCGCTGCCGCAATGGGAGAGGCTAGGTTGACTGGACAGATATTTAAGCTCAGCTTGCCCCGAATGATGCGGGAAATATCTAGTAAATCTTCAATGAGTTGAGTCTGTAACCGGGCGTTACGCTCAATGGTTTCTAGGGCGCGAACCGTAGCAGCTGGACTGAGCTGGCGCGATCGCAGCAGTTGCGACCAGCCTAGCATGGCGTTGAGAGGAGAGCGCAACTCGTGGGAGAGGGTTGCTAAGAATTCATCTTTGACCTGGTTGGCGTGTTCTAAGTCCTGAGCCTGCTGCCTTAGTTGATTTTCTAATTGCTTGGTTTGAGTCAAATCTAGGATAAAACAAACCAATTGGAAAGGCTCTCTCTGTATCGTTGCCGCTCCTACCAGAATCGGGATGCGGCTGCCATCTTTACGGATATACTCTTTCTCAAAGGGGCTGCAAACACCTGTTGACAAAAGTTCCTCAAGTCCCCGCTCGTCCAAAGGAATATACTCTGGTGGCGTCATCTCTCGCCAGCGCAGCTTACCCGCCTCTACCTCTGCACGGGTATAATCGACCATCTCTAAAAAAGCGTCGTTCGCTTCTGTAACGGTCTCAAAATCCGCAAACACAATACCAATAATATTGGCATCTACTAAGCGTCTCAACCGCGCTTCACTCTGACGCAGTGCGTCCTCGGCCTGCTTACGAGCTGTAATATTGTGACCTTCAGGAATTAGCAGCACGATGTTTCCCGTCTCGTCTGGAAGAGGTTTGAGGGAGAAATCAATCATTGCTTTTGCCCGGTTTGCGCCCCAGATCTCCTCTTCGTAACGGATCAACTCACCTACTGCCGCTCGGGCGATCGCAGTTTGCAAGCGATTTTGGGCTGCGGTTGAATTTGCCCACCAGGAAGTTTGCCAAAACGGACAACCCACTACATCGCTAAGCTGAAGGCCACCAAATTTTAGTGCTGACTCATTCGCTTCAATAACAGTACCGTCGGGGTGCAGGAGCCAAATATACTGAAAGGTCTGATTGAAAATGGCACGAAATTTTTTTTCGCTCTGTTGCAAGCGCTCTTCAGCCTGTCGAATACGCAGTAGCGCTCTGACTGTGGCAATTAATTCTAATGAATTGACCGGATGAGTCAGGTAACCATCCGCCCCACTGTCTAAGCCTTGCACTTTGTCATGACTAGTTACCAGGTGAGCCGAAAGATGCAACACAGGAATCAACGCAGTAGCTGAGTTGGCCTTAAGCATCTTGCATACTTCAAAACCATTTATATCTGGCAGCTTAATATCCAGGATAATCAGGTCAGGCTGGTGGGCGGCCAAGTCTAGAGCTTCACTACCTGTTGCCGCTTCTCGTACCTCAAATCCAGCCTGACACAATATCCTAGCAATAATATAGCGATTGGCGTCATTATCATCTACAACTATAATGATTCGCGGTTGCTTGACCATTTCCCTCATCCCTCATCCTTCATCCTTCATCCCTCATCC
>DNXU01000033.1:300-1886 GCA_003505715.1 Cyanobacteria bacterium UBA8803 | reverse complement strand
CCCTCATCCCTCATCCCTCAAATCTAATCCCGCTTTGGCTAGTGCCTCCTGGAGTTGGGCGATCGCCTGCTGCCAAGACTCACTGTGTTTAGAAAGAATCGCCACGGTTGAGTTGGCCAGTTTTTGATAGTCTGCTGCATCCAAGGATTTTGAGGTGATAATAATCACCGGAATAGCCCTGGTCGCCGGATCGGACTTTAACTGCTCCACAACAGCAAATCCTGATAAACCGGGCATGAGGAGATCCAGCAAGATGGCTTGGGGCTGTTCGATTCGGGCGCGATACAATCCCTCGTAACCATCTACAGCCTCAATCACACTACAGTCAATTTCTGCTAGCAGACTTCTGATTGTATACCGCGAAACTTCTTCATCATCAACAATTAACACTTTGACAGCTGAATTCGATGGGGTAAATTTTTCTGTGGTGTTTTCGACAGATGGGCTATTGTCTAGTCCATCTACTTCTATAGCAGGAGAGTAGACAATAGGTAGGGTGGCAAAAAACGTTGAACCCCTTCCCAGGGTACTTTGCACGCCCACCTGACCCCCTAGCAACTCCGCCAGCCTTTTGCACAGAGGCAGTCCCAATCCCGTGCCTTTCACCTTTTTCTGGAGAGGATTCTCAACTTGAACAAATTCTTCAAAGATGCGGGTTTGGTCTTCTGGAGCAATACCAATCCCCGTATCGGCTACAGAGAAGATGATGGTTTGGTCAGTTGCCATCCTTGCTGTCACCCGGACTTCTCCCTTTTCGGTAAATTTGAGGGCGTTAGCAATGAAATTCCGCAAAATCTGAGATACCTTCCCCTCATCAGTTTGTAATGTGGGGATACCCACCGGATCTTCAAAAACCAAGATGACAGCAGGATTACCAGCCAATAGGGGTCGCAACATCCCTCGCAACGTGCTAAAAAGTGTCTCCACCTCCAAAGGGGCAACGCGGACAGTAACCTTGCCTGCCTCCACTTTGGCTAAATCTAGCAAGTCATTCACCAACTCCGACAGGGACTCCGCCGATTTCCGAATGAAGGTCACCTGCTTCTCCTGTTCCAATGTCAACTCGCCATCAAGACGATTCAACAACATTTCCGAAAGACTGAGAATAGCGTTGAGTGGAGTGCGGAACTCGTGGCTCATGTTGGAGAGGAAACGAGACTTCAGCTCGCTAGCCCGTTGGAGAGACTCGGCTTTATCATTCAGCTCGGCATAAAGCGCCACTACCCCCCGGTTAGTATCCTCTAGCTCTTGATTTAATTGAGCTAATTCTTCCTGGCGCTGCCGCAACTCGTCCAGCGTCCGTAGCAGTTCTTGATTCTGCTGCTGAATTTCGGTAAAGGGGTTTTGGGGAACCTGACGCGCCAGATGATTGACTAGTTGAAGTAATTCGGGTTTAGTCAGGGGTGGCACATGCTTCCCAAACTTTTTGATCAGTTGAACGGTGGTGCCTCGATGAGGTACAGACTCAACTTGTACCTCATCCATCAACCGTCGCGCCCCTACTACTCCTAATCCCATAGCATTATTGGAGCTGTATTGCTCATCCCAAACCGTCTGTAGGTCAGCGATCCCCCCTTCTATGCTAG
>DNXU01000033.1:0-228 GCA_003505715.1 Cyanobacteria bacterium UBA8803 | reverse complement strand
AGGATTGCCCTTCTACCAAAAACTCTACTCTACCCCCGCTAGCATAGTTGAAGGCATTACGAGCAACCTCAGAGACTGCCGTAGCGATCCGTGTTTGCTCTTGGGGATTAAATCCTAAAAGGCTGGCAATTTGACGTGCCCGTTGACGTGCTAGAACAATATCCTGCTCGAAGCACAATTCTACAGTCAGGATAGGAGTAATCATAAATGGTGAGGGGGTGAGGGGGT
>DNXU01000317.1 GCA_003505715.1 Cyanobacteria bacterium UBA8803 | reverse complement strand
CCTTCACCCCCTCACCCCTTCTGGACTTGGCGAGTAAGATACGGCTGGTAGATACGTTTTTTCAACAACTGGCGTACAGCCCAACCATTGTACTGACAATTTAGCAAACTCTTCAGGACAACCGCTGACGCAGAAGCGAGTAGGTAGCGGTGGTAAGGTATTCTTTAGCCCCAATAGGTCTAGTTCTTGAGCCGCAGCGGCAACTACATGCTCCGCTGGATCTACTAATTTAACGTGCGGGGGTAGAATCTGCCGCAATATCGGTGCTAGATGGGGATAATGGGTACAACCATAAACCAGAGTATCAATGCGTTGCTGTAGTAAAGGCATCAGATACTGCAAGGCTACTTCTTGGGTGTAGGGGTCGTGCAATCGGTTTTGTTCAACCAACGGCACAAACTCAGGACAGCCAACTTGCCAGACTTGAGCTGTTGCATCAATTTCTAGTAGGGCACGGCGATAGGCATTGCTAGCAGCAGTTGCTGGTGTAGCAATTACCCCAATCCGCCTACCTTGTTGTACGGCAGCGCGAGATCCCGGTAAAATCAGCCCCAGTATAGGTATATTAAACTCACCACGCAAGGTTTCCAGGGCGAGGGCGTCACTAGTATTGCAGGCCAAGACGACCATCTTAACATCCTGTTGCACCATCCAGCTAAGAATCTCAAAGCAGAACTGCAAAATTTCCCTAGCAGATCTAGTGCCGTAAGGCAGTCGTGCTGTGTCAGCGAAGTAAAGGATTGATTCGTTAGGAAGTTGTCGGTAGAGTTCTCTCAAAACAGTGAGTCCACCCACACCGCTATCAAAAACACCGATGCGATTTCGCTGCGGTTCTCCCCTGGAAATTAATAGGTCATTGGTCATTGGTCATTGGTTATTGGTTATTGGTTATTGGTTATTGGTCATTAGTCATCGGTCATCGGTCAGGTGTTAGCGGTCACTTGCTTCGCAAACAACAAACAACAAACAACAAACAACGAACAACAAACCCTTTTAAAGATTCTGCTGAATGTACTGAAGGATACCACGAGCGATCGCATTTGCCATTTGGCTGCGATAATTTGCATCTGATAATTTAGCCGCATCATCTCTACCCGTCACAAAACCCATTTCGACCAAAACCGACGGCATCGAAGATTTTCTGAGGACGTAAAACCGGGCTCGGCGGACGCCTCGGTTGCCAACATTGACACTTTGTAAAATGCTGTTGTGGATCGTCTGAGCCAAGCCTTGACCACTCGAGTAATAATACGTCTCTAAACCGTTCACATCCGGACGGCTGAGACTGATGGCATTGGCGTGGATGCTGACAAATATGCGAGCATTTACTTGTTCTGCCATAGCGACTCGTGGGGGCAGATCGACAAAGTAATCAGAATTGCGGGTCAGCATAGCTTGGATGCCCTGTTGCTCTAAGATAGATGCTACCTGTTGAGCCACTGGCAAAACGATATCCTTCTCTCGCAATCCCCCAATGCCGATCGCTCCGGGATCTTTGCCCCCATGTCCCGGATCGATAATCACCACCACCCGACCCCTCGGCACATTAGGCGGTGAGATAGGCGGTGGTGATGAGATGGGGGGTGGTGTCCTGTCGGGTGGCGGTACCGGAATTGAGCTGGTGGGAGGATTGACGGGTCTAATTGAGCGCAGTTGTAGTGCTAAGAGTTGGTCATTGAGCTGGTTGAGATCTCCAATCTGGATACCCGAACTCGGCTGTACCAGAATTACGACCGTGCGGTCGTCTTGTTGCCGCAGTTTTATGCTAGACAAAGGACTGGTGGCACTGAGCTGAGGCCCGCGAATCCGGTCAGCCAGTTTAGCATCAGGGATAGTAATACGATAAGCCTTGGCGCTGGCGTCCCAGGTAGTGGTGGCTCTCACCCGTCGATCCGTCTGAATTAGCAGCTGAGTTTGGTTGTTCGCCAGTTCAACCGACTGAATCGTTGCCAATTGATTGTTACTAGAGGTAGAAACGGGTCGGTTTGGCGTTCCTGACTCTGGTGGCCCCGATACCAAAGGATTGCTCGGTTCGCTCGATGAATTCTCCAAATTTGAGGCCGGAGTTCCTCGTGGCAAAACCACTAGACCTCCTCCACGATTGAACAGCGCCTGCCAATCTGGACTATCGCGATCAACGTTTAAGGTCATCCGCACTACTGGCGGTGACTCTTTGGTTTGTTGGAATTGGATTTGACTGACACCATAGCGATTAACAACTAACTGTTGCTCGGAAAAACGCTGGGAAAGGGTGGCACCCTCTAGGTCAATCTCAATGCGGCGGCGATCGCGACTGCGCTGTACCTTAATCAGGGTGGGTTCGTTGCCACTGGTGCTGATGAAAAATCCATTCCTAGTTACCTGGAAACTATTGAGTTGCAACGGAGAAGTTGCTACAGGATTGACCGACTGGTCTGGGCGAGAGGGGTTGCGATTGGGAGGAGTTCTGGTTTGGGGTGGCGGACTGGAAGATGCCTCAAGCCTTTGGGGCGTTGGCAAATCCACCGTCCACTGTGTTGGCGAAGCGCCCCGGAATTTCACCTGCTGAGGGTCTAAGGTATAGCCTGGGGCAAGTTCAATCACAATCCGAGTTGTCTGGTTGTCAAACTGTCCCACTCGGACTTCTTTGATAGCACCTCCCACCTGCTGATTGGTCGTCGAGCGCTCTAGCATAATTCCCGGCAGATCGATCACCAACCGCGTCGGATTGGCAATCAGTTGCGCTCTGGGTTGAACCCCTTCATCTGTAGTAAATACCAATCGGTTCTGATTGCTATCAAACCGCCAAAATACCAGTTGACGGGCTTGAGCTGCTCCTGAAAAAACCAAAATACTCAAAAAGCTGGAGAGTAGCAGTAGCCAGCGAAATCTCACAATTATTGCTCCTGTTAAAAGCTCGGTTGGTGTATTAAGAGAGCAGTTGGCTGGTTGGTGATGGTGATGCTCGAGGAATGGGCTATCGTAAAAACGTAATTCACGTTTAGTGCCTTGTTCACCTAAATCTATCGGTTCCAACTGCGTTCTCGTTCCAACTATGGATTGGCCAAACTTGCCGCACCCTACAATTCCTCAAATAGAGAACTGTCTGCTGGGAGACAGTCCATCATTAGGGACGTTAACTAGCAAATTTATGTTTCAGGAGAAATAGTATACATTGGTTTTCTGAAATCCAAAATATATTTTGGGCATTTCCTACAAGGAGCGATGCTAGCTTCAAATTTCACTTTAACCGATTAGGTCTCATCAACCTTGTCTGAAGACTCCTGCACAATTGCCGTACCTGTAGGTGAGATCTCCTTTGTACTGGCACTGTCTGAGGTCAATAGTTCTAAAGGAGTTGAGACAGCCTTTGGCTCCTGAAACACAAACCGCAGGAAAGGAGGAGCAGCAAAAGTAGTCAAGATGACCATCATGATAATCGCTGCCTCCATAGGGTCTGACAGTACGCCACTGGCTGAGCCAACACCCAGAAAAACCAACCCCACTTCGCCTCGAGGAATCATCCCAACGCCAATTGCTAGCCGGTTAATTCCAGGTTGACCGAAAACTGCCAAACCCGTCACTACTTTACCTATAATCGCGACCCCAATCAGGAAAATTGCTAGGATTAAGCCTTCCCGATTACTGGGCACTGCTGGATTGAGAACGCCTACGTCCGTTTTTGCCCCTACGGTAACAAAGAAAATCGGCACCAGCATATCGGCAACGGGAATCACCTGCTCTTCCAGTTCGCGGCGTTTATCTGTCTCCGCCAAAACCAGACCCGCCGCAAAAGAACCCAAAATGGCTTCTAATTGAATAGCAACGCCAATGTAAGAAAGTATAAAAGCAAAAATGAGGGCAGCGATTAATAACTGCCCCCGAGTTCTCATTACATTTACCAACGCCACAAAGTACGGCCCCAGAAAACGACCCAATAAAATTGCGCCTACTAGGAAAACACTCGCACTGATAATTAGGTAAATGACGTTGCCAATAGCGATTTCGCCTGTCTTCGCCAGACTGGCAACCACGGCCAGGACGATGATACCCAGAACATCATCGAGAACAGCGGCACCGATAATAATTTGTCCTTCCCTGGAACCCAAACGACCTATTTCTGCTAAAACCTTGGCCGTAATCCCAATACTGGTTGCAGTTAGCGCCGCACCAGCAAAAATCGCCGGGACAACAGGAATATTAAAGAAGTAAACTAAACCGGCAGTCCCCGCAGCAAAGGGGGTAACAACCCCAACCACTGCCACTACGGCTGCTTGGGGGCCAACCTTGATCAATTCTTGGAGATCGGACTCCAGTCCGATTTCAAATAACAGAATTGTGACGCCCAGTTCTGCTAAGACGGAAATGACTTCGCTCTGGGTCTTAAATACTGATACAGCTGCCTCTGGACTAAGACCAGCTGTAGTTTGAAGAAAGCGCACGAGAATAGAGTTGCTGACATCTGTGCCGCTTTCCGGGAAGACCAACAGTTGTAAGGCTGAAATCCCTACTACTACACCACCAACCAGTTCGCCCAATACGGGGGGTAAGTTAATGCGAGCGCAAATTTCACCGCCTACTTTACTGGCAAAGTAAATTACAACTAAACTCAGCAGTACGCCTGCCAGTACCAGGGCCTCGCTTGCAGTTTCGTTTGTCGTTGCTTCCCCTGCTGTAGCCAACAGGGGTTGGCCAACTCCTAACCAAGGGAATAATCGGTTAGGTTCGAGGAAAGTCACCCAGGTAGTTCCACCAGCCATTAGTTCTGAAGAAATCATTCTTTACTAGTCTACAAGCTTCTTAACACTGAGAGAGGGATGAGAGATGAGGGATACCAGAATTAAAAGTTCATTGGTTGCCTCTATTTAGGAGTTCCCTCTCCCTGTTCCCTTTCCTGGTTCGGGAGTTCCTTCTCCAGCTTGCTGAAGCAGGCGTTGCCAGTACTCAGCAGATACCGGGACGACGGAAAGCCGAGGTAGACGGATTAGATCGAAACCATTAAAACTACCATTTTCTTTGATTTGTTTCAGGGTAACGGGTATGGGGAGCGATCGCACAGCTTGGATATCTACTACCAAGCGCTTGGGATTACTGAGGGTGGGATCGGGATAAGGTAGAGTCATCACCTCGGCAATACCCACTACTCGTCGCTCTTTGCCAGAATGATAAATCAAGGTTTGGTCGCCGATTTGCATGGTTTGTATATGTTGGAGAGCTAGGGGATTTTTGACGCCATTCCAAATGGTACGTCCCTGTTGCTCTAAATCTGTCCAGGAATAATCTTGGGGTTCAGTTTTAAGTAGCCAGTAAGCCATCTTAGGGATGAAGGAGTGAGGGGATGAGAGAGATG
>DNXU01000639.1:9678-15762 GCA_003505715.1 Cyanobacteria bacterium UBA8803 | reverse complement strand
ATGAAGGATGAGGGATGAGGGCTTGCCCTCTCCTCATTCTTCCAAAGATGCTTTGAACTCATAGGTCTCACCGTGGTTGAGACTTACTTTAAGCAATTTTACTCAGCAGCCTGATCTGCTCAAGAAATATTAAGGCCACAATTATAATACCTATTTAACGAACTAACTTATACCTTGAGAAGGAGTTTAATACTACAGGCAGTTGTAAATTTGAGTACAAAAAAATAAGTTACAACCTCCAAGAAAGGAGAGTCTCTATATCAATTTGTGGAAAGCTCGGCTTAAACTCAAGGTAGATTAATTGCTATCCAAGCAGCGATAAGCTGGAAAATCGACAAGGGAGCATCCCAATTAAAAAAAATACCAGGCGATTGACATCGGAGGTACAAGAAACTTACGCCTGTCTCCGCAGGCTATGAAGATTAGTCCGCTTATAAGCAGGCACATGTTTGTAGAGCCACTCCCTTCTAGCCTGAGGGGGCAATTTACACATTTTGGATGCTCCCAATCGACAAACGATATCTCATCTGTTTATCAAATCTCATTTGGGGTTTTGGTATAGACGTTTCGTCGGAAAGTCCATACCAGGTTTGAGGAATTCTGAAAAGAGGAGTGATACCACGGAATTGGTTATGAGACAAACAGGACATCAGCGCTTAGGCAATTTAAATTTAGTGCTTTTAGGGTATGGGTGCTGTTTCAATATAGTATTCAAAAAGATATATAAATGGCTCCCCCTGGCTATTCTTGATATTTGTGCTGTTTTTATAAAATTTTACATCTAAGGCAGATTGACAGCACTATTATTAACAGCACCATCTCGTGAAACTAAATTGAGCAAGATCGGGCATAAAAATGAACGTTCAATACGATGAAGATATATTTATTCAACATCTCCACCACGTCCAGCAGCGTGCTGAAAATCTATATGAGACTGCTAGGGAAGCCTCTTCACCTCAACCGCAAATCCTGAATGATTGTCTCGCCGAACTGCGAGAGGCACTAGAGGAATTGCATGTTGCTGAAGAAGAACTGCGTCTCCAGAATGAGGAACTGCTCGCAGCTCATCAATCCGCTCAAGCCGAACGCCAGCGCTATCAAGAGTTATTCGATTTTGCCCCAGAAGCCTATCTAGTGACGGATACTTACGGCATTATTCAGGAAGCAAATCTTGCTGCTACCCGACTGCTGAATATTGCCACCAAGTACTTGGTGGGTAAGCCAATAGCAAACTTTGTTCCGGAGGAGTCTCGTCAAACATTCCGTTCCATACTCAATCAACTACCTGCAATGAACCGGATGCAAGAGTGGGAAGTGCTTTTGCACCAGCGAGGCGAGCGGGTTTTTGAGGCAGCTCTGACGGTGGAAACCGTTCGCAACAAGCAAGGGCAAGCGATCGCACTACGCTGGTTGATTCGCGATATCACGACTCGCAAGCAAGCAGAGGAGCAACTACAAAAGATACAGATCCAAAACCTGCAACTGATAGAAGCCGATCGCCTCAGAAGCGAGTTTATGGCCAAGATGTCCCATGAATTGCGAACGCCGATGAATGCTATCCTCGGATTCTCGGAACTGCTGCTGCGCCGATATCGCACTCAGTACGACACGCAGCAAGTCAACATGATCGAACGCATTTTTAAGAATGGCAATCATCTATTAGCCTTGATTGAAGAAATTTTAGATTTCTCTACCCTCAAAACCAATCACTTTCAGCTGAGGTTAGAAGGGTTCAATCTGACTGAACTTGCTGCCACCACAGCAGAAGAAATGCGATCGCTGGCCGAGCAGAAAAATATAGATTTTGAGATTCATCTAGCTCAACCGATCGTCCCAGTTGTGAATGACCCGATACGCTTGCGGCAAGTGTTAGTTAACTTACTCTCGAATGCCATCAAGTTCACAGATACAGGTCGCGTGTGGTTAGAGGTTTGGGAATTGCCTGGTGAGCGGGTGGCGATCGCAGTCAGCGATACCGGAATTGGTATCGCTCCCGCCGATCAGGTACATATTTTCAAAGAGTTTTGGCAGGTACACCAAACCCTCGCTCGCCAGCATAGCGGCACAGGCTTAGGGCTATCTATCAGTGCAGCTCTGGTGCGCTTAATGCAGGGTCAGATTTCAGTTAGAAGTCAGATTGGAGAGGGGTCTACCTTTGAAATCGAGTTGCCTCGTCGGGTTGTTGTCCCTTGATGTTAAGCTCCCGTTATAGTCGTTCCCGCAGGTAGACTTAACGGGAGAAGATATCAATAAAATAAAAAAATAAATGCCCTGTCGTGATATTGTTGTCATTGGTGCTTCTGCTGGTGGCGTAGAAGCGTTGAGCCAGATTGTCCAAGTTTTGCCGTTAGATTTATCGGCAGCCTTGTTTGTAGTAGTTCATTTTCCGTCCTATAGCACTAGCTTTCTACCGCAGATTCTCAACCGTTATGGTTCGTTGATTGCACTTCATCCGCAGGATGGAGAACAAATTCAACTCGGACGAATTTATGTTGCACCGCCAGATTATCACCTAGTAGTTAAGCGCGATCGCATTCGTTTGAGCCATGATCCCCGACAGAACGGGCACCGCCCCGCCATCGATCGGTTGTTTTCTTCGGCAGCGAGAGCTTATGGCTCGCGAGTGATTGGCGTTATATTATCCGGAATGCTTGATGATGGGACAGCAGGTTTGGCAGTTATTAAAGCACGAGGGGGAGTGGCGATCGTACAAGATCCGGTTGAGGCGCTCTTTGATAGTATGCCCCGCAGCGCGATCAAGAATGTTAAAGTCGATTGCATTCTTAAGTTAACTGACATTGCATCAACCCTAGTTGAAATAACTAGGGACCCATTAAAGGAGGAAGACCCCGTGTCTGATGATCTAGAAGCTGATACCGTAGCACAAGATAAGGCAGCTTTAGAGCGGGGCGAGCGTCCTGGTCAACCCTCACCTTTAACCTGTCCGAGTTGTGGCGGTGTACTGTGGGAACTCCAGGACGGCAACCTGATCCGGTTCCGCTGTCACGTCGGTCATGCTTACTCAACCGATAGCTTGATGGCCGAACAGGCGGATACAGTTGAGACAGCACTTTGGTCAGCAGTGCGTGCTTTAGAGGAAAAAGCAGCTCTAGGGCGACGGCTAGAAACTCAAGCACGTCAACAAAATCGCTTCCACTCAGAAGTCCAATTTAAAGCTCAGGCGCAGGCAGCAGAACGAGATGCCGCTTTGGTGCGTCAGATTATCTTGCAAAGTGCAATAAAAGCACCAAATGAAGAGGCAAATTCTGAGGAAGCTTGACCGCTACACGGAGTTTTGAGCAGTGTCGATCTTCATTATTAGCGCTAATTCATAAGATTAGATATGACTGATCCCAAGGAAAATCGCGATTTTGAGGTGCTGCTAGATTATATCAAACAGAGTCGCGGCTTTGACTTTACGGGCTACAAACGCTCTAGTCTGATGCGACGAGTTAGCAAACGGATGCAGACTGTTAATATCGACACCTACAACAACTATCTTGACTATCTAGAAGTTCATCCAGAAGAATTTATTCATCTATTCAACACGCTCTTAATTAATGTAACGTCTTTTTTTCGCGATCGCTCGGCTTGGGAATACCTAGCCAGCGAGATCGTTCCCCGGATCGCCGCCCGTCAAGAACCGAAGAAAATAATCAGAGTATGGGCTGCAGGCTGTGCCTCAGGCCAAGAAGTCTATACCATCGCCATGACAATTGCTCAAGCTATTGGCATAGAAAAATTGCGCGAGCGGGTGAAAATTTATGCCACTGATGTAGATGATGAAGCTCTAAACCAGGCACGGCAAGGCAGCTATCTCTCTAGAGAGCTTAGTGGCTTAACTCCAGAAGAAGTAAAGCTGTTTTTTGAGAAGTATGACAACCACTACGTCTTTCGCAAAGACTTGCGCCGATGTGTCATCTTTGGCCGCCACGACCTGATCCAAGATGCCCCCATCTCTAAGATCGACTTGCTGGTGTGCCGCAATACCCTGATGTATTTTAATGCGGAAACCCAGTCAAAAATTCTCGCTCGCTTTCACTTTGCTCTGCAAGGTGATGGTTTTCTGTTTTTGGGCAAAGGGGAAATGCTGCTGACTCATGCCAACAAGTTTACCCCGGTAGACCTGAAGCGCCGCATCTTTACCAAAGTTTCCAACCTGAATTTGCGCGATCAGCTAGCGAGCATGGCACAGATCGACAAAGAAGAGGCGGCGAACCACCTATCTACCCACCTTCGCTTGCGGGAAGCTGCTTTCGATAGGAGTCCGCTTGGCCGTATTATCGTCGATGCCAACGGCTTACTTACGATGGCTAACGAACGGGCGCGGGTGCTGTTTAATCTCACGACTCGGGATGTCGGTCGCCTCTTCCAAGATTTAGAAATTTCCTACCGCCCTATTGAGCTGCGGTCATGCATCGAACAGGCATACACTGAACGTCGTGTTGTAAATATTACAGATGTAATGTGGCAACTTGCTGAAGGTGAAACCATCTACTTGGATGTGCAGGTTGCTCCTCTACTTGATACCGATAACAACATCCTAGGTGTCAGCATCAATTTCATTGAGGTTACCCATTACCAGCGTTTGCAGCAAGAACTCCAACACTCTAACCAAGAATTAGAAATGGCTTATGAAGAACTCCAATCCACTAACGAAGAATTAGAAACCACCAACGAGGAATTGCAATCGACCAACGAAGAGCTGGAAACGATAAATGAAGAATTGCAATCGACCAACGAAGAGTTGGAAACGATGAATGAAGAATTGCAGTCTACCAACAAAGAACTCCAAACCGTCAACGAAGAACTCCAACTGCGCAGCGAAGAACTTAATCAAAGCAATGCCTTTTTGGAATCCATTCTCGCCAGTCTCAAAGGGGCAGTGGTGGTTGTTAACCGAGATCTGCATATCCAAATTTGGAATTACAAAGCGGAAGACTTTTGGGGGCTAAGAAAAGAGGAAGCTTTAGGGCAACACTTTCTCAATCTCGATATTGGTCTCCCCGTGAAGCAACTACGACAACCGATAAGGCTTTGCCTGTTGGGAAAGCCTTCTGACTCTTTTGAGGTAGTTATCGAGGCGATCAATCGTCGTGGTAGAAGTATTCAATGCCGAGTAACCTGTACACCGCTAATTGGTTTACAAGGACAAATTCAGGGTGCCATTTTGCTGATGGAGGCAGTTAAGAAGTAAAACTCTCAGGGGGTGGCAAGCACCTTGGTGGGTTATTTCTGCTGCGCTGTAGTAGTACTTATTCATCACAACCAACCCCGCAAGCGGTAAATTAACGTGCCCATATATTCCTTCAGCGCTCTGGTCGTTGCATCTAAACGCTGAGTATCCGGTAGAATACTCAATACAGTAGCAGCAACACTGCTATTAGGTTCGTTGAGTTCTTGTTGGGTAACCAGGAAATCAGTAGGCGCTGGGATAGCGTCAATGCCCTGACGCTGGAAAATGCGCAGGGCACGAGGCATGTGCATGGCTGAGGTGACTAGTAATACCCGGCGGATACCTCGTTCTTGCATGATTTGCCTCACGTTGACTGCATTTTGGTAAGTGTTGAGAGAGGTGGGGTCTTGCAAGATCGCTTTGGGAGGGACTCCAATAATTTCCAGAATTTGAGCCATATCGGATGACTCCGACGCCCCACCACCGCGCCACTCAACGCGGCCCCCGGAAGCAATTACCAGAGGTGCTTTCCCTTCCCGGTATAACTGAGCGCCATACAAAACGCGATCGCCTCCTTCATTCAAATCTGCTGTAGGTCTTGGTGGGAAAGCCGAACGGGTTGCTCCTCCCAAGATGACGATCGCATCTGCCTGGGGTAATTGTGTCTTGGGAATGTGCTGGGATTCCAAGGATTGTATGATGCTGTTAGCTACCCAACTATTACTTGTCAGCAACAAAACGCTCAAGGCCAATGCTACTGGCACTGCCACCCAGCGCGGATGTTTCCAAGACATGACCAAAGCCACCACCATCAGCAGGCAAGCCAGTCCCAGAGGGTACAAAAATAAGGGCAGTAGCTTTGAAAGAAATAAAAACATTAATTAAGTAATGGGTAATGGGTAATTGGT
>DNXU01000639.1:7436-9510 GCA_003505715.1 Cyanobacteria bacterium UBA8803 | reverse complement strand
CCAACAACCAACAACTAACAACCTTATCTTCTTAAAAATCCGCTCAAAGCTGTCTGACGTTTTTGCGATCGCTTTCTGATTCTACTTTCTCGCTGCTGTTTGGCTACAGTTAACCCCCTCACTTTAGTTGGCATTACCTCTGGCTCTTCTGGTTCCTCCTCGGTTACCTTGCTGGGTTCATCTTTGCTTTTCCACCAGGCAACGATCCATCCACCCCCAAACCCCCCAATAGCACCAAGCACGATACTGAAGGGAACTGAGTATCCCAGAAGAACAAGGGAGAGGAGAAAAATCAACCAAAATCTTAGCGCATAGGGAAACCCATCCGAGAAACCCGGTACGACTTGATCGATAGGTTTTTTGTCACTCATCGCACGCGATCCTTATTTGCCGTTCGCCAATCCAATTATGAATGGAGAATTAAGACTCTTTTACTCAAAATTTAAAATTCCTAATGATAATCCCTCATCTTGGGTTGTATCCAGTGTTTTTACCAGAGATTGTTCGGCTTCGGTGAAGGGTTCGGCTGTAGCTTGCTGCATCCTTAAGAGATCGGCGGTAGCATCGGACACGTCCCCCGTGCGGGATAAGAGGCGATCGCGCAACACCTCTAGGGGTGCAGTGCAGTACAGAATTTGCAGGGGTAGGTGGTGAATGCGAGTGCGAGCGATCGCATCTCCTCTGAAGGTCTGCCGATCGTACTTCGCATCTAAAATAACAGGAAATCCTTGGCTGGCCAGGGTGATACCTAGTTCTAATAGGCGATCGTAAGTTTTCTCGGTCATTTGTGCTGTATAGAGTTCATCCCCTCCTAGCCGATCTAGGGGAATTCCGGCCAAGTGTTTGCGCACGGCATCCGAGCGCAGATGAATTGCTCCCAATTGTCGCGCTAGCTGCCGCGCTACCGTACTTTTCCCAGAACCTGACAAACCTGACATTAAAATCAGCCGTCCCTCATGCTGTTTGGTGTATTCCCAAGCCTGTCGATAGTACCCTGCGGCTACAGCTACGGCTTCCTGTTTAGCCGATTCTGGCACAGCGGAGTCATCTAGTAAGAAGGAGGTTACCTTTGCTCGCACGTAAGCTTGTCGGCTTAAGTAAAGCGGTAATACTTGCAACCCTTCCCAGTCTCCAGTCTGTTCCACATAAGTGTTTAAAAAAGCATTGCCCAGATCTTTACGTCCCCGCGCTTCTAAATCCATCACCGCAAAAGCGACATCATACATGACATCAACGAAGCGGAACGGCTCATTAAATTCAATGCAGTCAAATAGCTGAATGCGATCGGGCCAGAGGCAAATATTTCTCAGGTGTAAATCCCCGTGGCATTCTCTAATCCAGTTATTATCCCGACGGATTGCCAGCAACTCCTGCTGCTCTGCAAAGAATTTATCAGTAAACTGCTTCGTCTCATCATACTGCTGTTGGCTTTGAGGCCCGCCGATATACTTTTGAGTTTGCTGGTAATTCTCATCAAAAGCAGCGCGAATTTTCTGGACTTCCCCAAACGTGCGAATGTAATCATTCGTCTGTGCCTTGGCATGAAATTTAGCGACAATCCGCCCCAATTCTTCGATGTGGCTAACCGTTAACTTGCCCTGCTCGAACATCGCACTCAACAGAGTATCTTGGGGAAATTGGCGCATTTTGAGCGCATATTCTACAGCTTGACCTGTTCCCCCCAACACCAAGCGCTCGCCCGTCTGCACAATTGGTAAAACATCCAGATAAATCTCCGGTGCATTCGGCTGATTCATCCGAATTTCTTCTTTACAAAAGTGCTGTCGCTGCGCCAGAGTTGAGTAGTCTAAAAAGCCAAAGTTAACAGGCTTTTTGACTTTGTAGGCGTAATCTCCTGTCAGTAGGACATAGGAAACATGGGTCTGCATCAGCTGAATTGGCTCGGTGACTGGGTGGGGATAAAACCCAGGCTGCAACATTTGCTCGATTAAGGGTGGAATAGTTGTTTGTGTCATTATCTATTGAGCAATATCTATTATTAGTAGGGTGTATTATGCGGTAGCTCACGCACCATTACCACTATATATAGCGTTTACCCTGAGCATAGCCGAAG
>DNXU01000639.1:6401-7145 GCA_003505715.1 Cyanobacteria bacterium UBA8803 | reverse complement strand
CCTGAGCATAGCCGAAGGGTAGCTGCGTAAGTCCTGATCATATAAACCCAGCTTATGAAAAAAGCTAGGGACAGTTTAAGTCCCTAGCCTGAGCTGAAAACAATAATAAACCTTAAGCTGGTTCCTCGGTTATTTCTTCCTCTACTACACCTGAAGCTGGAGCGACAATGGTAAGAACCGTTTTCTCTGGATCTTCCTTAACCGTAATGCCTTCGGGCAAAACTAGTTGATGAATGTGCAGGTTTTCTCCTATTTGCAAGTTAGAGATATCAACATCAATGGACTCTGGAATGCGATCAGGAGCGCATTCCACTTTTAGTTCTGTGATGAGACGCTCCAATACACCACCAGACTTCACCCCCGCTGCCTGACCCACCAAATTCAGGGGTACAACTACCTCAATGGTATCGTGGGCTGCGACTGAGAAAAAGCTAATGTGGTAAAGAGAATTCTTCCAAGGATGAGTTTGTACTTCCCGCAGAAGAGCTTTCCCACTCCAGGGTAGGTCAGGAATGTTGACCTGAATCAAGCTATTATTAACAGCAGCTTTTTTGAGTAAGGTTTCTGCTGTTTTAGCATTCACGGTCAGAGCAACTGATTCTGCACCCTTGTGACCGTAGAGAGTAGCTGGGATAATACCAGCTCGACGTAAGGCTTTTGGTTTACTGCCTTCTGGTCGCTTTTGACATTCAACTGTAAGTTCCATTTCAGTAATTTTTCAGAATTGGTTGTTGGTTGTTGGTT
>DNXU01000639.1:1391-6127 GCA_003505715.1 Cyanobacteria bacterium UBA8803 | reverse complement strand
AACCAACAACTAACAACTAACAAGACGTTACTGGGATACCGTTGGCATCTAGCAGCGCTCGTTTGGGACCGTGGATGGGGTCTTCTACGATAATAGTCTGGTCGCGGCTAGCTCCTAGAGAGACCAGGGCAATGGGGACTGCCATTAGCTCAGCTAGGAACTTTAAATAATCTAGTGCCTGCTTGGGTAAATCTTCTAAAGACCGACAGTCTTCGGTAGATTGTTGCCAACCGGGTAGGGTTTTGTAGATCGGTTGGCATCTGGCAAAGCGGCGAGCGCTACTAGGAAAGTCCTGGCAGCGTTGACCGTCGATTTCGTAAGCAACACAGACTTTTATTTCGTCTAGGGTATCGAGAACGTCAAGTTTAGTAATCGCCAGACAGTCTATGCCATTGATACGGACTGCATAGCGACCGATAACGGCATCAAACCAACCACAGCGGCGGCGGCGACCTGTAGTAGTGCCAAATTCAGCACCGCGATCGCATAATAGCTGTCCGAGCTCCCCATGCAGTTCGGTAGGAAAAGGGCCTTCTCCCACACGGGTAGTATAAGCTTTCGCGACACCAATCACCCGATCGATCATTGTCGGCCCTATTCCTGTACCTACACAAGCTCCCCCTGCCACTGGATTGGAGGAGGTGACGTAGGGATAGGTGCCGTGATCTAAATCTAGCAAGGTTCCTTGAGCACCTTCAAACAGAATGTTGCGTCTTTGCTGAATCGCATCGTAAATTTTCAACGAGCAATCCACCACATAGGGACGCAACCGTTCGGCATACTCTAGATACTGCTCGATTACAGTAGTTGGGTCTAATGGGGCTAAATTGTACAGCTTTTCTAAAATGACATTCTTATAGTTAATCGTCCAATGCAGCTGTTTGCGCAGGACTTCTCCATCCATTAAATCCAAGACCCGAATGCCGATCCGCTCCGATTTATCAGCATAAGTGGGGCCAATACCACGACCTGTGGTGCCAATTTTATGAGTTCCCCGCCGCTCTTCCGATGCCTGGTCAATTAACCGATGGTAAGGCATCGTCACATGAGCTGTTTCTGAGATCAGCAGATTTTGAGTGGAGATGCCCAAGTTTTTGAGTTGGTCGAGTTCGGCAATTAAGACTGCCGGGTCAATTACCGTACCAGAGCCAATAATACATTGTGTATCATGATACAAAATCCCTGAGGGAATCAGATGCAGTTTAAAGGTTTGACCCTGAACGACAACGGTATGCCCAGCATTGACCCCCCCCTGGTAACGGACGACAACATCTGCGGACTTGCTCAGTAAGTCAGTAATTTTACCTTTTCCTTCATCGCCCCACTGGGCACCGATAACAATAACGTTAGCCAAGGGTTTATAAAAAGTGTTCTAAAGTTTACGCAAATAATCATTATGTGCAGCTTTTGCGATCGCTGTCAATGGGTTTAGGGGGTCTCTTACTCTTGAATCGGACACAGGAAGTAGAAAAAACTGTTCCCTGTTCCCTGTTTCATTCTTTTGCAATTATCCTGATCATCCAGCTCAGTCAGAGAAATCTATAAATAATCACTGCCTTGAAGGTAGGAGATTCAGTCCCTTACTGGCGAGTCGGGTGTGACTCCCCCGTGATAGCTATGTTATTAACACGTCAACAAATCAAAGCCAAAAAACGCAATGCCAAAAGACTAGGCCAATTGCTCAAAGAGGCCAGAATTGAACTAGAACACAGTATTGCCCTGCTTGAGGATACTGCCCTTGACCAGGGGGATTGGGAAATGGCCGAGCTGTCGAGTTCCCAAAATGCCCACTCAGTCATTGGCGAAATCCTGGCCATCGCTGATGAATGGCATCAGCTCAACCACTTTCAAATTGAGGAGAAGTTATCTCTAATTGAGGGAAAATTCTACCAAAACTAAATTACACCAACTTCAGGGTCTTGCATACTAAGTACGCAAGAACCATGATTCTAGGCGACATGATTTTAAGTAGCACTATAATGTAGTCGCAGGGGATAGAGGTATGTAAACTATTATGACTAACACCGCTAATACGATATAAACTATCTTTTTTGAGGTTCTCTGTTGCCTGCCCTAAGAAAGACTGGCCATTCCATCAGTGCTATCCCTCTGGCAGATGAGCTGGATAAGTGGACTCACTATTATTGAGGTGAATCGTCTAGCTTGGGTGCGATCGCACCTGGCATCAGTTCTTTTGAGGTTGACTCGTTGGGAGACTCTCTGATATGCGCTGGGAATTAGGCCGTAGAAGCACTAATGTTGAGGATAGGCGCGGAACTAGAATTTCGGCTCCGGTAGTGGGGGGTGGCATTGGCGCGATCGTTCTGTCGCTGATTATTGCCCTTTTGGGAGGTGACCCCAGCATAGTTTGGGAGCAACAGGACGCACCGAGCGATGGCTCCTACCCGGAATCTACTCAAACTCAACGTTCTCCAGCCGAGGAGCGCATGGCTGATTTTGTTTCAGTTGTCCTAGCAGATACAGAAGATACTTGGCACAGTCTGTTTCGGCAAAGGGGAGCAACCTATGTAGAACCCAAGTTAGTACTCTATTCGGGTGCGGTAGAATCTGCCTGTGGCTTTGCGCGATCGGCGGTTGGGCCGTTCTATTGCCCTGCCGATCAAAAACTCTACATTGACCTCAGCTTTTATGAGGATCTGAAAAATCGGCACCAAGCACCAGGAGACTTTGCCCAAGCCTATGTCATTGCTCACGAAGTTGGGCACCATGTCCAGAATCTCATGGGTATTTCCGATCAGGTTCGTGTCATGCAGCGTCAAGTAGATCGGGTAGAGGCAAATCAACTTTCAGTCCGCTTGGAGTTACAAGCCGACTGTTTTGCAGGCATCTGGGCGCATAATGCCAATCGATCGCGGCAGATCCTGGAGGCAGGCGACGTTGAGGAAGCACTGAATGCTGCTAGCAGTATTGGAGACGATCGCTTACAACGTCAGGCAAGAGGGTATGTTGCCCCCGAATCTTTTACCCATGGCAGTTCAGCTCAGCGAGTGCGCTGGTTCAAACGAGGTATTCAAACAGGCGAGCCAGCACAATGTAACACGTTTGCGGTTGCCAATCCTTAGAACTCAGATCGTCTATCTGGAAAAGTGAGTCATGGAGACGTTCCGGTGGAACGTCTCTACCAGATGGGTGCGGGTTGCTCGGATTTGGGATGAGAGGGAATAGGAATTCGGTTCTCTCTTAGATAGGGTGATAATAAAAACTGATTAATCAAGCCAAACGCTCAATGGGTAAGGGATTACCAATTACCAATTACCCATCAGCAAAATTTCAATTTCTATGATTGCCCAGCTAGTCAGGCTCCCCTAACATGGTAAACATGGGGAATGTTTTCATCGCCCACTACCACTAACCCAATCAAGAACACAAAGCCTGAGTATGGCCAAAACCGTTGCCGATGTCATGACCCATGACCCCATTGTTGTAGAGCCTCAAACCCCGATCAAAGAGGCCATGAAAATTATTGCTGAACGACGTATCAGCGGTTTGCCAGTGGTGGATACAGCAGGCAAATTGGTGGGCGTCATTTCAGAAACCGACTTATTGTGGCAAGAGACAGGAGTAGAGCCACCAGTCTACATCGTATTTCTCGACAGTGTGATTTACTTGGAAAATCCCGCTCGTTACGATCAAGAACTTCATAAGGCTCTAGGCCAAACTGTTGGGGAAGTGATGAGTCGCGATCCCATAAGCGTCAAACCCGATCAACCCTTGCGCAAAGCCGCTAAGCTGATGCAGGAAAAATCAATCCGTCGTTTGGCAGTCACGAATGATGAGGGTAAAGTGATTGGTATCCTTACCCCTGCTGATATCGTGCGAGCCATGGTGGCTGAACTAGAAGAGTAAAAATTTACTAATGACTGTTAATCGTGAATCTGTCCAACAGTTGCTGAGTTCTGAGGACTTTGGCAATCGCATCAGTGGGGTTAATCAGCTACGCCAGCTAGACCCCTCAGTAGCATTTGAGTTAATTCAACCCGTTGTGAATGATAGCAATGCTCGCGTCCGGTATGCAGCAGTCAGTCAGCTGGATACTCTAGGCAATCAGGATTTACCAACAACGTTGGCAATATTGCGCGATCGCCTCGTGAATGACTCGGAAACAGATGTACAAGCCGCCGCTGCTGACGCCTTAGCCGCCTTAAAGTTTACCGAAGCCTTTGACGATTTGCAGCAGCTTTATCGCCAGAGTTCTGAGTGGTTACTGCAATTCAGTATTATTGCGGCTTTGGGAGAACTCGGCGATGTGCGGGCTTTTTCCATTCTAGAGGAAGCACTCACCTCCGAGGTCAGCCTGATTCAAACTGCGGCAATTAGTTCTTTGGGAGAGTTAGGTGATGTGCGTGCCGTACCTCTCTTGATTCCCTATGCCACAGATCCTGACTGGCAAATTCGCTACCGACTAGCACAGGCACTAGCTAGACTTGGTGGTTCAGAAGCACGCTTGACCCTAGAAGCTCTGGCAAATGATGCAGTTGAGCAAGTGGCTTCAGAAGCTAGAAGAGGTTTGGAGACTTGCTGATAAACCCGCGTAGATAGGTGGCAGTTTTTATATAGCAACGGATATAAGTGTTAGGACAGTCTAAGCTTATCCTGGAAAGGATACATATAGGAATTTGCCCTAAGACTCTTGGCTATTGCTATAAATATCAAATTTCATCCTACAACTAAACCTAGGGTAGAGCGCAGTCTAAACCTAGGGTGGAGCGTAGTCA
>DNXU01000639.1:0-1214 GCA_003505715.1 Cyanobacteria bacterium UBA8803 | reverse complement strand
AAACCTAGGGTTGAGCGTAGTCGAAACCCGCCCTGCTTGAGGAATAAAAATAACATTTAACTAATATATCCACAGACGGACGAGTATAAAAGATTATTCAGTTAAATTGGATACAAAAGCAAGGAAATTAAAAAATTCTCTTTGCTAATTAACTCGTTCAAAGAAAGGGAAAAAACAAGATATGAGTACTGAAGATAGAGCCAAAGCCACTGCCAAAAATATGGAAGGCAAAGCTCAAGAAGCTCTGGGTAATATCACGGGCGATCCTGAAGATAAGGCAGAAGGTAGAGCTAAGCAAACTGAAGCCGAAGCTCGTCATGCTGTCGAAGATGTCAAAGACAAAGCCAAAAGAGCAATTGACTAGTTAGATTTTAGATTTTAGATTTTAGATTTTAGATGTTAATCTCGAATCTAAAATCTAAAATTTTCTATCAAATAGATAAATTGCCAGGAGGTGTTCGCTTTGAGTTTTATGAGTTTTTTAAAAAGAAGCCAAAAATTGCTAACTGCGTTAGCTTTTACTTTAGTCTTGGTGCTAACCACAAGTTGTGCCGCCCCAAACCAAACCAGTCAATCTAACGTTCCAACAGCATCAAATTCTGGTGCAAGTTATGCGCAACTGGAACGCGGTAATACTGGAGCGGGTCAAGAGTTTGGCGGCTGGGTGGTTCAGACAGCCAGAGGGCTAGTAAGCGACGCCTATGTACGTGACAACAATAAATTAGGTGTCGTTATTACGCCTCAAGTCAGACCTAATGAAGTTCAGCCATTGGCTAAGTCTTTAGTCCAGGGATTTCGGCAAAACTTTCCCAACCGGGATTTAACAGTCTTGATGTATGCACCTGATAAACAACTGATTTTAACCGCTCGGTACGATACTCAGTCAAATCAAGTCACCTATCAGTGAGGCTGAACCAGCCAGAGAACACAAGGAGATCAACTCATGAGCAGTAGTGAAGAGTATAAACGCCAAATTATGCAAGATTTGGCTAGGGGAAATAGGGAAACGCTGGAAACTGTTTCAGACGAGCCAGCCCAAGATTACCAAAACTTTGATGACTTTGCTCAGCGTTCTTCCCGAGAGGAAAGACGCCAGTTATTTGGTAGATCCCTGCATCACGATCGCATTCCCCCCCATCAGATGGAACCAGAACTACAACAGGCGATCGCGCAAATTAAACCCAACGAACGAGATGATGTGGCTCGGGAGTTTT
>DNXU01000293.1 GCA_003505715.1 Cyanobacteria bacterium UBA8803 | reverse complement strand
CAATGTCAATGCTACTCCCCCTGCCTCAGATTGCCGCTGCACTGTTACATTTTCTGATTGTTCCGGCTCTTTATTTTCTACAGACAGCATAATATTAGCCGTCAACAAATCCAGTGGAGCTTTAGAGTAGCTGGGTATTCCCTGGGAGTCAGATTTACTATCCCGTTTTGGCTGTACAGCAGAACTACCCGGTTTGGAGAAACTCTTACTCTTTTTCTGAACTGAAGCCGGAGTCCAGGCAGAACTTTTCTTTGGCAAGGGTTGATAAATGATGCCGTCTCTGTTGGGCGAAGTGGGCGANNCTGGGCGAAAAGAGTTTTTTAACGGACTTGAGCTACTCGCTATGTACTTTTAACCACTAGTGGCTGGTTGCGACTTATGCCCAACCTGGCCTAAGATACTTTATAGTGGGGAAATTATATGATATATATCCCCCCTCTAAGTCTAAATTGAAATAGACTTTAACACTAGGGGAGATTGCATTCAGATACCTAATCGGTACTTATGGCTATCCCAGCACTTCCCACCTGGTATCACGCTAACCTACAATACTTGCTGACATCATTAAATCCGATTCGTCAGGCATTAGCTGCTCGCATCACGCACATCCAAAATCAGCCCGTTCCAATCTTCTCCGAAACGAAATTAGCTCCAGAAGCTTTAGCGGTTTTACACCATACCCCCTCAGCCCTAGATCAACTCTGTAATATCTTCAAACTGTCTTTTTTCGAGCGGAATATCCTTTTATTATGTATTGGCCGGGAACTAGACCCCAACTTTGAGCAGTTGTGCGCTCAAGCCCAAGGCTCTTTAGAACGCAATTATCCCACCCTAGGTTTAGCTTTATCTATTTTCCAAGATACTAGTTTGCGCATTCTTTCCTCCCAAACCCCATTACAATTCTGGAAACTCATCGAAATCGAACCGAGCCGCACCTTAACCCAATCTCCGCTCAAGATTAACCAACGCATTCTGTGCTATATAGTCGGTGAACCCTGTCTGGATGATGAACTCGCTGGCATCCTTAAAGAATACCAACTAGAAACTAACGGCTCTAGCTCTCTCCCGCCCTCACACCAGAAAATAGCCGAACAACTAATCGCCACTTGGTCGCAATCTAGGCAAACTGGGAAGATGCCTGTCGTGCAACTGTGCGGCTCAGAAATAGTAACCAAGTATGCGATCGCCTCAACCGCCTCTGCCCATCTCAGCTTTAAGCTATTTGTCATCTCAGCTGCTATTCTGCCCGCTAACCCTAACGAACTTAATTCCCTCATGCAAAACTGTTGGCGGGAAGCAATCTTAAGTAATAGTGCCATCTTACTCGACTGCGATGACATCAACCTAGCCGATAGCAGCCGCGAATTTGCGATTTTCCAGTTTATTGAAGGGCTAAATATTCCCGCNNCCCCTAATTATCAGCACTCAAGAACGGCAGCGTCAATGCCAACGCCTGACGCTCGTTTTCGATGTCAATCAACCTACCCACAGCGAACAACGAGATATTTGGCAATCTCACCTTGGCTCAGTAGCTGCCCAATTAAACGGACATATTGATCGACTAGTCTCCCAGTTCAACCTTAGCACTACTACCATTCAAGCTGCCTGTTTATCCCTCAATCACGCCGAACTAGCAAACCAAACATCACTAGAAGAAAAGATTACAGAACTAGAAGAAACCTCCTCACCTCCCAGCCGCAATCGCAAATCCAAAACCACCAATCCTCCCCCCCCAACCGAGGCTTCCCCATCTCCCCTTTTCAATCACTTGTGGGAATTTTGCCGCACTCAATCCCGTCCCCGTTTAGAAGATTTAGCCCAACGAGTTGAGGCTATTGCCACTTGGGATAATTTAGTATTACCCGAACAACAAAAAAACGTACTCAGAAATATTTCTATCCACGTCCGCCAGCGAGCTAAAGTTTATCAAGAGTGGGGATTTGCCGGAAAAGAAGCTAAAGGATTAGGCATCAGCGCTCTTTTTTCCGGAGCCAGTGGGACGGGAAAAACCATGGCCGCAGAAGTGCTAGCCAAAGAATTGCGCTTAGATCTTTATCGCATCGATCTCAGTGCCGTTGTGAGTAAATATATCGGAGAAACCGAGAAGAATCTGCGGCGAATTTTTGATGCAGCGGAAACAGGAGGAGCGATTTTGCTATTTGACGAAGCCGATGCTTTATTTGGCAAGCGCACTCAAGTCAAAGATTCCCACGACCGTCATGCCAATGTAGAAGTGAGCTATTTACTACAACGAATGGAAGCTTATCAAGGTTTGGCCATTTTAACAACCAACCTCAAGGAATCTTTAGATCAGGCTTTTTTACGGCGCATCCGTTTTAGCATCAAATTTCCTTTCCCCGATGGCTCAGCGCGAGTCCAGATTTGGCAGCGTATTTTTCCGGAACGGACGCCAACTAAGAAACTAGATTTTAATAAATTAGGCAATTTGAACGTCGCTGGCGGCAATATTCGCAATATTGCCTTGAATGCAGCCTTTGCAGCAGCCGAGGCTGGAGAACCAGTCATGATGAAACATATTTTACAAGCCGCTGAAGCAGAGTGCGTCAAGTTAGAACGCAGTCTCACCGATGTAGAAATTCGTGGTTGGGTTTAAGGTTGTAGCAGTACAGGGTGGGGAATCGGGAATCGGGAATGGGGAATCGGGAATCGGGAGTCGGGAATCGGGAGTCGGGAAT
>DNXU01000628.1:7466-8026 GCA_003505715.1 Cyanobacteria bacterium UBA8803 | reverse complement strand
TCCCTCATCCCTCATCCCTATAACCGTGTTCGGCTCGAAACACATTAGTATAGAGATTGGCGATAATCTGCTTGCCGGAGATGGTCATCTCTAGGTAGCGCAATGCAGGTTGGATGTAGCTATAGACTACATTCCAGTAAAAGGCTGGGTAATTCCGACGCAGATCGTCGGGATGGTGGTAACCTAAGGTCTTGTTGGTGCCGATTTCTTCAAACTCCCAGAACAATGCACTAATCTTTTGCAAGTAGCGCGGGTCGGCAAGCTGACCGATTAAATCGGCTGCTCTGACTAAACCGGGATAGTTAACAGTGTCTTGATGCTCCTCATCCCCTGGCACCGGAAAACGGGTCAGCTCAATATTTTGCTGGATGACTTCGGTATCAATTAGGTTGTGACCCCAAAAACGTTCCGCAATAAAGAGTTTTCCCCGGTCTACATGATAGGGAGTAAGGCTGGCATCAGTAGCACCTACTGGCAGTGAAAGCATGGCATCCTGCATTCCCGTAGCATACAGCCGCTCGTTGACCCGGTCGTTCTGACAAACTCCCTTGACGTAGCCA
>DNXU01000628.1:0-7344 GCA_003505715.1 Cyanobacteria bacterium UBA8803 | reverse complement strand
AGGATGGTATGTTCGACGTTGTGATAAAGGGCATCGCTGTTGGCAATGTTTTCTAGCGCCATGTTGGCAGCCCAACCGATGATCTCAGCGTAGTTGGGTTTGAGTCTACCGTAAGTGCTGCGGTAGCCCGCTTGCAGGCGTTCAGCACAGGCATTAATAATCGTCTCTGTTGGATAAAACAGTAAGGTTGTCATACACTTAATTCCTTTTTTGCCTGTGGCTAGTGCTGTGAAGTCCGAACGCAGGTAGAGGGTAGAGGACACCGAAAATTCTGAACTTCTGAACTACTGAACTTCTGTATTCTTTGTTGAGGGTTGATTGACCACAATTTAACCTTATCCCGCCCTGGCTCTAGAGAGAGAATTTGTGCAGAAAGACTCACAAGTACATTAGTACTATATTTTTTGTGTAAAAAGCCTCACAATCCTATCTGTGGCGGATCTGTTAGTTAGGCTAGAACATAGGGTGCTTCTCCATGAGGCATCAACACAATCTCGTCAGGTAGTAGCTTGTCTGCTTTATAGGAGTAACAACTAGAGTAAGTAAACTTGAGATAATTTCTCACAGCAGATGAAACGCTAGGCTAACACAAGCGATTACTCATAGGCTCGATTGGCACAAATTAAATGCTCTTTAAATGCTCTCAGGGGACATGAATCAACAGGATTTTAACGGCACCTTTGAAGAGGTAACCCCTCAAAAGAAAAAGATATTGCTGAAAATGTTAGCTGGCGAGAGCGATGAAGGGATTGCTAAGGCATTACAAATTACGGAAGCAACGGTTAGAAAACACATTCAAGAACTTTGCGGCAAATTTGGGCTAAAAAACGATCCAGGTGAACATTACTCCCTCCGCCCTCAACTGATAGCGCTCTTTGCTAAATACAAGCCGGAATTAGTAAATCCGGAGTTGTTAAGTGAATATACTCCTTTCATTCCAGAGCCAAACTTGCCGAATTCTCAAGAACTTGTAGATGCTACTGTTTATGTAGAGCGAGTGCCCTATGAGTCTCAATGTTATGAAGCAATTGTCAAACCCGGTGCCCTGATCCGCATTAAAGCTCCTCAGCAGATGGGCAAAACCTTACTGCTGGAACGAGTGCTGGATCGAGCTAGGAAGCAAGGCTATCAAGCCCTCACGTTAACCTTTGCTCTAGCGGATAGTACCGTCTTTGCCGACTTACCCCAATTCTCCCGGTGGTTATGTGCCAGCGTCGGTCAGAATTTGGGGTTGCCCAATAAGTTGGATTATTACTGGGACGATATTTATGGCTGCAATACTAATACGACGGGTTACTTTCAAGAGTATCTGCTGCCAAGCATAGACAGTCCTTTGATACTGGCATTGGATGAGGTCGATCTGGTGTTTGAACATCCCACCATTGCCATTGATTTTTGCCGCCTACTGCGAGGTTGGAATGATATCGCCAAGCGAGGCGATCGCAATAGTGCCCTCTGGAAACAACTACGCTTGGTCATCGTTCATTCCACCGATGTTTATAGTTCGCTGGATATTAATTACTCCCCTCTCGGCGGTGTTGGACTAGTCGTTAAGTTACCTGAGTTGAGTCTAGATGAAGTCCTAAATTTAGCCCAGCGTCACGGACTTAATTGGACAGCGCCTCAAGTTGAGCAATTGATGGGAATGGTAGGAGGACATCCCTATCTCATCCAGCTAGCCTTAGAACGCATTCAATCTGGAGATATCACCCTGCAAAAGTTGTTACAAGCTGCTCCCACAGAAGCAGGAATTTACAGCAACCACCTGCGACGGCATTTGGGAACTCTTCAGCAGTATCCAGAACTTGCAGCCGCCTTTATTGAAGTTGTTAAAACAGAAGGTTGGGTCACCCTTGAGTCCGCTCAAGTATTTAAGTTACACAGTATGGGACTGGTGAAGCTGCAAGACAATAGCGTAATGCCAAGCTGCGATTTGTATCGTCGGTATTTTCGCGATCGCCTTTAAAAATTAGTTCTTCATGACTTGGTATGCTCGGTTAGCCTCTACATTCCTTAATTAGGAGCAAAGTAACTGTGAATTACGAATATATTTTTTCCGGCACTTTACCACCAGAGGCTCCGAGTTACGTCCGGCGGCGGGCAGATGAGGAACTTTATGAGGGACTTAAAGCTGGGGAGTTTTGTTATGTATTAAACTCCCGGCAAACTGGTAAATCTAGCTTGCGAGTGCAAGTGATGCGCAAGTTGCAACAAGAGCGAACGGCTTGTGCTGCTATTGACCTTTCTATGGACGGGACTCACCATGTCACCCTGGATCAGTGGTATGCCAATATTATCCGCGCTTTGGTTAATGATTTCGAGTTAGATGTCAATTTACGGATTTGGTGGCGCGAACATGAAATGTTCTCGGCCTTAGGGCGATTTCGAGAGTTTATTGAAGGGGTATTGCTGAAGTCTATTGCCCAAAATATCGTTATTTTTATCGATGAAATTGATAGCGTTCTCAGCCTGAATTTTCCAACCGATGATTTTTTTGCCTTTATCCGAGGATGCTACAACCAACGAGTGGATAAGCCAGAATATCAGCGCCTCACCTTTGCTTTGCTGGGGGTAGCAACACCATCTGATTTAATTCGAGACAAAAAGCGGACGCCGTTTAATATTGGTCGAGCTATTCAACTGAAGGGTTTTGCCTTTAACGAAGCTAAACCATTAGCCACAGGATTGAAGGGAAAGGTTAGTAACCCCCAAGCTGTCCTTAAAGAGGTATTGGCTTGGACGGGGGGGCAACCGTTTCTCACCCAGAAGTTGTGTCAACTAGTCCGTAACTATGAAGCTACTATTCCCTCTGGTGCTGAAGCAGAGGAGGTGGAAAAACTGGTGCGATCGCAAGTCATTGAGAATTGGGAAGCCTCCGATGAGCCGGAACACCTCAGGACGATCCGGGAGCGCATTCTCAGCCATGACAAACATGCGGCTCGTCTCCTGGGACTGTACCAACAAATTTTACAACAGGGAGAAATTCTCGCTGATGACAGTCCCGAACAGATAGAATTGCGGCTATCTGGTTTGGTGGCTAGTCAGCAGGGAAAATTAACTGCCTACAACCGCATCTATGCTGCGGTGTTTCATCAAAACTGGGTTGACAAGGCTTTAGCTAATTTACGTCCCTATGGTGAGGAGATTGCTGGTTGGTTTGCGTCCAATTGCCAGGATGATTCTTACTTATTGCGCGGGCAGAAATTGCGCGATGCCTTGGCTTGGGCTTTAAACCGCAGCTTGAGCGATCGCGATTACCAGTTTTTGAGTGCCAGCCAAGAATCAGAAAAACGGAAAGTTCAAAAAACCTTAGAAGAAATTCAAAAGTATTCTGAAGCCCGCAAACAGGGCAAACTCAATCTAGCTTTAGCTGCTACCACCAAGGAAACTGTCTATGAGTTTCTCGACCAACTTACCCCAGAAGGGTTTAAATATATCGTTTCCAATTTAGAATTAGATTTTAGCGTTGTTAATCAAACCCTGTCCATGATGGACACTATGTTGGGTAGTCAAGGGTTTGACACTATTCTCCACCAGATGTTGCGTTCCATTACCCTTAAAATTGCTGAATTGCTAGGGGCTGACCGCACCACAATTTATTTGTTAGATGAAGATAAGGACGAACTTTGGTCTATTGTTGCCAAGGGTAATGATGGCTTGCCCTTAGAAATTCGCGTGCCCATGGGTCAAGGCATTGCAGGTGAAACTGCCCAAACCCGGCAGATTGTCAATATTCCTCACGATTTCTATGACGATCCGCGCTCTCACATGGCGAGGATATCCGATCAGAGAACCAGATATCGAACTTACACGATTCTGGCATTGCCTTTGGTGGACGATCAAGATAATTTAGTTGGGGTCGTGCAATTAATCAATAAGTTAAAGCCCTCTCCTAATCCAGATGCTCCTTTACACGAACGCATTGATATTCATGGCTTCACTACAGCGGATGAGACACTTTTAGCGGAATTTGCTCATTCAATTCAGCTCATTCTCAAGTCCTCTCGGTTGTTTTATAAAGCCGCCCAAAAACAACGAGCAGCAGCAGCGCTGATGAGTGCGATCCAATCCCTCGGTCAGAGCAACTTGGACTTAGAAGAAACCCTGAAAAAAGTGATGGATGAAGCCCAGAAGCTGATGAATGCAGATCGCAGCACGGTATGGTTGTTAGATAGCGATTGCGATGAGCTGTGGACGAAAATTCCTCTGGCTGATGGTACGTTAAAAGAATTGCGCATTTCCAAACGAGCAGGTTTTGCTGGTCAAGTCGCCACTACGGGTAAGCCGCTGATTATTCCCTTTGACCTCTACGATCATCCCAATTCCAATACAGCTAAACAAACCGATCGGATGACAGGCTATCGTACCTGTAGCTTGTTGTGTATGCCCGTATTTAATGGGGATGGCGAGTTAATTGGCGTAACTCAACTGGTCAACAAAAACAAACAGGGCGACTTACCCCTATATAATCCCGCAGATTGGCCTCAAGCCCCTGATTGCTGGAAAGCGAGTTTCGATCGCAATGATTTAGAATTCATGGAGGCTTTTAATATTCAAGCAGGTGTGGCACTTCAGAATGCCAAGCTGTTCTATACCGTCCAGCAACAGCAGCAAGAACAGCGAGATTTAGTACTTAACGTTTCTAGTGGCGTGCTGTTTACGGATAAAACTGGTAACATCACCCTAGCCAATGAACCTGCTAAGACGCTGCTGGGTGTAAGAGACATTGAAGGCAAGTCCGTGCGTGACTTAATTCTGATCGAAGGGGGTAATTTTGCTGAATGGTTTGATGCAGCTTTAGAAGTCAAAGATGAGAAAGCTCGCAAGCAAGACTATATGGATCGCATCTTACTGTCTCGCGGAAGTCAAAAACAACACAGTATCAATCTTTGCATTATCTCGTTTCCTCACGCCAACGATACCAACCAAGTTTCGGCTACTCTAATCATCATTAACGACAGTGCTGATGAGAAACAGAAGCAAGAACAACGAGACTTATTGCAAAGCGTTTCCAACGGAGTAATTTTTGAAGAAGCAGGAGGTGGGCGATCGCTTAGTTCGCCGCCAGCGTTTTAATGGTATCAGGAGTTAGGTATTTTGCCCCCCCGGCCCCCCAACCTTGGGGGGAGAAAGTTTAGCCCCAGAGACGTTCCGCCGGAACGTCTCTACAAAGTAAGGACTAAGTAGGGCTTGCTGAATAAAGGTGGACTTCAGCTAAGACAAGGATTTTACTGCTTTTTAGCTAGATAAGGTTGAATAATTCTTTGCAAAAACCAAGGAATATTTACAATTGCCGCTTAGTCCCTCATGGCTGCTAAGGCTTCCTGAGAAGATGGAACTGTTAAATAGGTTACGTCCTGCTCCCTATTTGCCGGAGAGGCGATCGCATTTCCCATCGACTGAAAAATCTTTGGGATCGCATATTCCAAGGTTTTAATGACCTTTTAAATCCACAGCTAATGCCATGCGATCGAGTATTCCCTCTACTGCTCATCAAATTATGAGAATGCTAGTTCTAATTTATAAGAAATATTAAGAAGCGCGATTCAGATGCCTCGTACATATCAACGGCTCATAGATTCGGGCAGCAGTGGGATTGGCCTGAAAGCCTGAAAATCTCAAGAACTAACATCCCTCTAAAGGAAGATGAGCGATGGGGGGCGGGACTTAGATGGTGTTTTAGGAAACAATTCCGATCCATAAATGTTTCCCCTCGATTGTAAATTTTTTTTAAAAACAGGCTCATTTCCATAAAAAGTTTCACTATACTGATTTTCACCCATCTCGATCCTTAAGGATTGATTAAAGGCGTTTTCGGTAAACTTCATTTTTTAACGGCTACAGGAGCAAGAATCATGGAAATGACTACTCGTGAGAATTTAATAAAGACCTCCTCTTTAGCAACGGTCAAAAGCTTCCTGATTTGGACGTTTACATTGACGGTTTGCTTGCTGGTTGTAGGGTTTCCCGTGGTGGTATTAATGGTTACCATCGGCGCAATTATGGCAATTTCTTTACAATCGGTTCTGCCCGTTAGTGCGGTTTTACTTGTAGCAGGTAGCTTGATTGGAGCTAATATTTTGCTAGTTCTAGTCGGTGCAGCAGTATTAAGCCTGAAAGGTGTTAATCCCAAGGAAGTTCGTTGGTTACACTGGTTGCATGGTGAGCCTGATGTTCTGCAAGCTCCGGTTTATGCAGCTTGCCCACTCACCTGCGGTCTTACAAAGTAGCATCGGCTTGGGCTTTTGTCATTAAATTAATAGTCAAGCTTTAAGGAATTTTGTAAGTTACTAACCAAATGGTAGTGCGGCCCGGTTAATACCGGGTTTTTTCATGCCTAAATACCAAATCCGCTTTTATAACCCCCCTTTCTACTCCCTCATACCGAGTTGCATTCAAAGATAGTAGACCTAGCCGATGGGGAGATGGGGGGAAAGAGACAGTACTACGTTTGACCGCAACTTGGTATCAGCATTTCATTATCGAAGACTCTCCAACGCATCTAGACTCGTTTAGAAGCGATCGACAGTAGAATTGGCAAGGAACAGAAATTCTCGTATCCGTGCCAATTGATTAACGCCAGAGCCACCGGAAAAACGCTATGTTCGTGATCGTCTCACCGGAAAAAATTCAGCTACCCCCTGGAAGTGTCCTGCGAATGCCCGCCAGTTGGCAAGCGTATCAAAGCTTATGCCAACAGCGTGGCGATGGTTCCATTCCTCGGATCAAATACTGCCATGAAGAAGTGTTACTCATGTCTCCGTTACCCAAACATGGACGCGATGTTAGTCTCATAGCCGATGTGATTAAGGTGCTACTGGATCACATCAAGCTGGAATACGATTCTTTTACACCTGTAACGATGGAACTGCCTCAAGAAAGCGGCATCAAACCAGACTACTGTTTTTACATCGACAATTGGGAAGCGGTTTCGGGCAAAGAGCGAATCGATTGGCAAATGGAGCCACTACCTGATCTGGTATTAGAAATTGATATCACTAGTTACTCAGATGTGAACGACTATCTCCCCTACCGAGTTCCAGAGGTTTGGTTATTTCGGAAACAATTAGCAATTTACCAACTACAAAACTCAGAATATCTGCTGCAATCTCACAGTCGCTATTTCTCTGGGATAGACCTGCAAGCAATCATTTTGCAATACAGACAAATTGCCTATGAACGGAACACCAGCGCCGCTATTCGTCAACTTAGGCAAACTTTGAGTCAACAAGAGTTTTGAAGCCAACAACGAAAAGTTTTGCTGAGACTCCCCCACTTAAAAGTGGGAGGTTCTTAACACAGGACTATCCGACCCTTCGGGCGGATTGTCCAATCCACACCCTC
>DNXU01000332.1:5742-10758 GCA_003505715.1 Cyanobacteria bacterium UBA8803 | reverse complement strand
CGACTCCCCATTCCCCATCCCCCATTACCCATTCCCCATTCCCCATTCCCGTATTATTTACTATGAAACGTCTCTTTTTTATTGCCCTGTTACCCCCTCAACAAATTCAGGATTGCACTAATGAGATTAAAGAGTACTTCGCTCAAGTTTACTCCAGCCGAGGTGCTCAGACATCTCCGCCTCACATTACCTTGCAACCACCGTTTGAATGGCAGCTGGATGAATTACCAACTTTAGAACAATCCCTGAGAACCTTTACCGAGTCCCAGAGTCCGGTGCCGATTATCCTGAAGGGATTTGGCGCGTTTGTGCCTCGCGTAATTTATATTAATGTCATCAAAACTCCAGAGTTAATAGCTGTGCAAAGCTCTTTGGCTGCTTATCTAGAGACATCCTTAGGAATTGTCCACCCTGACTCTCAACGCCGTCCCTATAGCCCTCACATCACCGGTGCTTATAAAGACTTGACCAAGCAGAACTTTCGAGCCGCATGGCCGGAATTTGAGCATCGACCGTTGGAATTTAACTTTACAGTATCTCAGCTCACACTGCTCGTTCATGAAAATCATCAATGGTATGTTAGAGCAGAGTTTCCCTTTGGGAGGAATGAAGAATGAAATTGCAATAAAAATTTATTTTCTCAATTCCTTGTTAAATTTTAACTCTGCTCTAACAGATTTAAGAGGTGGGAGTGACTATGTACTGAGTACTTAAAACTTTCGACATATTGGACTAGTTACCCGATCAACAAATTCTTTATGTAAAGCTATCTCAGCATAGGTTGTCCTACTACCATCTATTTTAATAGCAATAGTTCCTCCACAACAGCTATTACTGATAAGCCCTCTAGCAGGAAGTACACCTAAATGTGTAGGTTTGGAATCAGGAAGACTAGCAGCGCATTGTTGAGATAACTGAGTGCATAAAATATGAGCATCTGGCAAAGCAGAACGCAATCCCTCTATTATTTCTGTGCGAGGATTGTTAAAACGATTACGATCAATTGAGAAGATTATTAGCTTTGGTTGGATAAAATTACAAAATTGCTGGGCAAATGTTTTAGCATCTGCACTTCCAGGTCTTCCACCATGATGAGGAAAAACAAGTATGTCAGCGCTCAAACTCTTTTGGTCTTGAATCAGATTTTCAAATCCTACCTTATCAACATCTGCTGCTAGTATGGCCACTCTGTGAGAATTGTGAACTATACCGATAACAGTTGATATTGAGTTAGACGTTAATCTCCGCCCCTGTAAATCTGTTCCTCCAGCACCACCTAAAATCAATTCAGGTGTTGGCGCAAGGACTTCGATATTAACTGCACCAATGGTCAAGCTTCCTGTTTTTGTTGTTGTCAATTCAGGTGAAACTTTAGTTCCCCGTTGGCGTGCGTCTTTTAAAGCAGTACGTAAAGCTAGCCAAACATTACTTTTCTTAATCGCATCAGGGTTTATATGTACGTTGTGAACTTTAAGATCTTCATTTGAAAGTAAGTCAATTATACCTCCAATATGATCTGCATCAGAATGGGAGATGAGGATATGTAAAATTTCTTTAATAGATAGATGTTCAAGAGTTTCTGCCAACGTACCTCCAGGTGGACAGTCGATAACAATTAAATCATTTGCATCTCTGATTAACGCACAATTTCCATGTCCAACATCTAAAATAATCAGTTCAGGCGAGTCCATCATCTTCATCTGGTTCAGGTGCTAATTCAAATTTCTCGAAATACAGGTCATCAGATTTTTCTGCTCCTGTGTTTACGTGAGCAAATAAACAGACATTAGGCTTTAGTGCATCCCTCAAATTTTCAGGAACAAGAATAGCTGGAAAACGAACAGCCTTATAGGGATTCCAAGCCGGAACAAAAGCATCTACAACAGTTTCGCCAGATTCTTCATCAATATTAGTAATACTAACTATCGTTCTACGAGATTTTCTGGTACTTGGTATTTTACCAGAAAGTTCTGATCTACAAACTTCAATTCCCTTAGTAATATTTGAAGCATCAGCTTCTTCTCGACTTAGTAGTACAGGTATTTTATGTCTCCATTTTCTAATTGAGAAAGATGTATCCATCTCTGTGTATTGAGTTATTAACAACGAGGGAAATCTCAGGTCATATAAAGCTGCAACTAGTTCTGCTCCATAAAAGTTAGCAAATCCAGAATTACTCAGCCGGTGATCGCACACAGCACCTTGAGCATTTTCTCTAATCAGAGATACCAATTCATCGACAGTGTGAAAAGATCCTTCATCTAATAAAAATGGTTGATAACCTGCGTCCTCTATTTCCCAAGCTGTTGCTTTAGATTGTGCAGTATCATCATCAACTATAGCTATGGTTTTTTCTCTAAAAACTTGTGTTACAGCCATAAAATTTAATCTTCCACCATTCTTAATTCTACAATAAATTCTGCTCCGCCTAATTCACCTTTTGCAATTGCTTTTATCCTTCCTCCCAGATCAGTTACTGAATCCTTCACAATTGTCAATCCTAAACCTGTACCACCTTCTCTGGTTGTTTTACCAGGTATCCAAATTTCGTCTAATTTTAGATTAGTAATTCCTAAACCGTTATCTAAAAATTTAATTTTTAAATAATCTCCTTCAGTTTCAGTTCTAATCACTATTTTCCGTTCTTCTATGCGTCCACCTTCAACATTAAAAGCATTTATAGCATTTGTCAAAATATTTGTAATAATAGCTTCTAGCAAAGCAGTGCTTCCATAAATGCAAGGTTTAGCATCAACCTTATCTTGGATAACTGCAATTTTGCCATCCTCAAAAAAACTTTGAAAAAGTGCAACAACATCTTCAATAACAGTATGTACATCTACAATACCTGCACGACGTTTTTCTCGTTTTAACAGATGCAGTGGGAAATTAGCAAAACGTAGCAATGACTTACTTATTTTATAAAGCATTGCCACTGGATCTCCCAAAGATTCATCATACTTTTCTAACAGTAATTTTTTGCCTATTTTTTCTATTCTCTTAGCTGCTTTTTCAATTAAATTGACTGGTTTACCAGATTCGTGAGCAAAAACTGCTGCTGTTGTTCCTGCTGTAGCTAGACTACGATACAACTGAAGGTCTTCACGTAATAACTTTGTTTCACGCTCTGTTACAATTTCGTATTGTTGAATAGCTCCTCGGACTTTAATGCGAGATTCTTTAGGAACTTCTGCCTCAATAACTTTTTCAATTCTTGCTTTAGCTTCTGTGATATCACGAGGAACTTGTTCCTTAACTTTTTCTCTTTGCATCTCAGTAACTTTAAGCCTTTCTTTTGCCATCCATTCCAAGACATCAATTGCGAAACGTTTTAACTCTAAAAAAGCTTCATTTTCAATAAAACCAAGTCTATCAGTTTTCTGAAGTAACCTATCATTAGGGTCATTAACGATCACTCTCCCAATAACTGTTTTGGTTGAAGGACGAACTTCTGGATTCCTAGATCGTGCATAATTTAATTTCAACCAATCATCATCTTGATCGCCATAGGGTTTTACCCGCAGTCCTCGGTGATATAGACGAACATTACCTACTTGAGCAAGCCATTCTCTAACTTGTTTGGTAGAAGTAGAAGCACTCCTAGCTGAAAAACTTTGGGGGTTTAGCAAGAATACCCACAATTCAAATTCTGTTGGAGGTGTCTTGTAAGATTCTTGCGAAAGTTCACTATGTTCTGCATGAAAAATTACGTTTTCCTGCCAGTCTAGTAGGCTTACCTCAGCAATTCCCTCTTCATTTATATGAGCTTTCAAATGATATTCAGCATCACTAAAGTAAGCATTATTTACTTGTTTTTCGATCTCAGAAAATTCGGTCGCAATAAGTTGAATATGAAAACCAGCTTGACTAGCAAATGGATCTGCTAACAACAGAAGTTCTCTAGCTAGTCTTTGGATGTCGCGTTTATTAAATATATTTTTAATATTACTAATTACAATTTCAGTTCCATGCCCTTTATGCGTACTACTTTTTTGGATATCAAAAGAAACATCTTCTACTACATCAGCATCCTCAAAATCATGCCAATTAATTGTTAGAAAATATTCAATTGCTGGCTCATATTTAGGTCTAGTTTTTAAGATTACTTGAGATCCCATTTGTAGTGCAGCTAACCTGCCTAATCCTTTATTACCTACAGGTAAGCGACCTAATTGAGTAACTTCACGATTGGCTTTTTTTGAACGGCCTAGCACTAACCATCCCTCATTAATGGCATCTTTATCCATACCGACACCATTATCTGAAATAATAATCGAACCACCTAGGGCACTAATATTGACAAGTTCTACTGTGCATACGGTAGCATCAGCATCATAAGAGTTCTTTACCAATTCGATAATTCCCTGGTCTGGATTCGGAACGAGTTCTTCTCCCAGCCTGTGCAGAATTTTTGGTGAAAATTTAAAATGCATAATTATTTAGGATAACTTTCTTTGAATCGATACGCAGCTACCCCGCTCGTAGGCACTTCCGCCATTACGTTAACGCCTGCGCCGCTTAGTCCTGACCACACGCTTCGCTGGATAGTCGTCTTCTTCAGCTTGACTTAACTGGCTACTAACCTGAGTAAAGACGTTTCGTTGCAGGTAAGGATAGTCACTCACCCAGACATCGAACCTGGGAATATAGATCTCGCTGGTTTTGGCAATACGTGATAGGTCGGGTTGATTGGACATAACCAACATCTCAGCAGTTTGACCCGGAGCAATACCTTTGTGCGTGCGGCGCAGAGGTGCTTGCAGGAGTGTGCTAAATCCCGTTTCGTCCCCAACTTCCAGATTCAGCCGTCGCTCCCTGTTTTCTACAATAACCAACTCACCGCGATTATTGACGGTTTCTTCTGTGCCAATTAACTCTTCTGTGACAAACACATCTAGCACCCGCCCCCGCCAAAAACCACTGTATTGGTATCGGCGCATTTCAATATTACGCCGACTTGCCCAGTAGATAGGACCCCAAAACCAGTACAGTCCAGCAATGATGCTAAATAACAAG
>DNXU01000332.1:5530-5715 GCA_003505715.1 Cyanobacteria bacterium UBA8803 | reverse complement strand
AGAGTCCCAAAACTAAAATAACAACTACAGCCACAACCGAAACCAGCAGCCGCTTTAAAAAATCTTGGAAGTTACCCCAGAAGTAAGTGTATTGGGGGCCTGTAGCAATCAGGGGAATAAGTTGTTCAAACTTCTCACGGGTAATGGGAATTAGCATAGGTGCGTTGTTGGTTGTTGGTTGTTGG
>DNXU01000332.1:4497-5363 GCA_003505715.1 Cyanobacteria bacterium UBA8803 | reverse complement strand
AACAACAAACAACAAACAACCATTTAGAGAATTTTTTCTAATCCATAGACTAAGGACTTCAGCTGAGTCACTTTACGAATGGCTAGGAGAACTCCGGGCATGTAACAGGAGCGATCTGTGGTGTCGTGACGGAGGGTGTAAATCTGGCCGGGGGCACCGAAGATGACTTCTTGGTGGGCAACTAAACCCGGTAAGCGCACGCTATGGATGCGAATGTTGTCATCCGCTATGCTACCTCTGGCACCTGCTAATTTTTCGGTTTCTTCTACCATAGCTGGATTGTAGGTTTTTCCTAGCCCTGCTAGTAACTGGGCGGTTTGAATGGCTGTGCCGCTGGGGGCATCGGCTTTTTGATTGTGGTGGAGTTCGATAATTTCTACATGGTCGAAGTACTGGGAGGCTTGTACGGCAGCCTGTTGCAGCAATACCATGCCGATAGAGAAATTGGGAATAATCAAACAGCCCGTGCTGGCTTTTTCGGCAAAGTCAGCGAGGTCTTGAATTTGTTCGGGACTGAGTCCGGTAGTGCCAACCACTGGGCGGACTCCGTAGGCGATCGCAGTGCGGACGTTATCATAAATGCTGCTGGGGTGAGTAAAATCCACCATTACCCCCTGCACTTTTTCCTGAGTCGCCATTACTAATGTGGCTTGCAGGTCATCTAAAATCGGAATTTCTAAAAGTCCACAGCCTGCCACTTCCCCGACATCTTGACCGAGGTACTGGGGATTGCGGTCAATTGCACCGAGCAAGGTCATATCCTCTGCTTGACTAACCGCCTTCACCACCTCGCGGCCCATTTTGCCAGCGGCACCATTAACAACAACTGGGATAGGAGATTCGTTCGCCATACCTTAACTATAATC
>DNXU01000332.1:0-4319 GCA_003505715.1 Cyanobacteria bacterium UBA8803 | reverse complement strand
AGTTGGATACTTTTTTATTTGGGCCTGAACCTTTGAAAAGATTTAATTTGCTCAATTTTGAAGGCGAATGCACGGATTAATTTTTTTGTCAACCCGTGCATCCGGAAATTTCCTGTAGTAATGCTAGTTGGAGTTGGAAAATTTATGCTTTTTTCAGCTTGCGCTTGGCAGCAACTAGACCACCGACAGCCACTAGACCTAGGATTGCGGATGGTTCTGGTACTGATTTAGAAGTTGCAGGATCAGCATTCCATTGAATCTTGTATAGACCCGTGTAAGAATCAGTACTATCTACATTATTGGTAGTGATTCCAGATGGGGTTGCCTGGAAGCCATAGGCATACTTAACTTTGCCATCAATCTCGACTTTGGCAATTTCGCTCATTTGGATGGGCACATTAGTAATTTGAGACAATTGCGCAGCTTGTAGGAGTTTGGTATCTAATGCGTTAATCCCTGTTGTATATCCACTCAGAATACTTTGTGCCAAATTAAAATGCCCTAACAGTCCCAGTTCAAATACACCGTTATTTTCTGTGAAATAATCAATGTTGGGATCGTGAGCGCGAGGCAAACCAGCCTGTTGCAGTTTTTGGATACCAGCTGTTTTTTCTGAAGCTGTTAGTGTAATGGGAGAGTTGGCGTAGAAAGCGAGTAAATCATCTACCCATTGTTCTGCCAGAGTTTTTCCACCACCAACGTTAGCACTCCAATCTGCCGTTAGAATGTTGGTGACTTTAACTTTACTATTACCCAAATCAGCTGTAAAACCAACATAACCAGTGGGGTTTTCGTCAGTGTACCAAAGCTCAACGTTAGAACCAGCAACATTACCTGTCAATGCCGTTTGCGCAACACCTGAATTGTTGGGAATGAAACTTCCACTTGATGTACCTGTATAGGTTCGGTAACCCCCTGGGTTACTCGGACCGAAGAATTGAATATTGGCCAGTGAGGCAGCAAAGGCTGGGGTGCTGCCGATCGCGCCGATACTCGCCATAACTGATGCAGCCAGAAAACAGTTCTTGATTATCCCGTTCATTAGTTATCTCCGTTAGATTCCGTTTTGTTGAGAAGTGGAAATTTTATGGAACCAGAAGTTGACAATTTAGCTAACTTAGTTCTTACATGTTAAGACCCTGGAGAGTTGGGTAGAACTGACGCTTCCTCAGCACTTTGGCTTGAGTTAAGTCCTCTTGCCCGCACTCCTATTCATCTTAAAATTTTTTTTAGCTAAATGAGTGAAGTTAGTGTGAATTTATGGTATAGAGCTAAATCCGTATTGTTACGCATTCAAAAATACAGATATGCGCTCCACCGCTATTTCTAAAACATCTGGTTCCTGTACGAGAGCAAACCGCACGTATCCTTCACCAGCTTTGCCAAAACCTGCTCCTGGTGAGGCAGCTACACCTGTTGCTTCAACTAACTGAGTACAGAACTTGACGGAATCTTTTTGCCAAGGTTCCGGTAATTTAGCCCAGACATACATGGTGGCGACTGGAACGGGAACCTGCCAGCCAATGCGATGTAAAGATTTAATGAAGGTATCCCGCCGCTTTTGGAACGTGGCAACCATGGCTTTGACGCTGTCTTGAGGCCCTTGTAAGGCGGCGATCGCACCGTTTAAAATTCCCCGGTACTGGTTAAAATCAATCGCAGCTTTCACCTGTCGCAAGGCTTTTATTAACTTGGCGTTACCAATGGCATACCCAATCCGAAAGCCACCCATGTTGTAAGACTTGGAAAAGGTAAAAAACTCAATTGAACAGTCTTTATTGGGGTCAGCTTGCAAAACGGAGGGAGCAAGTAGAGGGGGAACTGAGAGTGGGGTGTTGTCGGAGAAAATTAGGTCAACGTAGGGGAAATCGTGAACTAAAACTAAGTCATGCTGGTGGCAAAATGCTACGGCCTTCTGGAAAAAAGTAAGAGGAGCGATCGCGGTTGTGGGATTGTGAGGATAGCTCAATACCATCATCCCGGCTTGAGCCAGTACTGGTGTGGGGATATTCTCAAATATGGGCAAGAACTGATTTTCGGCTAGTAGCGGCATCGGATAGATTTGACCGCTCGCCAAGTAAACCCCACCTGCATGAGAGGGATAACCAGGGTCTTGCAAGAGAGCAAAATCTCCTGGGTTCAAGATAGCTAAAGGTAAATGAGCGGTGCCTTCTTGAGAACCAATGAGGGGTAGCACCTCTGTTTCTGGATCGACTGGGATGCCGAATCTCTCTGTATACCACTGCGCTACTGCTTGGCGGAAGGCTTGAGTGCCGTGAAACAGCAAGTAACCGTGGGTACTAGGGTCTTGCAGAGAAGCTGCAATGGCCGCAATGGTATGTGGGGATGCGGGTAAGTCAGAAGACCCTAAGGATAAGTCAATAATATCTTTCCCAGAGGCTCTGGCTATTGCTTTCGCCCGATCCATATCAGCAAACACATTAGTTTGCAAGGGCTGTAAACGCTGGGCAAACTGCATTGTTAATCCTCCGTCATTTCAGGGAGGGAGAGGGACGAGGGAGAAAGTTTTTACTTCTCTACTTGATTGTGACACTTCTGGGTGCGGAAGGTGGGTTAAGTCTGGCACTTCTATTCCGCTAATTACCTAGTAATTTATCTCGCAGATGCTTAATGCGATCGCGAAATTTGGCTGCCTCCTCAAACTCCAGCTTCTTAGCGGCTTCCTTCATCTGTGCTTCTAGCTGGGTAATTAACTCCGGAATTTGCTCTAAGGACAAATCGTCCGCCTGGGTGTAAGCTGTTTCCAACTGTTGGGCATTCAGGCGTCGCGAGACTTCCAAGAAGGCTAAAATTGCGTTACTGGATTTCTTAACAATAGATTGGGGTGTAATGCCGTGCATCCGGTTGTAGGCCATCTGAATGCCTCGCCGACGTTCTGTTTCGTCAATGGCTTTAATCATGCTATCGGTAAGATTGTCGGCATAAAGGATGGCTTGTCCCCGAACGTGACGTGCTGCCCGTCCGATGGTTTGAATAAGTGATCGCTCGGCTCGCAAAAATCCTTCCTTATCGGCATCCAAAATAGCAACCAGGGAAACCTCCGGCAGATCCAGTCCTTCCCGGAGCAAATTCACCCCGATCAAAACATCAAAATCCCCCTCCCGCAATGCTTGCAAGATTTCAATCCGCTCAATTGAGTGAATTTCCGAATGCAAATAGCGCACCCGAATTCCCCGTTCTTGCAGGTACTCGGTCAAATCTTCTGCCATGCGCTTGGTGAGAGTTGTTACTAACACCCGTTCGTGACGGTCAACTCGATCTTTAATCTCACCCAGCAGATCGTCAATTTGCCCTTCCGTCGGACGCACGATAATTTCTGGGTCAACTACCCCCGTCGGGCGGATCACCTGTTCTACTATCCGTCCCTCTGACTGTTCGAGTTCCCAGTCTCCTGGCGTAGCTGAAACAAAAATACATTGATTCACCTTTGCCCAAAACTCCTCGGCTTTCAAAGGCCGGTTATCGGCAGCAGAAGGTAGGCGGAAGCCATGTTCAATTAACACGCTTTTGCGAGCTTGATCCCCGTTGTACATCCCCCGAATTTGCGGCACCGTGACGTGGGACTCATCGATCACTAACAACCAGTCTTTGGGGAAATAATCAATTAAACATTCTGGCGGTTCCCCCGCTCTGCGTCCAGCCAGGTGACGGGAATAGTTTTCCACGCCATTGCAGTAACCGACTTCCCGCAGCAGTTCTAAGTCATAGCGGCTACGCTGTTCTAAGCGCTGAGCTTCTAGCAACTTCCCCGCACTTTCCAATTTGGCGACACGTTCTTGGAGTTCTGCCTCAATGGCTGCACAAGCTTCCTCCAAGCGGTCATCTGGAGTGACGAAGTGACGTGCCGGGTAAATATTTAAGGCATCCAGACTTTGGAGAATCTCACCTGTAACCGGATCGACGTAACGAAGGGCATCAATTTCATCCCCAAAGAACTCCACGCGGATAATGCGGTCTTCATAGGCAGGGCCAATTTCCAACACATCTCCCTTCACTCGGAATCGCCCTCGCCCCATATCGAGATCGTTGCGGGAATACTGCACCGCTGCCAACTCTCGCAAAATTTGCCGCTGGTTAATTTCCAGTCCCACTTGCAGAGGAATTGATGCCTTGAGGTATTCTGCGGGAATGCCCAAGCCATAGATGCAGCTAATGGAAGCCACGACAATTACATCGCGCCGTTCAAAAAGCGATCGCGTAGCGGAGTGCCGCAGCATGTCAATTTCATCATTAATTGCCGCCGTTTTTTCGATATAGGTATCAGTGACGGGGATATAGGCTTCGGGTTGGTAGTAGTC
>DNXU01000637.1 GCA_003505715.1 Cyanobacteria bacterium UBA8803 | reverse complement strand
TGGGTGATTGGTGATGGGTGATTGGTAATGGGTAATTGGCAATGGTTAATTGGTAATGGGTAATGGGTAATGGTACAACAGGCTCGCTCTTTCCTAATCACCCATCACCCATCACCCATCACCAAATTAGAATTTCTTGATATTTTGCTGGGCATCTAATAATTCCAAATAAGATACAGGCACAACTATTGGCCAGAAAACCGTAGCAACTATCGCAACAATTACACAGCGTTTTTTATCTGAAAACAAAAGTGTTTTATCTCTTTGGATTAAGGCGATCCATTTATTGAATAGAGTTCCTGCAATTCCTAGATAAATTGCTGACAGAATAAGTAAAATCATGGTCTTCCTAAAGAATTGAATAAATTCATAATCGAGCCACCCAAAAATCCCTGATTGCCTAACACTTATAGTTTCCTAAATTTGTCAGGCTTTAACAGTACCCTTTGCAGGTACTTAGCATTTACAGAACATACACAAAACCCTTCCCCATACCCTGGCATTCGCTTGCACCTTCTGAAATAGACGTAGAATTTGAAGTAGAGTTCGCATTGAGAGTTATCAACTGCTAAATATCTCTCAGGCTTAACTCCTCTCCTTTATGCTTAGCGTTGATTTTTTGTAATAAAAATTTACATAATTTACGGCGTAGCTCTCTATCCTGTTTTAGTTACTCTGACGAGAGCAAAAGGGTGGAACATTGCGGTATCTAGCTATAAATATCGGGCGGTGTTTGTGACAAAGTAGCCTTCATAAACTGCATACGCAACTGTCCCCATTGCCAGATCCAATCGCTACGGCTCTCCCGTAGATAGAGCGATCACAAAAATTGCTTAATAAAGCCAAACGCTGACTGGGCAAAAAATTACCAATTACCCATCACCAATTACCAATTCTTAACTTTGCTTCAGCTGGGCGATTGCTTCCATGACTTTTTGATGAGCCTCTGTATTCCCTTGCTGGGTAAAGAGATTTGCTGCTTGTTGTAAGTCTTTAGCAGCCTCTTGAGTGTCTCTTTGTTGAAGGCGGACTAACCCCCGGTTATAATAGATGGGAGCCAAGTCAGGCTGAAGCTGGAGTACGTGGCTATAATCCTCAATTGCCCCTTGTCGATCTCCTAAATCAGAGCGCACCACACCTCGATTGCCATAGGCTTGGAGATAATCAGGATCGATGCGCAGAGCCTGGGTGTAATCCTGTATCGCCCCTTGACGATCTCCGAGTTGGTAGCGGGCATAACCCCGATTGTAGTAAGCTTCAGCAAATTGGGGATTAATCTGCAAAGCTTGAGTGTAATCGACGATCGCTTCTTGATGATTTCCGACTAAAAAATTGGCATTTCCCCGGTTATTGTAGACTTCGGCTTGGTTGGGATTTTGCTGTAGTGCCTGAGTGTAATCAGCGAGCGCTTCCTGATGATTGCCTTGTTTGGTCTGTTCTACACCGCGATGCCAACTTTCTTTAGCACTCATCTGTCCAAAATTACGTGCAGCAGTCAACCCACCAAGAATAGTAACGATGCCTAAGATAGCGATCGCTTTATAAAAACGGTTCATGGCTTTTCTAACTTAAAAGTAGCAAGATTTTTCATTGGAACTGCCTGCTTGGAGTAGTTATCGGTTAATTGACTCCAAACGATGGTGACGGCGTCGCTGACGATAGGTTAATAGGCTGACAATTGTCAAACCTACCATGGCCAAATTACTAGGTTCAGGAACGCTTTCTGGTTGTGGATTGCTATCAGAGGGATTGACAGTTCGAGGCAGATTTGCAACCAGTTGCGTGTTCGTAGCAGAATTGAAGACATTGTCTTCTCTCTTCAAGAAGGGAGCTGTGATTCCTGCCCCAAATTCCGCTTGAAACATGGCGTGTAAACCGTCGTGACCGTTCCAGTCAGGTACTCGGTTAACATTGTTGTAGAACAGGAGCGGCGATGTGCCTAGGCCAGTATTGCCAACGAAGAGACTGCCTGGGTTGATGCTTTCCTCCAAATCATTGCGGAAAATGTTGATTGTGCCAAAGCCATAATCGTTGCCTTGGCCTGGAGTACCAATTGGATTACCTTGGTCGTCTAAAAGGTTCCAGTTAAATGAGATAAACTCTCCCTCATCAAAGTCATCCACAGTGAAGACAAAACCATCAAGGACATTCTTCCCATCGTCAACTGTCTCCATGTTCGGAACGGTGGGGTTTCCGTAGCGATCATCTGGAAATCCTCCCACCACCGTACAACCTGGCACTAACCCACAGGCTTCAGGAGTGGTTTTGGCTCCTAACAAGTTGCTGTTAGGGATAGGACTAGTCTCAAAGGGATTCAGGGGATTGAGGCCGGTACTTGCTTGCCACTGGATAGTTGTCTGGCTGGAGGACTCTACACTCCCATAGTTAGACAGTTCTTGATTACCTGGGATGGGGTTGCCATTGCTGTTAGCTCCGATGGGTTGACCGTTCAGGTCAATGCTGGCACCCGCGAAAAATGGGGCTGCCTGAACCGATCCGGTAGCACCAGTACCTTGATTGAGGCTAATACGAACACCTCCTGCTGGTTTGTTTGACCAATTCAAAACCTCAAATTGGAATTGGAATTTATCCATTTCCGCATCATCTTTGTCTGCCTTTATATCGGTAAATCGGAAGCAGAAGACTGGCGGTAGCTTCACTTGCGGTGGTGGCTGGGGAGGTGGATCGGCAAGGGCTTTTTCCGCAAAGCTGCTAACAGCTAGTANNCGTATCCCTAAGCTAGCCATTATTAACGAGCCACTGCTATGATTTAAAAAACGAATAAAACTTTGACCGATATTTGACATTTATTTCTCCTCAGATACTAGTACATAAGAGCTTGAGAAAATGCAGCTAGCTAAGAGCTATCAACAACTTCCTTTCATAAGCTTAAAAACAGAATAGCTGGGGTATTAACCTGTAGCTGTACAACAGCGGTTAGGAGTTTAGTTAGGACTTTGGTTAGGATTTAGCTAAACGCTTCTTATGAACTCCCGGCAATGGCACATCTCCCACATCAATCAGCTGAAGACTTTGCGGCAGCTGCAAATGACTGGAATCTAGAGCAGCTTTACGCCGATCTGGCTCTGGCTAAAAAGACAGTTGCCTCTCGTCCCACGAGAGGACTCACAGAAGTTGAAAAGTTACACCTGCGCGGATTGCTTTGCGGCTACGGGCCTGTTGAAATAGCACAGAAGCTTTACAAAAACCCTAGGGGAGTTGAGGCTGACTTATCTAAAACCTTGTATCGATACGTTGAAGCACTCACAAATCAGCCCTTCAAAACGCTCAAAAACTGGCGAGATGTTATTGACTGGCTCGCCGCTGCTGGCTATCGGCAACAACAGGTTAAAGATGTACCCATGTCCAATCATCAAGATTGGGGGGAAGCACCCGATGTCCTCAATTTTTATGGCCGTACTGAGGAACTGACTCGTTTAAAACAGTGGATTGTAAAAGAGCAGTGTCGATTAGTAGCGGTTTTAGGCATGGCGGGAATTGGCAAAACGGCGCTGTCAGTGCAGGTGGTAAAACAAATTGCAGGTGATTTTGAGTGGGTGATTTGGCGATCGCTCCCCCATGCCTTACCTGTTCAGGAGTTGCTGGCTAACCTGCTTGCGATCTTGGCCGAGCAGCAAGACCTGGATTTATCAGCGACCCAAGGAATATCAAAGTTGCTAGACTGTTTGCGGCATCGACGCTGTTTGCTGATTCTGGATAATTGGGAGACAGTTCTAGATACAGGTCAACTCGCTGGGAACTACCAAGCCGGATATGAGGACTATGGTGAGTTACTGCAACGAGTTGCACAATCACAGCATCAGAGTTGCCTGTTGCTGACAAGCTGGGAAAAACCACGAGAAGTTGCAGCAATGGAAGGCTCAGCTCGACCGGTTCGTTCTCTTAAACTAGAGGGTTTGGGAGAGGCAGCCCAGGAAATTCTGAGGGAGAAAGGTTTATGTGAAGAACATCTGTGGGATGAACTCATTAAACCCTACAGCGGCAATCCATTAGCCTTAAATATCGTGGCGACCGCAATTCAAGAGGTATTTGATGGCAGCGTAGCTGAGTTTTTAAGTCAAAATACTTTATTGTTAGGTGACTTTAACTATCTGTTATCTCAACAGTTTGAGCGGCTATCAGAATTAGAAAAGGAGATTATGTATGGGGTGGCGATAGCGCAACGACCTGTTGGCATCTCGGAATTAAAAGAGACTATTCGTTTCTCAGTATTGCAATCAGAACTAATCACCGCTCTGGAATCCCTGAGACGACGCTCTCTGATTGAAAAAGTTAAACAAGGGCATCAAACTCTTTTCACGCTGCAGCCTGTGGTGATAAGGTATATTATTAGGCAAGCTAAGAGCTAGGATAGGCAAACAAAGGTGCTTTCCATGATGCCGATCGTTCAGCCAGGAATGGTACTGCAAGGGCGCTACCGAGTTGTGCGAGAGTTGGGGAAAGGTGGATTTGCTCAAACCTTTGAGGTGGATGATGGGGATCAGATCAAGGTTTTGAAAGTACTGCTGCCTATTATGCAAAGCACTTTTCCTAAGGCAGTTGCCTTATTTCAGCAAGAAGCCAAGGTATTAAGTCAACTCAATCATCCCGGAATTCCCAAAGTGCAGCCGGATGGTTATTTTACCTGGTCAGTAGATGGCCAAGAGCCACTACAGTGCCTAGTGATGGAGAAAATAGAAGGCTTGAATTTGGAGAAATGGCTGAGCAGTCGGAACAATCAACCGATTACTCAAGAGCAAGCGATCGCGTGGTTAAAGCAGCTTGTAGCAATTTTGCAGCAGTTACACGAGCAATGGTATTTCCACCGAGATATTAAGCCACCTAACATTATACTCAAGCCCAATGGTCAGCTCGTATTGATTGATTTTGGTGCGGTTCGGGAAGTCACAGAAACTTACTTGCTCAAACAAGCAGGGAATGTAGCTGGCACTAGAATTGGTTCACCAGGTTACTTACCTCTAGAGCAAGTTGAAGGTCATGCACTACCCCAATCAGACTTTTTTGCTTTGGGCCGAACGTTTGTCCATTTGTTAACTGGCAGACACCCAGTTCACCTGCGTAGTCCGCAAACACAGGAGTGGAGTTGGCGAAGTTATGCCCCCCACGTTTCGGAACCCCTGGCAGATTTGCTGGAAGAACTGATGGCTCCATTGCCCAAAAATCGGCCTCAGACTGCCCGAGAAATTGAACAACGCTTAGCAGAAATTGAATTAGCGCGTGCAGCGAATGCGCCAATAGTTAGCGACGATTTGGCTACAGCACTACCCCCTCAACCAGAGGACATTGACAGGCACAAGATACCGATTATTCCCTTAGCTTGGGTTGGCTCGATCGCTGTGAATTTCGGCTGGGCAGTGTTGTTATTGTTACGGATGGTGGGATTCCGTTCCTTGTCGCCTAAACTGGAAGTCGTTTTTAACGACAAAGGCGTGGAAAACCACCTGGCTAATCGATTGGCGATCGCAAAAATTTACTACCAATGCGCCCTACTGCTCGCTCCCGACTATAAAAAAGTACACTATAATCTGGGTTCGCTTTACGAAAAGCAGGGCAAGTTTCGCGAAGCACGGGCTAACTACAAGATTGCCATGCAGGGGGGCATGACGGCAGCATCTAATAACTTAGGGCGAATGTATATTCTGGAGAAAGACTATGCAGCTGCTGTTGAATTGCTCCAGAAAGGCTTGGAGCTAAAGCCAGACGATGAGGTGAGGTATGCTTTACTCAAAAATCTCGGTTGGGCACTGCTGAAGCAAGAGCGTTATGGAGAAGCTAGACGGTATTTAAGAGAAGCAATTTACTTAAGGAGCGATCGGGCAGTGCCTTACGCTCTATTGGCACAAGTCTTAGAAGCCGAAGGAGATCGCCAAAATGCCCGGTTGGCGTGGGACAACTTCTTCAAATATGCCGATAACGACCCTAGTCCAGAAGTAGATGCCTGGAAGATGATCGCTCCTTAACTTGCTGTATAAGAGAGGGGGAAATTTCCCCTCCCTTATCGCCATCATCAGTTAGGAGGAACAGTCTTGCCATCTTCACCTAGAGGCAGTGCAGAAAAAATTATTAGAGATAGATTGGTGGTAATTAGTGAGCTGTGCATATACAATCAAGAAATGAGTAATAAACAACAGTCGGGAGCAAACTAGATTTCCTAGTGTTTTCAACGGGAATGTTGGTGTTGCTCCCTTTATTAGGGCTTGAATTGAGAGCCAACGCTTAAGCTTTTTTTGCTTTCAGCGAGCTTAGATATAGATTAGCGATTGATTGAGGAGTAATGTAACTAGCAGGTGTTAGGACTTAGTTAGGAATTAATAAAAGCCTGTAGATTAAAGTAAAAATAGCTAGGGCAAGCCCGATGCGTGCTGATCAGTTCTAGACTTGGGCCTGTCAGAGAATTTAGAAGGGGAATTTGTGTTAGTTAGTCATCAACAGTAGAAGCAGATACTTGAGGCTCCACAAATACGAAAGAGCCACACAATCGCTTATAATAGCGATTCTGATATAGCATTTTTATTTAAGCCCACCTTCCGCACCCAGAAGTGTCACACTCTGTCGTTTGGGGAATGGGTTTACCCTGAGCGTAGNNAGCGTAGCCGAAGGGGAATGGGAAGAGTTGAAATGGACTAAAAATCGAGAGGGAGTGGTTTGGAGAGGAATGCTGGTGCGATCGCCAAAATAATACGAAGTTGCGTTCAAAGAGCTAACAGTCTCTCCCCCAGCTCCCCCAGCTTTCCAAGCTACTACGATCGAACGCAACTCGGTATTATTTCCGGGCGGGATGTATACTGTGGGCAGTTAGCTCATGTTGGGTAGAGCTGCACTCTACCCAACCTACAGTAATTTGAGGAAAATACATCCCCCATTCCCAATTGCCCAATATCAAGCCTCAATCGCTACCCGTCCCACAGGTTTAGCGATGCAAGTCAGTACATATCCCTCCTCACATCCAGGATCTTCATCATAATTTACTCGTCCTTCTAACAGCTTTTGCTTGCACACACCACAAGACCCCATGCGGCAACCGCTGGGAAGTTCGATGCCTTCTTGTTCGGCAAGATCTAGAATGAATTCATCTCCATCGCCAGCAACTTTTTTACCAGATTGGGTGAAGATGATAACGGACTCAGAAGAGGGTAAACCTGAGACAGGTGTTGGTGGGTCGTTTGGTGCCTTACTCTGTTCGTGCCTAACTGCTTTAGTGATTTCAGAGGCAGGTTGTAACTTGGTTTCTGGCCGGGATGGCTGTCTTGACTTCTGGTTAGAACCAAAGCTTTCTTCGTAATAGTTCTGCATGGGGAACTCTAAGTCCTTTAGCATGGCTTTAATCCCTGCCATAAAAGAATTTGGCCCGCAGACATAAACAGTGCGATCGCGAAAGTCAGGGGCGATCGCTTCCAGCCTGGATGGGTTTAGTCGGCCAGTATAGCCCAGCCATGCTTGGCCGGGTTCTAAGCGAGTTGCTGTCACCGCCAGCTTAAAATGAGAATGCTGCGCGGCCATAGCCTCGAGTTCTTGTCGGAAGATAATATCGCGGGGACTGCGGGCGCTGTGGATAAATACCACATCGATATCAGCAGCCGTGTCGCAGATCCACCGCGACATGGACATCATTGGCGTGATGCCACTGCCTGCGGAGATCAGCAACAGTTTATTAGAAGGCTGAGCCAAATAGGTGAATTTTCCCATTGGCCCGCTGACGTTGACCTGATTGCCAACCTTAATATGGTCGTGGAGCCAGTTAGACACTAGGCCCGGTGGAGCCTCAGGTACGTCCGTTGGAGGTGGCACTCGCTTAACGGTAATGTCTAGAGTATAGGGGCGCGAGGGTGACGAAGAAATAGAGTAGGAGCGTTTAACCCGTTGCTGGTTAATTTGCAAATCTAAGGTGACGAACTGTCCTGGCTGATAGGTAAAGGGTCTTGGTGGATCGGCAACGAAGCGAAAGGTCTTGACATCATGGGTTTCATCGATCGCTTCGACACAGCGCAGAGTCCACTTTGTTGTCTGGGGGGGAGTTGCTACTTTAACGGGGTCACTGTGAGGCTCATGGTTTGGGTTATTGGCAGTTAAAGGTATTTGTGCGATCGTCAGGACATATCCACCGATGCGAATCAGATGATCGGGTTTGAGGATATAATTCTGATTAATTTCAACATCTAGCTCATCAATTTGGGAGCCATCTGTACTGCCGAGGTCAGTATAGTAAAACTGTCCGTTTTGGTAAAAAATTCTGCCGTGAATGCGACTCACATCAGGGCTATTTAGAACTAAGCTACAGCTAGGGTTGCGGCCAATAAAACACTCGCCTGCAATTCCCGGTTCTGGGATGAGTACTTTCTCGTGGAACTCGCCCGTTTGAGCATTGAGAGCTTTAATTTTCATGGTTTTATTACTCGTCGGGAATGGGGAATGGGGAATGGGAAGTCGGTTCCTGGCGGGATCTATACCTTGGCAATAGGTCTAATGTTTTTGTTCGTAATTGGTGCAATCACATTAGCGGGAAGGCGGATAATTAATTCCTGGTGGGCTGAACAGGTTCCGGCACAGGAGATGATAAGTGTTCAAACTGGGTTGTATTGGGGGTATTGTCTGTGGCTCCTAAGAGGAATAAGGCGACGATAAAGGTAATAATGCTAACCCATAAGAACTTGTTGTCCGATTTAGGTTTGGCAGGTTGGGAAAAATCCTTCTTAAAATCGCAGCTAAGGCATTGGTAGACATCATTCTGGCGCTGGACAACGGTTTTTTTGCCACACTTCGGGCACTCGATACTATCTGACATCTGGAAACTCCTTTGAATATAAATGATGGAATGCTTAGTTTCGGGGCGCGTGGAGTAAGTATTGATTGCTTCAACTCAGGTTGTGGAGCGATCGCTAGTTGGTTGTACTTTTGGGTTGCGTCTAATCTGGGTGCGCTCGTTAGGTGCGATCGCTTGTAGCGGGCGTCTGATTGTTGTAGGAGTTGTATGGTAAGGTTGTAGATTTGCTTTGGGAGGAGTCGATGGGGTTTTGGGATGACGGGGATATAATAGGTGGGGGTTCTGGTTAGCAATCTGTGTCAGAATTGCATAATGATCCTCATCGCTGAGGTTAAGTTTCTGCCGCATAGGCTTGAGTATTTCCAAACTCTGAGCAGATTCCCAACGTCCTGCCTCTAACCCATCTTGCAGCACTCCTTTGTAGATTAAAAAACAGTTTTGTTTGGTGGAATCAGACAGAACTGTAGTCAGGACGTACAGCTCATTCGGTTTAAGTTGGGTGAGAGAACTGCCTGCCAGAGATTGCTCCCAGTCGATGGGTAGTTTTTGCAACTGGCGGCGGAAGCTATGGGCTAAACTCTCCTGGGTATGCTGTTCGGCGCTGCGACCCCAGGTTCGATAAAGCCACAGGCTGCTAACAAAAATGACCAACCCGTTAAATATAAGTTGCACGGGAACGGGGAATCGGAGAATTTCTGGGCGACCGCCATAGATGAAGAATGTGTTAAAGGCTAGAAAAGTGCTAATGGCAAAGACTCGGTGCAAGCTTTGTTCGCGGCTAATAGTTGAGTTATGCTGTTTGAGATAAGTACGGGTTAGTTTTTCTAACTGAGTACAAATCAAGCAACTCATGCCCACACAAAACGCTAGGGTGAGGGGAGCAGCGACGAGTTTGGGAATAGCAATTGGGTGATTGGCAATGTAAAAACCGGGCTTAAAAAGGGTGGCTAGCTGATTCTGTTCATGAGTCCAAGCGCCGGAAAAATAGTAATCGAAGTTACCAGCGTACAATCGGTAATAAATAAAATAGCCGATGACAAGTCCTAAGTAACCGTATTGGACTAATTTCCGTCCCGGCTTGGCTAGGTCGTGCCAGTAAGCTTTTTCAGCATCAATATCCAGGCAGGGAGATTTGCAATTGATACAGGCGCTTTTTTCTTGGCCAGTTGTTGCATCTACAGTCCGGCACATGGACTGAGTAATGCTTTTGGGCGGTGCTTTGTAGGCTTCACTGCCTAATAAGCCTCGCGGGCCTGTGAGTACCATCTGCACAATGCCGAACGGGCATACATAATGACACCAGCTGCGACCACCATAGAGGAAAACTACGGTTATGGCGGAGAGGATAGTGAAGAGCAAAAACAGACCTAAAACTGGGCGTGCGGAGTTAATAAATAAAATCCGGCAGTTCAAACCGATAAACAAAAGCACAAATTGGAGATAAAGGTGGTAGCGAACTAACCAGCGATTGCTATCGATTTTGAGGAGAGGTTGCAACCCCAAGGCGCGGGGAATTTGGGATAGAAAATAGAGAGGGCAAATACGCCGCCAAGCCTCGTGACCGCAAACCAGAACGAGCAGAATAGCGCTGGGGACGACCATACCCCAGAAAATTCTTGCTCCCATTGGATAAGAGCCTTCAGGAAGGCACTCGCCTTGTACAAGAACGCATCCATTGCGATCGCGAAAGGGGCTGAGGAGGTTGTTGGGGTCGGTGAGGTGATGGGAAATTGGGTCGTAAAATAGAGAAAGAATTAATACTAACCACCCCATTGCTAGCACGCATCGGATGGAGTGCATAGTTTTTTCTGAAACCTGATTAAGCACTGGATTGAAGCCTCCAGAATCGGTAGATTGATTGGTATGAACTTAGACTATCTGGAGCAACCCAGAAGAATCGCCTAACAGCCTCCTAACACCAGTTAGTTTTAGTGTTAGGAAATCGATCGTTCTCAAATGTAGGGTGCGTTACGCTGCGCTAACGCACCCTACCGGAATTGACTAGAATCCAGCCATATACCGTCCCGGTGCAAGGATATGGTTGGGATTCAAACTCGACTGTAACTTAGCGAAAACAGAGGCTGAATCATCCACAGGTTCCCCTAAAGCAGCCAGAGAGGAAATGGGCATGGGCAAACGATATTGGTAATAGCCCATGGCTCTGAGTTCTTGCGCTGCACGCTCAAAACATTGCAAGGCTTGTTGATCTTGTCCGGGGGTTTCCCGGTCGTATACCAGAGCAGCCATAACGTACATTTCCCTGGGGTTAATGCCGTCTAAGACAATCATGGGTTCAAACCCGTAATGAAGGAAGAATTGTTCGAGAACTCGCACAATGGTGAGGGCATCTTCTCCGGAAGAGGGTGCGGTAAGAGCCATCCAGATAAAACCGCAACCATCCCGATCGAGATGCATGGTATCGGGGATACAGGATTGCTTGCGCCAGTACCCGACGCGAATGCTGCCTTGTCCTTGAATTCCGGCAAAAGTTAAGAGGCGACCTTTGAGGATATTGTGAGTTATGCCGGGAATTTCTATATGGGGATTCCAGCGCAATCTTTTAATTTGAGTTTGGTCTACGGTAACTGATTCGAGTCGGTCTACGCTATCGTTGATAGCGGCCATAATATATAGTTGTGTGGAGCGGGCGTGCAGGAGACTGGGTGAGTAGATGGCAAACACGCCGTTATACAGGCCAGACCAAACCGGAATGTTCTGCTTTTGTAAGGATTTGAGCATGAACTGACGGTCTAGGGGTGTTATCCCTTCGGTTTCCAGCCAGGGATACTGGCTTGTTTCTGCCAAGATGCGGTAACCGTTGAACAGGCTCCAGTTACCTTGAATCACGCCACTCCGTTTCAAGTTTTGCAATACTTCAATGAGCGGAGTCAGCCGGGACTCGTCATCAATTGAAAAATAAAACACTTGCAAATACTCGGGTAAAACTGGCAATTCCAGGGTCATCTCAGTGACGATACCGAGATTGGATTGCCGGAACAGTCCCTTCAGATCTGGCCCTGGCCCATACTGAGAGATTCGGGCGGTGGATGCTTTGGGGAAGCGATCGAATCCGGTTTTGACCCACTCGCCAGAAGGTAAAATTGCTTCTAGGGAGATCACCCGATCCCAGCGAATTACGTGCTGGCCATTGCCGTAGCCTGCATCTAAAGCATTGCCAATAATGCTGGCGTGGGGCGAACTGCCTGTTAAGGAAACCATCAAACTGGGATGGTTTGACCGCAAATAGTCAAAGAGCTGCTGCTGGGTTACTCCGGGGCCTAAAGTGACCGTGGCATTTCGTTCATCGACGTTGATATGGTTGAGCCGACTCAGATCCATGAGAACATTGTGAGTTTCGCACGGAACTTTGGAACCATATCCCCAGTTCAATCCTTGACTAATGGGGTAAAGCGAGATGCCTAATTTTTGGGCAAGTTTTACGCATTCTTGCACCTGTTCTGGCGAGCCTGGTTGAATGACAAATGGCACTTGCTGTAAGGTATCAAAGGTAGCTGTCTGTGCTGCTTTGGTCACGCTCTCACTGGTATTTACATATTGAGAACCTAGGATAGCTTCGCAAGATTGCCTGTACTGTGAGGCTGGTTCCATCTTGGTTTTGTAGTAATGTAAAACCTGCTTCATGGTTGTTTTCCTTGATTGAAAAGTTAAAGTGATGGGTATTAGGCGCTGTGCCCATTGACACACCTAATACTGATGGAGACATTGATTGAGAAAAAAGAGTATCAGCCTTGCAGAACTATGACATTCCGCTCAAAAAGGAACTCGCTGTAGTCGGCTAGGGTATCGATTCCCAAAGAGTTGAGGTAAATCTCAGCCACTAACCAAATGGCAAGTTTAGCGATTAACTTTTCCCATTTAACTTGCATGGTTTTTAGAGTCCGCAAGCTTTAATCGAGCCTGCAACTAGACTAGCGATCGCACCATTAATAAGTCTCCTAGCAGATGTTAGGAGCTGGTTAGGACTTAGCGTTAGCAACCTTTAGGTCTTGGTTAATGTAAAACTTATGTAAAGCTGGTGCAGATGGTGTACTATGTTTGTAAAGGTTTAAGGTATAACTGCACCATCGGTGCAATAACTAGTGCAATAAGGCTGCTATGCAGAAGGGCAGAGAGTGTCCAGTAAGCTTTTTAACCTGTGCTGTTCATTTTTTAAATAAGTTTTTCTAATTAATGGCTGTTGGCTCCCTAAAATGACATTTAATCAAAATCGACCTGAAGACGAATATGCAGATAAATTTACTGAAGCGGCGGAGAACTGGGATCTAGAAAGGTTGTATGCAGATCTGGAAAAGGCCAAGCAGCAACAACCTGAAAGAAGGAATGAAGTGCAACTGACACCTTTTGAAAAAGCTTGCTTGCGAGGATTACTTTGTGGTGAGAGTTCTTTGCAAATAGCTAAAAAATTATCTAGGGAACCTAGAGGACTCAGAGTTGATCTATCTAGAGGCTTGTATCAATATCTCAAAACGCTGACAGGTCAGGAACAGATCAATAACTGGAGGGATATCCCTAGATGGCTGGAAAAAGCAGGATACAAACAAAAGCGCCCTCCTCAGCCTTCTAATTCCCCCGATCCCTACGTGGAGCGTCCCCCCATTGAGGAGCGATGTTATGAGGAGATTGGACAGCCTGGAGCGCTCCTGCGAATCAAAGCACCTAAAGGCATGGGTAAAACATGGCTGCTTAATAAGATTCTCACAAAGGCACAAAGTCAAGGGTATCACAAAGTATATATCAGCCTTCTGAATGCGAATGAGAAAGTTCTGAACGACCTAGATTCATTCTTGCGCTGGTTCTGTAAGGGGATTCGTCAGGGATTGAGACTACCTACGCAGTTACCTGAGAGTGGGGAATTTAGCACATTTGATAGTCAAGAGTGCAAGACCTATTTTGAATACTATGTGTTAACCCAAATAGACAGTCCCCTAGTTTTAGGATTGGATGTAGTGGATCGGCTTTTTCCATATCCTATAGCTGTTGACTTTTTAAGTATGCTGCGAAGCTGGCATGAGGAAGCCAAGAGTTACGACATCTGGAACAAACTTCGGTTAGTAATGGCATACTCTACAGAAGTGTATATCCCAATTGATGCCCATAGCTCACCGTTCAATGTAGGGGAGTCGGTAGAGTTACTGGAGTTTAACCAAGAACAGGTAAATGATTTGAGTCGGCGTTACAAACTGGAGTTGGGATCTACCTCCCTAGAGAAACTAATGGACGCTGTGGGAGGACATCCCTATCTTGTGGGACTGACTTTCAAGGAAATTCCTCGCCGGAACGCCAGTCTTGAGGAACTTTTACCTCTAGCTAATATGCCATCGGGAATTTATTACAACCATCTGCAAAAACTCTTGGATGCTTTAACAAACCGTCCAGAGCTAGCTGAAGCAATGAAACAGGTAGTCGATGCAAATGAACCAGTAACAATAGAAGCAGATGAGTTGGCATTTCAGCTATACAGTCTAGGGCTAGTGAAGTTTAATAAGAATGGTGGAATGCCAAGCTGCAAATTGTATCGCCAGTATTTCCGCGATCGGCTTCGGAGGGCTTGATGGTTGCAGAACCGAACCTGACTTATAAGTATCAATGCGGAGGCACTTTAGGAGCCAATGCACCTTATGTGGAAAGGAAAGCCGACCAAGAACTCTTGGAAATGTTAAAAAGTGGGGAGTTTTGTTATGTGTTGAACTCTCGGCAAATGGGCAAGTCTAGCTTGCGTGTAAAAACTATGAAAAAGCTAGAAGAAAACCAATTTGCTTGTGTCACTATAGACCTGAGTTACATTGGTAATAAGAATGTAAATCAAAAAACTTGGTATTCGGGCTTGTTTTATGAGTTATCTAAAAAGTTAAATGTTTTGAGCAAGGATGAAGCAAAGAATTGGTGGAACCAACACAATAGCCAATCTTTTACGCATCGCTTATTTGGTTTTATTGAAGACTTATTGTTGGTAAAAATTACCGAGAAAAGAATTGTAATATTTATAGATGAAATTGATAATGTTCTTGGCCTTAAGTTCAATTTTGAAGATTTTTTTGCTTTTATCAGAGCTTGCTATAACAGACGTGCAGAAAACCATCAATTTGAACGTCTTTCCTTTGCGCTTTTTGGCGTCGCCAAACCCTCCGATCTGATTCGAGATGAAAATCATACTCCCTTTAATATTGGTCATGCAATTGAATTAACAGGTTTCAAACTTCAAGAGGCTACTCCATTAGCTAAAGGTTTAGATGACCAAACAAGCAATTCTTATAATGTTCTCAAAGAGATAATTTATTGGACAGGCGGACAACCTTTTTTGACTCACCTAATTTGTGATTTAATTTTTAAGTCTAAATTACCCATTGCAGAAGGTGAAGAACAAAAAGAAATTGAAAAATTTGTAAGAAGAGAAATAATTGATTGCTACCCATTAAAAGATTATCAATCGCATTTTAAGACAATACGAGATCGCATTGCCAGCCATGAAAAAAGTGCTGGCAATTTGTTGGCTTTGTATAGAAAGATTTTGCAATTAGGAGAAATTGAAATAGATGATAGTGATGAACAAATAGAGCTACAACTCTCTGGTTTGGTAGTGAAGCATAGTAATAAATTAACAGCTTATAACTTAATTTACAAGGATATTTTTAACTTAGACTGGATTGAAAATGAACTAAAAAAGATACGTCCGTATGCAGAAGAAATTAAAGCTTGGCTAGCTTCAGATCGTCAAGATCAAACCCAATTATTATATGGACAGAAATTGCTGGAAGCATTGACTTGGGCAAAAGACATAAACTTAAGCAAGGAAGACAATGATTTTTTGCAAGAGAGCAGATTATTTGAGCAACAATCCAAATTTTATTTACCTGAGAATAGCAACCATGAGGCCGTAATAAGAGCAGGCTTATCATGGACAAGTGGCCAAAGAAAACTCAACGATAAAATTTTTCGGCTGATACCTATATTCAAAGAGCCTCTTAAAGCAGGAAGCGAAGCTTCGTGGGTTGAGAAGCTAGTACTATCGCACTTGATTGAAAATTGGGAAAATCAGGAAGCAGCAGAGCCGCTGAGGACGATTCGCGATCGCCTGCTCGACAATAATAGGTGCGCTCCTTTTCGGCTGCTGACAACCTATCAACAAATTTGGCAACAAAGAGAGGTGATAGCTGATGATAGTCAGGAACAGCTAGAGTTATTGCAATTGGGTTTGGTTGTTAACCAGCAGGGACAGTTAAGAGTTGCTAACCGCCTTTACGAGTCAGTTTTCAATTTAAGTTGGCTCGATCGAGCCTTAATGGATTTGCGACCCTATGCTCAGGCGTTAGCTGCCTGGGAATCTGGTAATTGCCAGGATGAATCACAGCTGTTGGGCCAACTAGAATTGCAGGAAGCTATCGAATGGACAGCGGACAAAAACCAAAGCTTGAAATCCATTGAACACAAGTTCTTAATTACTAGCCAAGTATTCAGCATAGCAGGCAAGCTAGAGGAGCGGGAAAGAGAAGTTATTAAGTCTGTCGAGCGATGGATAGGTAAAGTTAGTAAACCTCAAGTTTTTCTAAGAGAAGTTTTGTTTTGGACAGGCGGTCAAAAATTTTATACTCAAAAACTTTGTCAACTAATCTGCGCTGCTAAAAATTTGCCAGCTAAAGGGGAAGAAGCTATATGGGTTGAGCAATTAGTTCGCACCGAGTTAATTGAAAAGTTTGCCGAGCAGGTGGCAGCAGAACCTGTGAAGATGCTGCTTAAGCAGATAGATACAAATCAGGATTGGGCTTTTAAAATCCTTGAGATCTATCGGCAAATTTTACAAAATAAATCAGTCGCAGCAGATGGTAGTTCGGAACAAACAAAACTGCTGCAATCAGATTTGGTAGTAAATCACCAAGGATACTTAAACGTTCATAACCGCATTTACGAGTTGGTTTTTAATCTAAGTGCGGTTGAGCAGGGGTTAGCTTCTTTACGACCTTATGCTGAAACATTAGTGGCCTGGGAAAGTGCCAACGGTCAGGATAAATCTTATCTGTTGCGCGGGCAAGCATTTGAAAAGAAGAGATTTACGCCATGTTCGCAGTTGTGCGCACGGGCGGCAAGCAGTATCGCGTTGCNNGAGCATTGCAGGAAGCTTTGACCTGGGTAGAAAACAAGTGGTTGTGGTTGAATCCTCAGGAACGGAAGTTCATAATTGCCAGTCAAGTATGGGATATGCCCACCGTGCAAATTGCTTCGGAAGCATTACAAAACGAGGCAATGCAGACGGCCATAGCATTATTAGAGAAAGTTAGCTACCCTCAGGCCATGATCAAAGAGATCCTATTTTGGACTAATGGTCAACCTGCGCTCACCCAAAGGATTTTTCAACTTGTCCGAGACTCTGATGCGGCGGTTCCCCAAGGCGGTGAATCAGCCTGGATTAAGCAGTTGGTGCAAACGCGCTTAATTGAGAATTGGGAAACTCAATTGGCAGCAGAGCATCTGAGAATGATTCGCGATCGCATTTTTGCAGATAGGCACTGTGCTTTTCAACTACTAGAGAGCTATCAGCAAATTTTGCAACAGGGAGAAGTACTAGCAGATGATAGTTCAGAACAAAATGAGTTGTTGCAGTTGGGATTGGTCGATCATCGGCAGGAACGCTTAAGCGTTCACAATCCTATTTATAAGAATATTTTTAATCAGAATTGGGTTAACCAAGAGTTAACATATTTGCGGCCTTACGCCCAAGCGCTAGCTGCCTGGTCAGCTTCCAATTGTGATGACAAGTCCCAACTGTTGCGCGGACAGGCATTAAAGGAGGCACTAGCCTGGGCAGAAGGCAAGAGATTGAAGAACGAAAGAGAATATCAGTTTTTAACTGCCAGCAAAGTATGGAATCTACCAGAAATTCAAAGAGCTCCCGCAGCCTTACAAAGTGAGGCAATTCAGACAGCTCAACAATTGAGCGGCAAAACCAGCAATCCTTTGACTGTAATCAGAGCAGTGCTGTCTTTGACAAACAGTCAACTCATTCTTACCCAAAAGATTTTTCAGCTTGTCCTTACGGCTGAATCTGCTATTCCCAAGGGTAGCGAAGCTTTGTGGGTACAGCAGTTAGTACGCACGCGCTTGATTCAGAATTGGGAAACTCAGGTGGCAGCAGAGCATCTGAGGGCAATTTCCGCTCGCATTTTTACAAGTGGACAGTCCGTAACTAAGGTGCTGAGACTCTATGAGCAAATTTTGCAACAGGGAGAAGTGGTAGCTAATGACAGTCTGGAGCAGTTCAACTTACTACAATTGGAGTTGATCGTTAAACAGCAAGGGAAGCTGAAAGTTGCTAACCGTATTTATCCAGCTATTTTTAATCTAAGTTGGGTGCAGAAAGCGCTAGCCCAGATGCCACAAGCAGAGATACCTTCGGGAACTGTAATTAACAACCGCTACCTGGTTAAGAAGGTTCTGGGACAGGGCGGATTCGGACGAACTTACTTAGTAAATGATAATCAGCGTTTCGATGAACCTTTTGTTCTAAAAGAATTTTTACCCAACAATATCGACGAATTAGTGGCTCAAAAGTCTCGTGAGCTGTTCGAGAGAGAGGCCAGAGTTTTACATCAGATCGATCATCCTCAAATCCCCAAATTTATGGCTTGGCTGGAGGAGAAGGGACGATTGTTCCTAGTACAGGAATACATTGATGGTAAAACTTACTACACGCTACTCCGAGAACGCCAGAAACAAGGCCAATGTTTTTCAGAAGCTGAAATCATGCAGTGGCTGGAAGAGCTGTTACCCGTTTTGGAGTACATCCACGCGAAAAATATTATTCACCGAGATATTTCGCCAGATAACATCATGCTGAGTCGCGCTCTATCTCGACCTGTATTGATTGATTTTGGTTCGGTAAAGCACAAACTGACACAGCTATATAATACCAGTCCTGAAGGTTCTAGCAACACCAGCCAAGTTTCCTTTGTTGGGAAAGATGGCTTCGCACCCCATGAACAAATTCATTGGGGTCAGTGTTCCCCTAACAGTGATATCTATGCCCTTGGTGTAACAGCCATTGTACTTCTGACGGGTGAACGTCCAAATTCTTTATTGGATAGAAATTCCCTAGAGTTGCAATGGCATTCCTATGTAAGTGTTAGCGAGCAGCTAGCTCAGATCATCGACAAAATGCTGGCGGTGATACCCAAAAACCGCTACCAATCAGCCCAGGAAGTCCTCAACGATCTGCGGCTTTTGAGAAAGCAACCACTTGAAACCGAGCAGGATCAAGCCAAAAAGGTTGGCCAAGTAGCAGAGGCGATCGAGATTATCGACACAGAACTCCAGCAGCTTTCGTCTACAAAAAACAATGAAAATTTGGCTGCCCCATCCTCTCCTGAAGTTCAAATCCCAGGCGATCGCCATCCCAATTCCCTGATTTTCCAGTTTGATGATGTCCCGTCATCAAGAGTAGGGGCAGAAGCATCAAACTATGGTCAAGCGTTGCCAGATTCAGATAATGATGAAACAATTCCAGAACAGCAAGCGTCAACCCACACTCCTCTACCTCCTCCACCATCTGAACCGCTCACCTGGATCTGTGACAAAACCTTTACTAGTCATACAGAACGAGTTGTTGGCGTCGCTTTTAGTCCAGATGGTCAGATCTTGGCAAGCCTAGGTTATGAGAACACAAGGAGCAGGAGAGTTAATACAGTCAAGACTTGGAATCTGAGTACAGGAAAAAAAGAGTCCTCCTACCCCCTCCCTGCTGGTTCTTATCGTTCTATCGTTTTTAATTCAGATCATCAAATCCTTGTTAGTGCCATCTTGCCCCAGAAAATCACAATTTTTAATCTACAAACCAAGAAACAGACCTGTTCTCTAGCCGGACGTATGGAGGGGGTTACTTGCCTTGCCTTTACTGCAAATGGTCAAAGGCTAGTTAGTGGCAGTAAAGATGGTACTATCAAACTTTGGGATTTGCAAACTGGCTCGCTCTCATACACTTTACCTGGACGTTTAGGAGCAGTGCGTTGCCTGGGAAGTAGCCCAGATGGTCGAACTATTGTTCTCGTTAATTGGGAAAACACGATTATTATCGTTCATCTAGATAACCACCGTCAGCTGTTGCGGCTTAATGAAGCTAGCGGTAAAAATAAAGGAAATGCTAGTTTTATGGCTCGATTTTGGCCATTTCATCCCCATAACGTTCCCGTTAATGCCGTTGCTATTAGCCCGAATAAATGGATTGTTGCTAGTGGTGGGGATGACAAAAAAGTTACGCTGTGGAATGTGCGTCCTGAAGAACAAGTCCGTACTCTGCCTCGACATTCTAGTAGGGTTGTATCTGTTGCTTTTAGTCCAAATGGTCAGGCTCTTGCTAGTAGTACTCAGGATGGAGAAATCATAATTTGGCGCTGTTCCCCTACTAAATCAGGGGAAGCGAAATAACTAATACCAATTTCTTATAATACCTGCTACAGCTCGAGGCTTTTTTGGTAATAGGTAATGGGTAATG
>DNXU01000223.1:3412-10794 GCA_003505715.1 Cyanobacteria bacterium UBA8803 | reverse complement strand
CCTTAAGTCAAAACCCGCCCTTCAACTTCGACAGATTTTATTATGGTTAATGAACCGGATACGATCTGAGGAATGAGAAAATTTTACCAATCTTACAAAATCCGGGTTAAATGGTGCGTTAGCTTTCGCGTAACGCACCCTATCATATATCGCTTAGCGATTACTACTGCTGCTAGAAAGGCGCAGGGGAGCGTACCCGAATGTGGCGTTAGCCATACGGCACCAGATGGTGACGGATTTGAAAGAAGCTAGATTGATGCTATCAGGAATAGGGTAGCGTTGAGCGCCACTGTAACTGCGCAGGCTACCTAAGTTGATGACACTACCCAGGTTCTGATACATCTGTGGGGGTTGGTCAGAAGTATCTAGGAGAACGTGCAGATCTGGACCCATCTCGCTGGTTTTGAAAGCTTCATCAAGCTCTAAGTAACGATGTCCATCTTCTACCACAATTCGAGCAGAACCAGTAGTAGGCTTTTCGGCAGCCATAAATGTACCGGAGAGAATAGCGACTGACTGGCTTTGTGCAACTGTAGTGCCTAAGCTATTGGCGGTAGAAGTAGGAGTGGCCGATCTAACAGGGGAGTGGTTTGATAATTCTGTAGCATAACCTGATACGGATAGGGTAAAAGCTAAAAAAGAGGTAGCCCCCAGCAGTAGCCATTGATTCAGTTTCATTGTTTCTTCTTCTAAATGTTCTGAATCTATTGAACTGGGCAAAAATGATTTTATCCTGAGAAGTTTTAGATAAAATCCTGAGATGAGGCTGAAGATTTGATTTTAATGATTTTTTTCAACACTCCAGGAGCGCAGAGGGTATTGCTCCAGAGACGCAGAGGTTTTTGCGGGATATCTCCCTATTTTGAGATGGCCTTCATGAATTCCCTAACAGCCTCAACTTTGGAAGCCATCATTAAACACCGAGATAGCAGGTTCATATCCAAGTCTGGCAGTGCCAAGCTACGTTGAATTTGTTCGTAACCATCAGAGCGCAAACAATACAAAGCAAATACCCCATCTTCCCAGAACCAAACTTCGGGTACTCCCAACACTCCGTAACGATTCAGTTTGCTTTCGTTCCCGCTGGTAAACACGACTTCAATAGAGAGATCTGCAATGGCTCCGGACTGTTTACCAATTAGGTAGGACTGATCGGCTTGTGCGGATGCCTCGCCTCCTTTCTCTTGGGTAAAGCTACCTGTGGGGATGAATTCAATTCCTTTGATAACAAAATAATTACCCAGTAATAGAGCTATGAGACCACTGAAAGCTTCGTGGTCTTGCGAGACTGCCAAGATTTCTACCTCACCCCTGTAATAGAACAGCCGTATCCCAGGGGAATTATTAAACCCCTCCTGAATTAATTTGAATTGTTGCCAGCTCATCCCAGAATGGATGAACCTTTGGTCTATCGGTTTATCTATTGTCTGTGTCATAGCCGAACCTCCCTTAACCCAACTGATTTGATACCATTCCCTCTCACCCCCTCATCCTTCATCCCTCATCCCTCATCCCTTTTTTGGCTCAACTAACTGGAAAAATAGCTGGCTCTGTTGCACTCCCTGGTTGCTGCCGTAACTGCTGGCGCTGATGGCTTGTAAATGTTCAAATAAGGGCTGTCCTACTAGTTCTAGTACTTGGATGAGGGGCACCTGACGCTCAATGAAGGTTTTACCTCTCGGCCAGTCGAGATAGAAGTAGCCATTATTATTTAGTGATAAAGGTGCGATCGCGCTTTGGAAGTCCTCGCGGTTTAATAGAGAATTATCTAGCCCTTTAATCGCTTTATTCATAGTCGCGATAGAGGTTGTGAAAATCTCATAATTCCCTACTGTCCCATGGACGCCCTGCACTTGTGCCTCTAAATTCATCAATCTGTCTTTTTTCTTAGCTGCGTCTTTCGAGGTCATTAGCTCTGTCCAAGCGGTAATCTGGCGATCGCCTAAGGGAATTTTCCCGACGCTGAGTCCTTGCTGCTTAGCAATCTCATCTAGATGCTTAATTGATGCGTTTGCCTGAGCTGTGTCAGTTTTTTGAGCGACAAAAATCCAATCGGGATTGACTTGGTGGGTACGAGGTATTAAGGAGAGGGCATATTCTCCTTGCACCCAGCTGAAGACATCTTCAGGGAGTTTAATTCCCCAGCGAGACTCCCACTGAGCTAGGGATTGGTCGAGGAGGGATTTGAGGGTATTATCACTCGCTAGTCCTGTCGAGAATTGATGCCACCATTGGTTTAAGTCGGTGCCAGCGATCGCAAAAGTACTTTTAGCGGGTAGGTATTGCAAGGCATCTACTGGCTGAGCCAGAACGGGCGCTGCATTTTCCGCACTTGATTCTGACCCCAAGACAGCCGTCTGCGCTAGTAACCCTTGACGATCCAACGAAAGTGCGATCGCGATCGTCTGGGAACCCTCAAAGGAGTCTCTGACTGGGATGGGTCGATCGGAAATCCAGGCAGCTAGAGATGGCAAATTGACAAAACTCACACCAATCCGAGGTGCGGTTAAGCCTTGTAACATGCGCTGGTATTCGGGGTCGCTGGCTAAGTTGAGATCGGCAACTTGGACATTGTTGATCGCATCGCGCAAGACTTTAGGATGATTGGCAAATAAAACGAAGCGATCGCCGACGATCGCGCTCGTTAAAAATTCAGTGGGTGGGTTTGGTTCAACCTCGTCGGTGGCTACCTCCACTCCGGGGCGAGGACGCCTGTAAATTAAGTTAACTCCTTTGTATTTTTCAAAGACTAAATCTTCCGTCCCGGCGATCGCCTGCCGGGAATAGAACAGTTGCAGCGACTCTCGCGCCCGTGCAGCATCTTTAGTCGTGAAGGCTAACAGGTAACCGGGTTGGGTGGCATTTTTGCGATCGCGGTCAAAATCTAACGAGGTAACTGCCAGCGTAATTTCATCACCCGCCCATGGTTTGATATCGCGCTGATAGTCTAGCTCGAAGGGAGCCAGCAGGCTTTCCTCAAGTTGCTTCAATTCTGCATGGGTGCGGTGTCGATTTCCTGGACTAGCTAGCAGTTGCCGAAATCCCACCAAACGGTCTGGATTGACCAATAACGACACCATCGCAGGTGTCTGTTTGGGCACAAAAATTGCGGCAGTTGGGGTTGCCAGCGTCTTTGCCTGCAACAGATTGAGGGGGCTTTGGGAGGTTAACCAGAAAAAGCCACCAACAGCAATCAACAGCAGCACCGAGGCTCCTGCTGCCAGGACATAAAAAAATGAGCGTAGCTTCATAATGGGGAGATCCGGAGTGGGGAGACGGGGAGAGGGAGAGGAGAGAGATTCGTATTCATCATCCTTCATCCCTCATCCCTCGTCCAAGTCCCTTATGATTTTAACAAAATCATTGCATTGCCAGACTTGTTGGTAAGATCTGAGTTAAAAATATCCTTTTTTAGCCAGTTCAGGGATAATTGGCTTTTTGACTAATTAAACTAATATTCAAGCACACTAAGTACGGCAGACTATTAATTTTAAATTATTATGGCTATTCCAATCAATCAGCGCAGCTTGCATCAACAAATCATTGTTGATCGCTCTAAGAAACCTCGGCATCAAGGCAAAACCAACCCGGTAGACGGATATTATCGGGGTCATAACCCCTTGTGTGGTGACACGATTGAGTTGACTCTACAGCTGAACTCGACAGGCGACAGGATTGAAGATGTTAAGTTTGAAGGACAGGGGTGTGCGATCGCGATCGCCTCAGCAGATTTAATGGCGGATGCTGTGCGCGGCAAAAGTGTAGAGGAAGTTGTATCAATGGTGCAATGCTTTCGAGACATGGTGATGGGACAATACGAATTCCCGCAGGAGTTGCGCAAACTAAATGTCTTACAGGGTATCTCCCAGTTTCCTGTACGCATTAAGTGTGCAACGCTAAGTTGGCACACGCTTAAGGCTGTGCTGGAATCATCCCATCTTACTCAGCATAAAGTTGTTCAATAATATTATCGCTAACAACTGGCAACAGCACCGTCTCGGCGGCGATCGCCAGCACCTGAAATGAATCCGTCTGGCGTTTGCATTACTGTATGAACGCCGCCAAAAAATAAATTCTTGTCTTCCCATGGCACTAACTGAGTGTTAGCAGGAAGCGTTACTTGATTGACTTCTGCTTTTCGCGATCCAGCTTCAACATGAAAACAGCCATTTTCCCCGTGAACTCTTGGACTATCCACAGCTTCACGCACAGGCATATTGAAATCTAAAATATTGGAAATGACTTGTAAAATTGCTGTTCTAATCCGATTAGAGCCTCCCGATCCGACAACAATTTCAGGTTGATTGTCTTTTAGGACGATGGTGGGAGACATCATAGAAGAAATCCGGACATCCTCCTGCCACTGATGGAAACCCAGAGGATTTAAATCTTCTTCACCCAGCATATTATTTACCATAATGCCCGTACCCGGAATAACATAACCTGACCCTTCTCCATTAGATGTGGTCACACTAGCAGCATTTCCGTCCCCATCAACTACGCTGATATGAGTGGTACTTCCCCATTTATTGACGGTTTGGGTTAATCGTTCCTGGTACGGAGCTAGATGGCAGTCGGCTAAAAATTGCTCGGCAATATCGTTTTGGTAAAGATAAGCGTCATATCCATCCCGTCTGGCGTAATTGGTTAATTTCATCACCTGATACAGTAGTTCTAAATGACGCGCACTACCAAATTCTAAGTTAGATAAATCAATACTGGATAACAGTTTTAAGGCACAAGCAATTAACGTACCACCAGAACTAGGAGGTGGATTTGTTAATAAGGTATTACCGCGATAATTAATGGTTAGGGGTATCCGCTCAATCACTCGATAATTCTTCAGATCGTCTAAGGTTAAGTAACCCCCTTGCTCCTGACAATCTCTCACTAACCGACCAGCAATCTCTCCCTCGTAAAATTCTTGCGCACCGTTTTCAGCCAAATAAGCTAACGTATCCGCGAACTCTGGCATGATTAACATCCCATCTGGCTCGATGGGTTCGCCAGTCAGAGCAAATACTTTTTGCCCTGCTTTAGCAGTCATAATAATTGGTTCTAATATTGAAGTTAAACAATAATATTGAAATTTATTCAAATAAATTCCATTTTTGGCATAGTTAATGGCAGGCTCTGCCACTACCTGAAAGGGTAATCTGCCCAGCCTTTGATGGACGTGAAATACGCCTGCTATGTTTCCAGGGACAGCCATCGCAGCTAAACCAATATGGAACTCTTGCACGGCAGTGCCAAAATTGACCTCAACGGGATAAAAATTAATCTCGCCCTGATTTCTTTTTTGGGAGGGTGTTTGAGTAAAAAAGTCAAATAAGATATTTTGATTGGTTTGGGTATGAGCTAACAGAAAACCGCCGCCAGCAGCTGAGGTAAGTCCAGGTTCAGCCACGAAGGAAGCTAGAATTGCCGCCACAGCAGCATCAAACGCATTACCGCCTAAGCGAAACATCTCTATACCCGCTTCAGCAGTTTTTTCATGTCCAGCGGCGATCGCACCGCGAGTTTTTCGGTTCATAGGTTTTGAATGTTAGCAGAAATAACAATACCAGTTTTTGATTTATCAATCTTATTCCCTCCCTTAGAGCTGGCATCAGGATAAATCTATAGGGGTGATACCCCCTTTTTCAGCAGGGTTCATAATCTTGTAGAGACGTTCCGATGGAACGTATCCACGACTCAGATGATAAAGTTGATAGTTCTGCTTGGATATTCTGCCTAGCCCTAACTTCCAAAGTTATGAACATTTGCTCGGTAAAATATAAATTCTGTCGTTGTAATAATTGCTCTAAGAATTCTTTCCTACCTACACGATACCGTTTATCAGTCAGCCAGGAATATTCTTGACGAATTGCTCGCCTGTAAGTTTTATACTCTATCTCAGCAGCACCGAGAATAGCTAAGTCAGCATCCAGCAAAATTTGGCAATCAATATCATCCGGTGTGGCTTGATGAGTTTTGGTACTTAAAATCAGAGTCTTGACCCGCTCCACCGTAACTGAGGGTATTGTCAATCTTGTTAAGGCAGCTACAGCATACTCAGCACTTTTTTCCTCATTATCTTGAGATTTAGAATTGTAGATGACATCATGAAACCACGCTGCTAGCTGCACCGTCGGGAAATTGAGAGCCATCGGTTTCATGTCATCCAGAGTGTCTAAGATATGCTGAATATGCTGTAGGGTATGATAAAAACGATTAATACTAGAATAAGCAGCAACCAGATCCCGAAATACTTGCTGTATCAGCTCTGGCTCAACCTGAAATGATAACAGCAAACTCTGCCAACGAGATTCGAGGATTTGAATGGAGCTAGAGCAATGCTTCATATCAACTGAGCGTCATTCAGTTACCCTGGAAAAGGGCATCGCCAAAATGATAACAAAGGAAAAAAGAATGGACAGGTATCTCGATCAAATGCTCAAGCGGGGTCGGTGGTTACTGCTTACCCTATTTGTAGCTCTAGCAGTTCTCACCTATTTCAGTCAAAATTTTTAAAATTGGCTAAACAGCGACTAGATACATTATTAGTAGAGCTTGAGCTGTGTGCGTCGCGGCAAGTGGCGCAACGGCTGATCCGTGCTGGGGAAGTAAAAGTCAATCAGCAAATCATTGATAAGCCGGGAACTGAGGTAGAGACAACTGCCGACATTCAGATTAAGGAGCGATCGCCTTACGTGTCTAGAGGCGGTGAAAAGCTAGCCAAAGCTTTAGACGTATTTGGAATTTCTGTTCAAGGACGCATTTGCCTGGATGGTGGCATTTCTACTGGAGGTTTCACCGACTGCTTGCTGCAAGCTGGCGCAAAACTCGTTTACGGTATTGATGTTGGCTACGGACAAGTGGCTTGGAGTTTGCGGAATAACCAACGGCTAATTTTACAGGAACGCACTAACCTGCGCTATCTTCAACCTACCGACCTGTACCATAACGCCCAGCTTGCCGATTTAGGCGTTGTGGACGTATCTTTTATTTCCCTCACCAAAATTCTTGAACCCTTGTGGAACCTCCTCCAACCTCGTCGCGAACTCGTGTTACTCATCAAGCCACAATTTGAAGTAGGGCGCGATCGCGTTGGGAAAAAAGGGGTAGTTCGCGATCCTAACGACCAAGCAGATGCGATCGCCCAAGTCTTACAAGCTGCTCAAACTCTCGGCTGGGCCTATAAAGGCTTAACCTGGTCTCCCCTTACTGGCCCTGCTGGTAACATTGAATACCTGCTCTGGCTGAGTATGGATAGTCAAGTCCAGCCTCCGGATCTGGCAGCTATTAAACAAATCACCCAATTGGCTGTCCTTCATTTCCGCAGTGAACAGAAGAATACAGAAGTTGATATGTAGGGTGCGTTATGCGCAAGCTAACGCACC
>DNXU01000223.1:0-3407 GCA_003505715.1 Cyanobacteria bacterium UBA8803 | reverse complement strand
AAGGGCAGCATCATTAGGATTCGCCTGAAGATTGGTGGCAAACTCTTCATCAGGTGTCCACTGAATAGCACCATCTCGGCCTGTCCAATAGACTTCAATCTTAGCCTTTCCTAGCAGCTTCGCTGCCTCTGGATCTACTGTGTCGGCGGAAGCGATCGCAATGTCTGGTTTTAGGGACTCTAACAATTCTGGAGCTAGAGGTTCACCAGACCACCAAAGCACATGAATTCGAGGCAAATTGGCGAATTTGACTAATTGTTGTTGGATCTGCGGCTTAGTTTCCCCCAGCAGTAACCAAGTCTGATTCTTGATTTGTAGCTGCAATACTGGAGGCTCAGGGTTAATCAATTCAATGGCGGTGGAACCAAGGGATAATCTCTGAGCCGTTGATACCTCTTGGTAAGTTCCTTTTTGCGAGCGAACGGCATTAGCGATCGCCAAACGGGAAGTCTGAGCGTATCTTGCTTGCTCGTCAGCTAGCTGGGGCTTGGTTTTAGCAGCTTCCCCCTTTGTACTGGAAGTACAATCGTAAAAAGACTTGACAGGCAAACTCTCTAATATTGGCACCCAGCCACTTCGGAGGCGGGGTTGCGAGTCTAGTGCCACAGCCCAATCAATTTGGTTGACTCCCTGTTTTTGTAGAAAAGGTAGCACTGTAAAACTAGCTGTATCGGCTTCCCCACTATTAACTAAAGTAACTTGCCCCCGCTCTTGAATCACTAGAATTTGCTCTTGATCGGCGGCTAACACCGTTACTTGAAATTGTTCTATCTTGGTTTGCCAAAGCGGAAGTACTACTACAGTCACCGCTACTAAACCCGCCAGCCACCACCTAGGTTGCAGGCGAGGAATAATACAGATCAGGCCAATCAGTCCGTATAAGAGTAAAAGTTGTACAAAGGAAATTGTGCCAACTGCCAGTGAACTCCCTGGTAAGGCATTGAAAAGTTGCACCAACCCTATCAATAATTGAGTCGGGTAGTAGAGTAACCAGGCAATAGCACTACCTGCGATGGGTGAGATTAAGGCGGCTACAGCACTGATGAAGCCGACAAGACTAATTAGGGCAATTAACGGAGCAGAAATGATATTGACCGCTGTGCTGTAGGGGGCAACCATACCAAAGACGTAAAGTTGCAGGGGTAATGTCCACAAACTTGCTGCTAAGGGAATGGCAATTAAGGAAGCGATCGCAGGTGGTAACCAATCTAATTGCCTCATCAGGGGTGGTACGGTGACTAACAACCCCAGCGTGGCTAAAAAGCTGAGCTGAAATCCTAAATCCCAAATCCATAGGGGATTGAATAAAAGTAACAGGGTTGCTGCTACTAATAGCGAACCCAACGGCTTGACTTTTTTTTGCGTGACTAGAGCTACTAAGGCTCCAAAACCCATAATGGCAGCTCGCATCACTGGAGGTTGCCATCCAGTTAGACCAACAAAAATCAGTAGGGTAAGGGTGCCTACTAGCAACTGCGCTTTTGCTGAAAAACGTCTAGTCAGGGCTAGGATCAAGCCCAGAATTAAAGAGGTCTGAGTTCCCGAAGCGGCAAAAGCATGGGCTAACCCAGCTTGCACAAACTGGTCGCGGATGTCGTAAGGTATGTCTACTGCTCGATTGCCTAAAACCATGGAACTCACAAGCTGCCCTGCGGGACTACCCAACCACTGCATTTGCGATCGGATAATTCGCTGCTGCAATACCCACCATCCCCAACGGCGTTCTGAGGATTCGTCCCCACTGATTTGACGCCCACTTAAACCAGCAAAAGCTCCCTGTTTGGCCAAATAAGCCTTAAAATCAAAGGCACCTGGATTTTGGGCTGGTTTGGGTTTATATAAGACTCCCGTGACAGCGATGTTTTGACCTGGATAAATACCAGTGGCTTGGAGCAGTGGGACTGTTACATAAACTTTTCCGGTGACTGCCTCAGTGGCAGCACCTTCATTACTGCTGCTCTCAACTTCATTCAATTGGGTCGCTTGTAACCAGAATTGCCCTTTTGCAGAACGGGTCAGGCGGGGTATCGTCTCAACTTTGCCTTGAACCGTAACAACTTGTCCCTGCACTTTGCTACTATCGGCAGCAACGAACTTGCTGATGTCATTCAAGCCGGGATTAGGCAAACGCGCTTGAAAATAGATTAGTGCTAAGGCTCCGACAATGCCAGCTAGTATCCAGAGTCTTGGTCTTGGCCCTGTGCGCCAGAAACGGGGCAAGGTAATTCCTGCCACTATTCCGAAAAGACCTACCCCAGCAACCAGGAGACTGTAGTCTTTCCAGGGAACCTCACGAGTCGGTAGACCCACAATAGCTGTAGATAGTAGGGCAAGAATATAAGCCCAACTCAGTAAAGCACCACTGGTCGGATTCATAAGCTGACCTCACTACACAGGTAACTCCTGAGATTGCTGCAACTCAGTTAGAGGAAATCCTAAAGCCGAGCGCTGATGTAAATAAAGTTGAGCTACTCTCCTAGCCAGATTGCGGATTCTAGCAATGTAACGTGTTCGCTCCGTAACGGAAATGACCCCTCTGGCATCAAGCAAGTTAAACGTGTGGGAACATTTTAAAACGTAGTCGAGGGTTGGCATCACGAGTCCCCGCTCACTGAGTTGTTCTGCTTCTTGTTCGTACAGGCCGAAGAGGGTAAACAGCAGATCTGGGTTAGACGCCTGAAAGTTATAGGTACATTGTTCAATTTCGCCCTGAAGGTGAACGTCACCATAGTTAACACGGTCATTCCATTGGATTTTTGTGAAAGCATCCACATTTTGAAGATACATGACCAAGCGCTCTAGACCGTAGGTAATCTCAATTGAGACAGGGTGACAATCAATGCCACCGCACTGCTGAAAGTAAGTGAATTGGGTAATTTCCATTCCGTCTAGCCAAACTTCCCAACCAACACCCCAAGCTCCTAACGTGGGAGCCTCCCAATTATCTTCCACAAAACGAATATCGTGATCTTCAGCATGAATACCTAATGCCTTGAGAGAATCTAGGTAAATCTCCTGAATATTATTGGGTGAAGGCTTAATCAGTACTTGGTACTGGTAATAGTGCTGGTAGCGATTGGGATTCTCACCGTAGCGTCCATCAGTTGGCCGTCGGCAAGGTTCGACATACGCCACCGACCAAGGTTCTGGTCCGATGGCCCTCAGGAATGTATGGTGGCTCATTGTCCCTGCCCCTTTCTCGGTGTCGTAGGGCTGAGCAATCAAGCAACCGCGATCTGCCCAGAACTGGCTTAAGGTAGCAATCACTGACTGAAAATTCACAAATATACCTCTGCTGAATCCTGCTCTAACTGGAAATTCCTAATTCATTGTGGCTTAAATCGACTATCCTGACTGGCTTAGAGCCATTTGAGAAAATTTTAGAAAAAAATTTGGCCAAAAGGTTG
>DNXU01000580.1:10672-10848 GCA_003505715.1 Cyanobacteria bacterium UBA8803 | reverse complement strand
GTTAATTGTACGCTTTACTGCCCCCGCATCCAAAACATAAATTCGCACCGAATTCTCGTCTGGTTTAATCAGCTTCTCCAGCGAGATTTGCAGCTTGGCGAACTACATCGCTGCTAAAAAGCATTCAAATGGGCAGATGCGATCGCTTTTTCGGTTCAGGACTTACGCAACTACCC
>DNXU01000580.1:0-10627 GCA_003505715.1 Cyanobacteria bacterium UBA8803 | reverse complement strand
CTATGCTCAGGGTAAACCCCATATATAGTAGCAATGGTGGGTTAGCTACCGCGTAACGCACCCTACTAATAAAGGCTGTGCGTAAGTCCTACCGATACACCAAACACCGCCTGGGAAAGGCAGCGCTAAGATCATTAAGGACTATTACGCGCTGTCGCCCTCATGTCTCATCCTACCGAGATTTCCCCTAGTCAGTCAGCCGCATCCTCAAACGGGCACCAACCCAACAGCCAGAACAGCATCCGGATTCGTGGTGCTAGACAGCATAACCTGAAAAATATTGACCTGGAACTCCCCCGCGATCGCCTCATCGTTTTCACAGGCGTCTCCGGTTCCGGTAAATCCTCTCTTGCCTTCGATACCATCTTCGCTGAAGGACAGCGCCGCTACGTGGAATCCCTGAGTGCTTATGCACGGCAATTCCTGGGACAACTCAATAAGCCGGATGTCGATGCTATTGAAGGCTTAAGTCCTGCCATCTCCATCGACCAAAAATCTACCTCTAATAATCCCCGTTCCACGGTTGGCACGGTTACCGAAATTTACGATTACCTGCGGCTACTATTTGGACGAGCGGGCGAACCGCACTGTCCGATCTGCGATCGCAATATCGCCCCCCAAACTATTGACGAAATGTGCGATCGCATTATGGAACTGCCCGATCGCACTAAGTTCCAAATCCTCGCCCCTGTCGTCCGGGGTAAAAAAGGCACTCACAAAAAGTTACTATCGAGTCTGGCTTCAGAAGGATTCGTGCGCGTCAGGGTGGATGGGGAGGTACGAGAACTCTCCGATGCTATTGAATTGGATAAAAATTATACCCACAATATTGAAGTAGTAGTTGACCGCCTGATCAAAAAACCTGGAATTCAGGAACGCCTGACAGACTCCCTCGCCACCTGCCTGCGCCGTTCCGAAGGAATTGCCATGATTGAATTGGTAACGGATGTAACAGATAACCAACCATCCGCTACCCAAGCCGCTGCCACCCTAATTTTTTCGGAAAACTTTGCTTGTCCGGAACATGGTGCAGTCATGGAGGAATTATCCCCCCGACTATTTTCCTTTAACTCTCCCTACGGCGCTTGCTCTAAGTGTCATGGGTTAGGCAGTTTGCGGACATTTTCCCCGGAATTGGTCGTACCTGATCCAACTCAACCTTTATATGCAGCGATCGCGCCTTGGGCAGATAAAGAGAATTCCTATTACTTGTCCCTACTCTACGGACTCGGACAAGCCTATGGGTTTGAACTAGCAGTCCAGTGGCAGCACCTCACCCCTGAACAGCAACAGGCTATTCTCTACGGTACAGAACAAAACATTTGGCTGGCAGAACGGAATGAACATCGGCACTACCGGGGAGTGATTCCGATTCTGCAACGGCAGTATGATGACACTACCTCCGACCTCTATAAACAGAAGTTAGAACCGTATCTAGTAGATCAGCCGTGCGAGGTTTGTCAGGGGCAGCGGTTAAAACCAGAAGCCCTCTCGGTGCGGTTAGGACAGTACCGCATTACAGATTTAATTGAAGTTTCCATTCGCGAGTCTCGCTCCCGTATGGATGGGTTACAACTCTCATCCCGGCAAGCGCAAATTGGGGACCTAGCTCTTAAAGAAATTAAAGCCCGGTTGCAATTTCTGCTAGATGTAGGTTTAGATTACCTCACCCTCGACCGTTCGGCCATGACCCTTTCCGGTGGAGAAGCGCAGCGCATTCGGTTAGCCACCCAGATTGGTTCTGGACTGACGGGCGTCCTGTATGTTCTCGACGAACCAAGTATTGGCTTACACCAACGGGATAACAGCCGGTTGCTAGCTACTCTAAAAAAATTGCGGGATTTGGGCAATACCTTAATTGTCGTGGAGCATGATGAAGATACGATTAGAACCGCTGATTTTATTGTTGATATAGGCCCGAAAGCGGGGATTCACGGCGGTGAAATCGTCATGCAAGGAGATTTAGAGCAATTAATCCAAGCCGAGAATTCCCTTACCGGGGCGTATTTATCAGGACGACAGGTTATTGCCACGCCAGCAGAGAGACGGCAGGGGAATGGGCGATCGCTCAAGATCAAAAACGCCTACCGCAATAACCTCAAAGGTATTGATGTCGAAATCCCCTTAGGTAAGCTGGTGTGCATTACGGGGGTTTCTGGTTCCGGGAAATCTACCTTAGTCAACGAACTTCTCTACCCCGCTTTACAACATCACCTCACTCGTAAAGTACCGTTCCCGAAGGAATTAGGGAAAGTGAAAGGTTTGGAGGGGATCGATAAAGCGATCGTGATCGATCAATCTCCCATCGGCAGAACTCCCCGTTCTAACCCTGCCACCTATACCGGAATATTTGACGGCATTAGGGAGATATTTGCCCAAACTATAGAAGCCAAAGCCAGAGGATATAAAGCAGGACAGTTTTCCTTTAATGTCAAAGGGGGACGCTGCGAAGCCTGCGGCGGACAGGGAGTGAATGTGATTGAAATGAACTTCCTGCCTGATGTTTATGTCGAATGCGAGGTTTGCAAAGGGGCGCGGTACAACCGGGAAACTTTACAGGTGAAATATAAGGGACATTCCATTGCCGATGTCTTGAATATGACGGTAGAAGAAGCGCTCTTAGTGTTTAAAAATATTCCTCGGGCGGCGACGCGGTTGCAAACGCTAATTGATGTTGGGTTGGGTTACATTCATTTGGGACAACCCGCACCGACGCTATCAGGGGGAGAAGCGCAACGAGTAAAGTTGGCTTCAGAATTGTCCCGTCGGGCGACAGGGAAGACTCTCTATTTAATTGATGAACCAACAACAGGGTTATCGTTTTACGATGTCCACCACCTGTTGAACGTATTGCAGCGCTTGGTGGATAAGGGGAATTCAATTTTGGTGATTGAACATAATTTAGATGTGATTAGGTGTTCAGATTGGGTGATTGATTTAGGGCCAGAAGGTGGGGATGAAGGGGGTGAGGTTATTGCCCTAGGGACGCCGGAGGATGTGGCGGAGAATGGTAGGTCTTATACGGCAAAATATTTGAAGTTAGTCTTGGAGTCACATCCGCCACAAGCAATAAGTACTCACTCTTAGATTAGGTGTTAAAGTGACGTACAAGCGCAATCTATGCTCTGTGTAATTGAACAAGTCTTACAACGTGCGGAAATTGCTGTTAACAATGGTGCTGAGGTGGAAATTATGCGTTACACGGCTTAGGATATATCTATTGGGTATCAATTATGGATGATGCGGAGTTGGAAACTCTCCTGAATGATTTGGAATCAGATCGAGTGGAACGCAAAGCTTCAATAGCCGACCGAAATGTAATTCGTCAGGCTATCTGTGCTTTTGCTAACGATCTGTCGAACTACCAACAACCAGGAGTCCTCTTTATTGGTGTTAATAATGATGGCAGCTGTACAAACCTACCCATTACAGATCAGCTTTTGCTAACTCTATCGGATATGCGATCGGATGGGAACATTCTGCCTTTTCCCTCCCTGATTGTGCAAAAGCGAATTATCAATGGATGTGAACTAGCGGTTGTAATAGTGTGGCCATCAGATGCTCCCCCTGTCAGCTTTAACGGAAGGATTTGGGTGCGTGTGGGACCTCGCAGAGCAACTGCGACAAGAGAAGAAGAACGCCGTTTAGCTGAAAAACGTAGAGCCAAGGATTTACCTTTCGACCTGCAATCTCTAATATCGGCTACTGTAGATGACCTCGATTTAGACATTTTTCGTCGAGTTTATTTACCTTCATCGCTACCTATCGAAATCCTGGAAGAAAATCAACGTTCTCCTGATCAGCAACTCACATCCATGCGCTTTGCGACAGTTGAATCACCGCCCAAACCGACTATGCTTGGTGTATTAGTCGTAGGAAAAGATCCCCGACAATTTGTTCCAGGTGCCTATATCCAATTTTTGCGTATTGAAGGAACAGAGTTAACCGATCCCATTAAAGACCAAAAAGAAATTGATGGCCCCCTTCCGGAGTTGCTGCATCTCCTCGACGAAATCCTGCAAATCAATATTTCAATTGCATCAAATATCACTGTTCAGCCCATTGAGATGCAACAACCTGATTATCCAATCGTTGCGCTACAACAACTGACGAGAAATGCAGTAATGCATCGCAATTACGAGAGTACGAATGCGCCAGTGCGAATTACCTGGTTTAGCGATCGCATCGAAATTCAGAATCCTGGCGGCCCATTCGGTCAGGTCAACAAACAAAACTTTGGTCAACCCGGAATAACGGACTATCGCAATCCCCACCTAGCGGAAGCAATGAAAAACTTGGGATATGTACAGCGATTTGGAGTAGGTATTCAACTAGCACGACAGCAACTTCAGAAGAATGGCAATCCACCGCTGGAATTTGTAGTGGAAGATGCCCATGTCCTAGCTACAGTTAGGAGATAATCATGAGTATCACCATTGTGGCTTTCTTCAATAACAAAGGAGGAGTTGGGACAACTTCTCTGGTCTATCATTTAGCATGGATGTATAGCGATTTAGGGTTTCGGGTTGTTGCAGCAGATCTCGATCCTCAAGCTAACCTGACATCAGCTTTTTTAGACGAGGATCGCTTGGAAGAACTCTGGCTGGAGGAAGATCATCCAAATACTGTATTTGGCTGCGTGCAACCCTTAGTAAAAGGAATTGGCGACATCGCCGATCCTTATATGGAACTGGTTGGGGAGCGGATAGCACTCTTAGTTGGAGACTTACTGCTGGCGGGTTTTGAGGATGATTTATCCTCTGAATGGTCTGGATGCTTAGATCGCCAAGAGCGCTCATTTCGAGTTATATCTGCATTCTGGCGAATGATGCAGAAAACAGCGATAGTCCATCAGGCGGATGTTATTTTGCTTGATCTCGGCCCAAATCTAGGAGCCATAAATCGTTCAGCGCTGGTTGCAGCCGATTACGTTGTCGTTCCACTTTCACCAGACCTATTTTCTTTGCAAGGCTTACGCAATCTCGGCCCCACATTAAGGCGTTGGCGCTATGACTGGCAGGAAAGATTGGGGAGGAATCCAGCCGTAAATCTCACACTGCCAACAGGCCGCATACAGCCTATTGGCTACATAGTCTTGCAACACTCAGTACGATTAGATCGTCCAGTAAAAGCTTACAATCGCTGGATTGCCCAGATTCCTATAATATACCGAGATGCTGTATTGAACCAGCCTGAAGCTGATAGCATCTCTGTAGCCAACGATCCCAACTCTCTAGCTCTACTCAAGAATTATCAAAGTTTGATGGCGATGGCCCAGGAAGCCCGCAAGCCGATATTCCATTTAAAGGCGGCTGATGGGGCTATTGGTTCTCATAGTTCTGCCGTCAAAAATGTCTATGATGATTTTAAGAAGTTAGCTTATAAAATTGCTGAACGCACGGAGATAAAGATATCCTGAATACCTATTCGAGTTATAGTAAAACTTAAATGTATCTGAGATTAGAGGCTCAAGAGAATAGAAAGATAGCTAAGGTTTTTATGAATCAGTGATTAAACGGATTCACTGAGATGAACCGATGATATATTATGAAAATTTATCTAGCTGGCAAGGCGCTATTGTGAGCATCTATCAATATGAATGACAAGGCTCAAATTGCGTCGATATTGTTTGTAGTAACCCTCTTCTGTTACTCTGGTCAGAGTAAAATCAGAGAATAACCCTAAAACGCTTGCCAGACGGTAGTTTGACATGAACTTACCCAGGGATGCGATCGCTAAAGCAGTTGGACTAGACAATGCACAACCTTTGCATCACTTTAGATATGGTGTAAAGGCGATCGCTTTTTTTGAGATTCTCTTGCCTTGTTAGAAAATGCCAGATAGTTTGTTGACATCTCAAATAAAATACTATATATTCTATCCCTCATCCATAATGTAATTTTCAATAACCTTTTTCCACGTCAGGTATCCTTGACCATTTAGATGAACCCCATCAAGAGTATATTTAGGATCTAATTGATTCTGGTTGTTAGCAAACTGCTGATACAAATCGATATATTTAAATGAAAATTGCGATGCCAATCGTTGGAGTTCGCGGTTGACAGCTACTAAATCCTTGTTATCAACTTTAATCCGATACTGTTGGTTATTGACAGGTAATAAGCTTTGCACAAATACCTGAGTTTTGGGGGCTTCTTTTTTGATGGTATCGAGGATGCGTTGGTAGTTGTTGACCACTTCACCTACGGATTTGCCTTCATTCCAAATATCATTGGTGCCAATCATGATCAAGATTTGGGCGGGTTGAGTTTCTAGGATTTGCTCTAGGCGATTGAGGACGCCATCAGTGGTATCGCCAGAAATACCGCGATTTTTGACCTGAGAATTTCCTAGCCATTCTGCCCACTCCCCTTGCGCAGTCAAGCTATCACCCAGAAATACGATCGCCCGCTCCGATTTGGGCAGGGCTTCAAACTGAAGCTTTCTCATAACATAGGCTGAGCTTTGATAGGTGTTGATCGGACGTAATGCGGCTAGTTCGGTTACAGGATTTTGCCGCCGGGAGATTTTTTCTGTAATATAAGATAATCCTCCTCTCTTACCGATCAAGAAACTGAACCATGCTATAAAGATTAGATTGCAGGTAAGGGAAATTAAGAGTAAAGCTTTATTTGTAGTATTCATGGGTGAAACCGAGCATATTTAAGAAACTTACCCAGCTACATCATATATAGTAGGAATGGTGCGGTAGCTTGCGCGTAACGCACCCTACTCAGAGAGGTGCGTAAGTAATATTGGATTAAGCAGATCCGGTAAAATTTGTATCATTTATAGCGCCGAATGAGTAAGATGATTCCCCAAACAAAGCGCTACTGGCTGCAAAATAGCCATGTGCCTCTATCTCTATTGAGTCTGAACGCTGGTCTTGATCCCAAATTCAGACAGACGCGGGAAGGGTTGTGCTTGGTGGATATTGAAATTGTGGATGGTGCGATCGCCCAAATTCTCCCTGTTAGTAGAGACGTGCCTACGGAACGTTCCTACTATGAACCGGATACGGCAGCAGTCAACTTGCGGGGAGGGCAAGTTTGGCCTTGTTTTGTGGACATGCACACCCACCTGGATAAGGGACATATTTGGGAGCGATCGCCTAACCCTGATGGTACATTTACCAGTGCCCTGGAAACGGTCAAGAGGGATAGTCAGCAGTATTGGCAAGCGGCAGATGTTTATCGTCGCCTGGAATTTGGCCTAAAGTGCAGTTATGCTCACGGCACCCAAGCTATCCGCACCCATATTGACTCCTTTGGCGAACAGGCGGCAATTAGTTTGGGAGTCTTCAAAACCCTTCAGCAAGAATGGGCAGATCGAGTGACATTGCAAGCAGTTTCTCTGGTTACTCTCGACTATTACCAAACTGCTGAGGGAGTGGCCTTGGCTGACCGAATTGCTGAAGTTGGCGGTATCCTGGGGGGTGTGGCTTACATGCATCCAGACTTGGATGCTCAACTAGATACCGTATTTACCCTCGCTAAAGAACGCGGTTTAAATCTAGACTTCCACACCGATGAAAATGACGACCCCAATTCTATCTGCTTGAGAAAGGTAGCAGAAGCTGCACTGCGCCACGAGTTTACTGGACAAATTATCTGCGGTCACTGCTGTAGTTTAGCAGTGCAATCCGAACAGAATATTAATGAAACTTTGGACTTAGTCAAGCAGGCAAGAATTGGTGTTGTGAGTTTACCGATGTGCAATCTCTATCTGCAAGACCGGGTAGCAGGTAGAACACCCCGTTGGCGAGGAGTAACATTAATTCAGGAACTTCAACAATACAGCATCCCAGTGGTAGTGGCTAGCGATAACTGTCGCGATCCGTTTTATGGTTTTGGCGATCACGATATGTTAGAAGTTTTTACCCAAGCAGTAAGAATTGCCCACTTAGATATGCCTTATGGCAATTGGCCGAGTGCAGTGACTAAGACGGCAGCTGATTTAATGGGTTTGCTACAGGTGGGACGTATTGCAGCAGGACTCCCTGCCAATTTGATTTTGTTTAAGGGACGCAATTTCAGCGAATTGCTGTCCCGTTCCCAAAGCGATCGCCTCGTACTCAGAAACGGTCAACCAATTGATACGACGTTACCAGATTATGCTGAACTAGATGATTAGGGACAGGGCGGTTCATGGCCGTTCTAGCGAGTTGCATGATAAATTATTCTGACAGAATCCCAGATCGTATGTGAGAATTCTCCTGGTAGAAGATGATGCCTACCTCGCTGAAGTTCTAGCTGAGGCACTGGCTGCGCAACGATATACAGTTGATACCGTCCTAGATGGGGAAGCGGCTTGGATACAAATCGGCACCCTTGAATACGACCTAGTTTTGCTTGATGTTATGCTCCCCAAGCTGGATGGGATTTGTTTATGCCAAAGATTACGCTCCCACGGCTATCGGATGCCAATTCTGATGGTAACGGCTCGCGATACTAGCACAGACAAAGTCATCGGTCTAGATGCCGGAGCAGATGACTACATGGTCAAACCCCTGGATGTTCGAGAGTTATTGGCTCGGATTCGAGCATTACTCCGGCGAGGCAGCACTTCCTCACCTCCAATTCTGGAGTGGGGCGACTTGCATCTCGATCCAGCCACCTACGAAGTCAGCTATAGGGAAAGAGTGCTGCGCTTAACTCCCAAGGAATATAGCCTTTTAGAACTTTTCCTGTGCAATGGGCGACAGATCATGAGTCGCGGCGCGATCCTCGCCCATCTTTGGTCGCTAGAGAATCCACCAAAAGAGGATACTATCAAGGTTCACATCAGGAGTTTGCGCCAAAAGCTGAGATCTTTAGGCGCTCCTGAGGATCTCATTGAGACTGTTCACGGCTTGGGCTATCGCCTCAAACCGCTATCTGGCAAATAAGGAATAGGGAAGGGGAACAGGGAACCTTAAAACCCACCTTCCGCACCCTGAACTGGCACAATTGGTTTTTTGGGAATGGGTTTACCCATTCCCCTTCGGCTACGCTCAGGGTAAACCCATTCCCCATTCCCCATTCCCCATTAAAAATCTCTGCCCGATTTCTGCCCGCTTTCTTGTCCAAATTTTTTACCACTAAGTTGTAGCCTCAGAACTGTCGAGTTTTCAAACGCTTATGAACGATTGTCCATGTTGCTCGGCTCAATTGCTCCGTCATGCTCGCCATAACAGTATTTATTGGCTTTGCACTCGATGCAGGCAAGAGATGCCAGTTCTGCCTCGGCTAAGCGCTAACTCCAGTAAAAATCTCCAGTTGGATAAATCTTTACATCCTATCTTTCCTCAAAAAATCTCGCTCGCGACTCATTGAAGAGCAATTCCTTGGAGCTGTATTCAATCAAAAAGTAAAACAATAAAACTCTTCATTATAAATTTTAGCCCCTAGCTTTTAGCTAGGGGCTAATTTTCCCAATGCGAGAATGCTGAAGTTACTCTGGTTGTATTCGCTAAGATGGAATAGCGATGCACTCAACTCACAGGATAATAAGGGAAAATGGGTTTCCAGTATAACAGTTCAAAATCCGAGGAAAGGTGTATCTTGGTTTGCCAGCACACTTCTTGTCTAGCAGCAGGTTCGGCAGAGGTACTTGCAGCTTTTCAGGCAGTTGAGGAGATAAACGTTCAGGTAAAAGCTAGTGGTTGCCAGGGACAGTGCAGTTGCGGCCCTACAGTAAGGATTTTGCCAGAAGAGACTTGGTACTGCCGAATCAAACCCAGCGATGTACCCGTAATTGTGGCAGAACATCTAGTTGGTGGCAAGCGAGTAGAAGCGAAGCTTAATCCCCGCATTCATATTAGTTTGAGCTTTTGAGTTCACTCTCGCAACACGTAACCAACGCCTCGCACGGTTTGAACAAGACGTTTTTCACCATTAGCTTCCAACTTGAGGCGCAGATAACGCACGTAAACCTCAATTATATTGGAGTCACCCATAAAATCGTAGCCCCAAACTCGCTCTAAAATTTGGTCGCGGGTGAGGACTTGCCGAGGATGGGTGAGGAGGTATTCTAGTAAATCAAATTCCTTGGCTGTCAGCTCAATTAACCGATTCCCCCGATAGACTTCGCGGGTTGTCCGGTTTAAACTCAAGTCAGCAAATTGCAGGGTGTCGGGATTCTCTTCCTGATTGCGTCGCAGGTGAGCCCGGACTCGGGCTAATAATTCTTCCACACTGAAGGGTTTAACCACGTAGTCATCGGCACCCGCATCTAAACCAGCAACGCGATCGCCTACCTCATCTTTAGCCGTTAATAAAATAATCGGCACTTTATCGCCAGTGGTGCGGAGGCGTCGGCAGATTTCCAAACCCGATATTCCCGGTAGCATCCAGTCCAGAATGACTAAATCCGGATGAGATTCCCGCGCCGCAGTCAAACCAGTTAACCCATCGTTAGCAACACTGACTTGATACCCTTCATACTTCAGCTCCAATTCAATAAACTGTGCCAGTTTGGCTTCATCTTCTACAACTAAAATATGCTGAGTCATGGCTAGGACGCCTCGACAGGTGATTAATTTTAATAGCAGTAAGGTCGGTTGATGTCAAGCGACCTCTCCCCCTCATCCCTTCACCCCCTCACCCCCCCCCCCCCCATTTTTCATTTGGCATCCCCCACATTTTAA
>DNXU01000573.1:4631-6476 GCA_003505715.1 Cyanobacteria bacterium UBA8803 | reverse complement strand
TTGAGACAACTCAGATCTGACTTAAATCAAAACCCGCCCTGCCAAGGTTGGGGGGCAAGGGGGCAAATCACGAACCAGATTCCAAACGCCGCTGCCATTCGGCATCAATTTGCTCTTTCCGCTCAATCTCTTGATCCAGTAAATCCCTTTCGCTGGTGTAGACTAAATCTTCTTGGTGGATGACGTGTTGGGCAGCAAACTGCTGAGCATAAGCAATCTTATTCTGTAAGTTAGTGCTTGGCCGCTCTAGGGCTAATACTTCCCGTTGCCGTTGTTGATTGCGGGCTTCAATCTGACTATTTTTCCACTGAATCCAAAAATAACGAATCAGGGGAATTCCTAAGAAACCAATACCGTAACCCAACAAAAGCCAGTAAATTGAAGCCACAAAGCCAACTAATCCTCCCAATTGTGCCGCGATCTCACCCCCCCTTAACAGAGAAGCAAGAACTAATGCGCCCACAATATTAATGCCCCCGAGGCCAATTGCCAGTATAATTTGGCCGCTACTGGCACCACTAAAACGCCAGAGCCGTTCCCGTAAATAGGATGGCACGGGTTGTGAGTGCTCCTGTTGGGTAGTGGTTTGTAATTCCGGGAAGTGGTAGACAATTTCCCCATCAGGGCTAACTTCAGGACGCCCGTTGAATCGGGTCAGGACTGGTAGGATATAGTCTTCAGACTCGCGCTGGTATCCTTCCCCTAGATTGTCGAGATAAGGCGCAATCTGTTCGGCAGCAATGGCACCTCGAGCATTACGAATCACTGCACCGATTTCTTGCCAGCGACGATCTTCTAAGTCAGCATTGGGATTGCCATCGCCAAACAGAAACGAGAAGATGGCTTCTAGGAAATTCATCTCGCTTTTTGGGGAGGATGCTCGCTGTCGCCGATAACGGCGCTCGTCATAACCGGGATCGAAAAACCAAAAAATATCCGGTCCCCAGAAGTAAGGGATGACAGAAATACCGCCGCCACCTCGATCGGAACCACTGCCGCCCCCACTCCCAGAATCATTATCGTTGCTAGAATTTATGCTAATGACGATAATGGCGATCGCCAGGAAAATCAGGACTATCGACAGCAGCAAGAGAATCCCAAAGGAAATCCGAATCAGATAGAACAAAACCCGCCAAATTTTGCCCCACCATTCCTGCAACCGCAACCGCAGGAACTTATTGCGCAGAATTGCCCGAAAGTTTTTGGGAAATAGGTAGGCAATTTCCCCTGACTCTGCGACTTGCAAATGTCCACTAGCCTCTGAGGCGAGAGCTAAAAGTCCTTGTTCAGCCAGATTGATATTCAATCCCGCCCTAGCAGCAACATCCCCAACGGTAACGCGGTAACCTAGCTGCTCAACAGCGTTCATAATTTTTGGTTCGGGAGTCATAGCCAATATCTATAAAGATTTGTCTACCATCTCCAGTATATAATTCTGAACTTTACGGGTGAGGGTGTGAGGGTGTGAGGCTGATTTGCCCTCTCAAATCAGTAATTGTTTATTACATCATATAATACTACATTATGTCAATATCACAAAAATAATTTTGTGAAACTATTCCAGATATCATCGATAACCTATGGTTCAAACCATTGGCATTACTAAAGCAATTACAAATCTTAATAAGGCTCATGACAAATTTAGTCTGAGTCAGACAGATGCTCCCCAGTTCTTTACAGAATGGTTTGAGGCTCTACCAGATATTACTGAGAGCGACAAAGAAATTTTGAATTGCTTGAAGAATAGATTAATAATTTATATATCGATTGTAGTAGACTGTCCTGCTGAGCTTGAAGGGGAATGGGGAATGGGGAATGGGTGATGGGTAATGGGTAATGGGTGAT
>DNXU01000573.1:0-4533 GCA_003505715.1 Cyanobacteria bacterium UBA8803 | reverse complement strand
ACCAATTACCAATTACCGATTAATAAAATTTATAATCATAATTATGGGAGAGCCGATAAACTATAAAAACAATGATTTAATCAAGTTTATGGCCATCGCCCAAGATTTAGAAATTAGCCAAAACGTTCCCGAAGACGTTATCTTTCCACCTGGAGATTTACTGAGTGACGAACCCCCCTTGGAAACTGACCTGCATCGAGTACAAATTAACCTGCTCATCCAATGCCTGGAATGGTTATGGAGCGATCGGCAAGGCTTCTATAGTTCTGGCAATATCACCATTTACTATAGTTCGCGCCAGCGCAAATCAGAAGATTTTCGAGGGCCAGACTTTTTTGTAGTCTTGGGAACCGAACGCCAACCCCGGAAAAGCTGGGTGGTCTGGCAAGAAGATGGTAAGTATCCTAATATAATTGTGGAAATCCTCTCTCCGAAGACAGCTGCTACTGATAAAGGTTTGAAAAAATAAATTTATCAGAATATATTTCGCACGCCTGATTATTTCTGGTTTGACCCCGATACCCTAGAATTTGCTGGGTTTCATTTATTAGATGGTGAGTACCAACCAATAGCGGCGAATCCCCAAGGCTGGTTGTGGAGCCAGCAGCTCCAGCTATATTTGGGTATTCACGAGAGGCAATTGCGCTTTTTCACTCCCGAAGGGCACCTAGTGCTAACACCAGAAGAAGTAGCACAGCAGGAAACTCAACGCGCTGAGCGCTTAGCCGCAAAACTGCGGGAATTAAATATCGATCCAGATAGTATTTAGCGATCGCACTCTCAGGCTAAAAATATTCTCCCTTTCCCTTATCCCTACTTTCAATTTTAAGAAGGTTTTAGTAAATGACCAATGACGACTGGTTAGAAATCGGGACTATTGTTGCCCCTCAGGGCCTAAAAGGAGAGTTGAGAGTCTATCCCAATTCTGACTTTCCCGAACGGTTTGAGCAACCGGGACAGCGCTGGTTGCAACGACCGAGCGATAGCGAGCCGCAGTCTATAGAATTGCTGGGGGGACGTTATGTTCCTGGAAAAAGCATATACGTTGTGCAACTAGCGGGAGTGGAAACCCGCGAACAGGCAGAAGCATTGCGGGATGCCAAGCTACTGGTGCCACAAAGCGATCGCCCAGAATTAGGAGAAGATGAATATCACGTCCTGGACTTGCTGGATCTGGAAGTTTATAATCAGCTAACAGGTGAAGCAGTGGGTGTGGTGGTGAATGTCATTCCTGCTGGTAACAGCCTTTTGGAAGTCAAACTTTACAAACAACCAGAACCCCAAGACCCCAAACCCGAACCCCCACTTCCTACGAGAACCAGTAAGATCCGCAAACCCAAACGCCAGACATCCAAGCCAGTAACCATACTGATCCCCTTTGTTAAGGAAATTGCACCGATAGTAGACCTGCCAAATGGCCGCATTGAGATTACACCACCTGCGGGTTTGCTGGAACTGCATGAAACCTGATATTTCTCTTTTTTATATCTGAAAATAATATTTCACTCAACTTCTATTAGGTAACTAGTGATTGATTTCCTAACTTCTTTCCCGAACGATTCGAGCAACGGGGACAGCGCTGGTTGCAACGACCCAGCGATAGCGAGCCGCAATCTGTAAAATTGCTAGGCTAGTTGACAAACATAAAAACAAAAGTGGCAGTAGAGCGCTATCAACTCAAACTCATTGTTTACGAACCTGTAACCGAGGTGATTGTGCAATGGATAACCTAGAACATTATCGCTCCTGTATCCAAAACCTTTTGGAAAAACACAGCCAGTATAAATCTCGCGAAAAAGACGTAGAAAGTGAGCTACTTTTTGACTCAGTGCGAGATCATTACCAACTCATGCGAGTGGGTTGGAAAGGCTTAAAGCGGGTCTATTACACCGTCCTGCACTTTGATATTAAGGACGGCAAAATTTGGCTTCAGCAAAATACGACCGACATCGATGTAGGTCAAGAATTGCTTGAAATGGGTATTCCTAAAGAAGACATTGTATTGGGACTGCATCCCCCCTATAAACGCCCCTACACAGGGTATGGCGTTGCTTAAAATGAGAGGAATACAAATAAGCCAATTTGGACAACGGGAACGATCGCCCCAACACAATACTCAGCTGATTACCCTTCGGCAAGCTCTAGCGATCGCTAAACCCAATCCCGATTCAGCTGCTGCATCGTGGGTTCTAGCCGGATCTACTCGGCAGAAGCATTGCGGGATGCTAAGCTACTGGTGCCACAAAGCGATCGCCCAGAATTAGGAGACGATAAATATCACGTCCTGGACTTGCTGGATCTGAAAGTTTATAACCAGCTAACGGGTGAAGCCGTGGGTGTGGTGGTGAATGTCATTCCTGCTGGTAACCATGAAACCGGAAATTTCTCTTTTTTATATCTGAAAATAATATTTCACTGAAAATTTATAAAATTTCCGTGCGGCTTCATCAAAAATTTATATATATTCCCTGGTTTAGTATCTACCATTAATTTATTGGATGAAGTTTATTAGATAAGCTGATGTGCATTCAAGTTACATAATCTAGAGGCCGAATCTTAGTTCTGCCCTACATCAAGTTGGAAACTTCAAAGCACATTAGCTTCAATCAGGAAAGCTTTCTTATCAATTCCCCGGTCTAAAAGGCTTTTAGCTATCGCCAACTAAGCAATAGTAGTAAGTGAGTAGCACTCACTTACTACTATATATCCTCGCCGTGCAAACATCAATCTTCTAGATTTTATAGCACTGCTGATACTGGAAATTGAACTCGGCAATATCCTTAAAAACCTATACAAAATAGGGAAAAATTTCAATGGCAATGAAATTTGTAGTAGGTGCTCTGACCATACCAACCAACCAAACCATCTATGCTGGCTCTGGGGATGACTATATCTCCACCGCAGGTGGTAACGACCACATCTACGCCGGGAATGGCAACAACGTTATCGAGGCGGGAGAAGGCAACAATCGAATCTATGCCGGATTTGGCTACGATTATATTTCTGCTGGCGCTGGTGACGACCAAATTTATGCAGGTGATGGCGGAAGTACTATCTTTGCTGGAGCTGGAAATAATAAAGTCTACACGGGTACGGGCTACGACTGGGTTTACGCTGGGGATGGCAACGATATCATCTCTGTCGGCGATGGCGGTAGCAGTATTGAGGTGGGTGGCGGCACCAATATCATCTATGCTGGCATGGGTGACGATGTCGTAAATGCTGGAAATGGCAACGATTTAATTGCTGTAGGCGAGGGGAATAACTACGTCAATGCCGGAGGTGGTGACAATACCGTTTCTGCGGGAGCGGGGAGCGATTGCATTGATACAGGTACAGGCAACGATACGATCTATGCAGGCGAAGGATCGAATACCGTCCGTGCCGGAGATGGCCACAATAAAGTCTACAGCGGTGCTAGTAACGATTTCATCTTCATGGGCAATGGCGACGACCTGATCTATGGCGGTGAAGGACAAAATTATATCGATGCTGGAAATGGCCGCAATAAAATTTACAGTGGTGCCAGTCACGATTTCATCATCGCAGGCTATGATGACGACCTGATCTACGGAGGCGAAGGCAGTAACCATATCCATGCCGGAGCTGGCAACAACACCATCTACTCAGGTGCTGGCAGCGATCGAATTTCTACGGGATCGGGTAACGATTTGATCTATGCAGGTGAAGGCAATAATCTAATTGCTACTGGCACAGGTTTCGATACCGTATACGTCGGCAGTGGCTTCGATCAGTTCTCCCTATCCGCAGGCTTGGGAGCAGTTACAATTTACGGCTTCCAAGCGAGTCAAGATTCATTTATAGGTGCAGGCTCTCTGAGTTTTAGTTTCTCTGGAAATGATACTCTCGTCTATCTCAACAGCAGTGGCGATCTGCTGGCAATAGTCAAAGATATTCGCTTAGTCTAGAGCGGTGAAGGTAGGAAGCAGAAGGGGGAGAAAGCTTGTAAATTAATAAAAAAGTATCCATGTATTTATTTTCAAATCAGCTGGTCACCTCTTCAGATCACACCGGGACTGATAGATTTGAGCTACTGTATCCTGTGGATTAAGGCTCAAGACTTCTTCAAACCGTTGTGCTGCCTGCTTCGTTACCTGCTGATGGTAAAGGAATAACCCTTCTTCAAAGATGGTTTTGGTGGCTAACTTGCCCTCTTTAACTTGAGGCTCATCCCCATCAAACACCTCAAAAACTGCTACAGCTTTTGACTTCCCTTTAACTTGGGCGCGAGATATGAAGCGAATATTATACTCTGTTGGGCTTTGCAAACGAGCCAAGGTGTAGTGAGTGATTAATATGGGTACTTGATACTCTTTCGTTAGGCTTTCCAAACGGGCAGCTAAATTAACCGCATCACTAACTACGGTGCCATCCATGCGGTGTTTTCCCCCAACTGTCCCTAGCATTAAAGAACCTGTATTGATGCCAATACCGATTTTGATGGGTGCATAGCCAGCAATATGGCGATGCTGATTGTAATCAGCTAACTGTTGCAGCATGGCAATTCCTGCG
>DNXU01000106.1:4382-6342 GCA_003505715.1 Cyanobacteria bacterium UBA8803 | reverse complement strand
TCTGTTGGTGTGTTTAGTTATTTCTCAGCTTCAACACTACTTGGTGATTTTCTAATTTCCTAATCCTGTCAATCCTAAAATCCTACAAATCCTGATACTGATGTTTGATATTACTTGACGATTCCCAAAACAGGCACAACTTCAGATTCTGCAATTGAAGGAACCAAGAATTCCTGAGCATAAATCTGAGGATTAGCTGCTGAGATTTGGGTATAGGATTGACGGACTTGAGCATTTACCGCTACGGTCTTTACGTCATAGAACTGCGTAGCTAGTTTGGGGTAGCATCCGATGCCGATAATCAGTGCCAGAAAGCAAACTGCAATAAACACTTCGCGAGGGCTGGCATCTTTAAATTCTGCTTCGACAGGTAGGACGCAGTTTGTACCGAAGCAAACCGCTTCCTGATCGCCCTGATTTTTCAAATCTATATCATTAAGGTCACAATAGGGTGTCAGGTCGCATGTCGGTAATACACCAGAGTTGTAAAATACTTGTCGCAGCATGGAGAGCAGATAAATCGGCGTCAGGATTAGTCCTACTGCGGAGAGGAATACTGTGACAGTGCGGAAGGTCGAGCTGTAGATATCGCTGTTGGTCATGCCAAGGAAGACCTGAAGCTCGCTGGCAAAGCCGCTCATACCAGGGAGAGCTAGGGATGCCATCACGCCTGCTGTAAATAAGGCAAACACTTTAGGCATGGCTTGACCAATACCGCCCATCTCGTTCATAGCCATTGTGTGGGTGCGGTCATAAGTGACACCTGCCAGGAAGAACAGCACCGAGGCAATTAAACCGTGGGAGAGCATCTGTAGCATCGCTCCGCTAACTCCCACGTCGGTGAAGGACGCAATACCCAGCAGAACGAAACCCATGTGGGAAACCGACGAATAGGCTAGGCGACGCTTCATATTGGATTGGGCAAAGGAGTTCAAAGCGCCGTATACAATATTGACCACACCCAGCATGACCAGGATCGGAGCAAAATAAACATGGGCATGGTCGAGCAGCCCCAGATTAAGGCGAATCAGACCATATCCGCCCATTTTCAGCAGTACTCCAGCCAGAATCATCGACACGGGAGCAGAAGCTTCGCCGTGGGCATCAGGTAGCCAGGTATGGAGGGGGAAGACAGCTAACTTGACGCCAAAGGCAATCAGCAATCCCGCATAAAGCAGCAATTCTAGAGCTAGAGGGTAATCTTTCATCCCTAGCTCGACCATATCGAAGGTCATATTATTGCCGTAGAGCGCCATGGCTAGGCCCGCTACCAGAATAAATATAGAAGCTGCTGCGGTATACAATATGAATTTTGTTGCGGCGTATTGACGCTTCTGTCCGCCCCAAATGGAAACGAGTAGGTAAACTGGAACTAGCTCTACTTCCCACATGACGAACAGGAGCAGCACGTCCTGGGCAACGAAGACCCCTATCTGCGCGGCATATAGCACCAGCATCAGGAAATAGAAGAGGCGAGGTTTGCGATCAACTTGCCAAGCCGCAAACATCGAAAGCGTTGTCACCAGTCCTGCGAGAAGCACGAGTGGAGCAGAGATGCCGTCAACCGAAACCGCCCAGTTCAGACCTAACTGAGGCATCCAGGCATATTTTTCCGCGATTTGAAACGTTGCACTGCTGGGATCGTAATGCTTCCAAAAGACGTATAACATCAGAACAAAATCCGCGAGTCCTACGCCTAGGGCATACCATCGCACGCGCTTACCGTTTTTATCAGGCAGCACGGGGATGAGGAAGGAAGCAACGAGCGGCAGCAGGACAATCGCGGTAAGCCAGGGGAATCGATCGGCTATCATGGCAATAAGAAAAAATACCTAGCTGTGGATGAATTTATTCTACTAAGCTTTGTAAAGAATTATTCATAAATCTTTGCCCTAGCTAGGTATAGGCAACTCTATAGCTTCATCAAGGGACTTCCCAAAAATTAATTATCCAGTCCATC
>DNXU01000106.1:0-4320 GCA_003505715.1 Cyanobacteria bacterium UBA8803 | reverse complement strand
AAACAGCGACTCGCCCCTACATGGGATAATTTTTTATTTCCAACTCCCCAAAGAAGGGAACAAAGAACATGCTTTGCCCCATTGCCTGTTCCCGATTTCCTCTTTAATTCCAGCGGAACGTCTCTATAGTTTGGGGAATCAAAGGGATTTGATATCAGGTATTACTTAGCTATTTGCGATCGCATCACCATCTTTACTCCCCAGTCCGGTGCAAATGTGGCACCTCGGCGTTTTGGACGCTCTGGGTGTTGGTCGGCTAGCTCTAGTTCGTAGCGTTGTAGGATGGTAGCCAAAACCAACTTCATTTCAAATAATGCTAGAGCCTCGCCGATACAGCGACGGCTGCCACCTCCAAAGGGTAAAAATTCATAGGGTGAGAATTGACGCTCTAGAAATCGCTCTGGCTTAAACTCTTTAGAGTTGGGATAGATATCCTCCCGATGATGGGTCAGGTAAATACATCCATACAATCTCGTACCTGGTTCTAACTGATAACCCATAAGTTCCACAGGCTCCTTCACCGCCCGTGGAACTGTCAATACACCCACCGGATAAATCCGTAGCGTTTCATTACAGACTGCCGTAAGATACGGTAGCCGCACGATACTGAGGGGATCGGGATTATTCCCCAGGGTTTCTAACTCCTGGAGCAGCTGTGCGCGGATCTTGGGAAACTTGTGAACCCAATACAATGCCCAGGCGATCGCAGTGGCGGTGGTTTCATGACCGGCGAGCAGTAAGGTGATCAATTCATCGTGTAATTCTACATCAGTCATCCCCTCTCCCACTTCATCCCGAGCCGAAAGGAGCAAGCTGAGGATGTCTGTGCGTGAAGAGTCATAGTTTTGGCGGCGATCGCGAATTTCTGCATAGAGCAACTGGTCAATTTGTCGTTGCAATTGACAGATGTACCCCCAAGGGCTCCAAGAGCCTAAATCTTTTTGTAAAGAGGGAAAAAAGAGAAATCCACCCACAAGGGGAGAGCCAAACGCATCCGTCAAGGCAGTAATCTGTTGTTTGAGTTGGCCAAACCGCTCTGTGTCCGAGAGTCCAAACACTACCTTTAAGATGACATCCATCGAGATATCTTGCGTCACCTGCCTAGCCCGAAAACATTGGTTTGGCACCAACTGAGCAAAGGCTTTTTCGGTGACGTCAACCATCAATTGTCCATAAGCCCGCATCCGATCGCCGTGAAACGGAGGCATGAGCAATTTGCGTTCGCGACGATGGCGATCGCCTTCTAGCACAAACAGAGAATGATTGCCCACCAACGGCTGTAACAGTTGATTGGTAGGAGCTGTAAATTGCTTGGTATCGCTAGCGAAAATTTGTTGCAGTGCCTGGGGATTGCTGACTAACAATACAGTAGGTGTATTGCCAATCACAGGAGCGTTAAAGATGTCACCATAGCGCTGCACTGCTGCATCCATAAAACTCAGGGAATCCATTGTCCACTGAATCTTCTGTAACCACTGAGGTGTTTTCGGGCCATCAATAGTTTTCATAATAGTATAGAAGGGCTAACGGACTTCCCAAAAATAAATTATCCCGTCTCTCAGAGCGAGTCTAGTTATTTTATAGGCAACCTCTACTATAAGGCACTCTTTTTTGACATCGAGAAAATGAATCAATTATGAAATGAAAATGAATAAATTTAGAAAATAATGAGCTAATATTTAGCTAGATTGCCTCTTCCTTTTGGTGGATATTTATGGTATAAAAATAGTATTGAAAGGGAGTAGCTCCTGGTTAGGAATTAACCAGGACATCTGAATCAACATACTGGCGAGCAGCCTGGTTCAGGTGACAAGTTTTTAACCGTCAGTTCAGCTAAACAGGCTCGAACTAAAAGAACTTGGCAGCGAGACTTTCACTAAGTTCACCTCTGGTGTGAGCTTGGTGGGGTTTTGCTCGTCTCATCAAGCTCCATCAGGAAACATTAGCCATCTTGGAGAGCTTGAGAGAATGTTAGCAGCCTTTACAGCAGGTCTATTACTGATTACGATTTCCGAGTTGGGGGATAAAACCTTTTTTATCGGGGTTATCCTGGCTATGCGCTATTCCCAACGGTTGGTTTTTGCAGGTGTCATGGCAGCATTGGCAGCAATGACCTTGCTATCTGTAATATTGGGACAGGTCGTTTCACTGCTGCCGGAAACTTACATACATTTTGGTGAAATTGCTTTGTTTCTCGGTTTCGGGATGAAGCTAATTTACGATGCCAGTCAAATGCCTGCGACATCAGAACAGGCAGCAGTAAAGGAAGCAACCGTTGCTGTAGCTCAACAGGATCGGGGCGGAACAATTGCCTTATCAGCTAAAGAATGGTCGCTATCTCCTAATCTGGCAATTTTACTACAAGCCTTTGTCATGACCTTTCTAGCAGAATGGGGCGATCGCACCCAAATTAGTACTATTGCCTTAGCTGCCTCCTACCAACCTGCTGGGGTTACGGCTGGGGCCATTTTAGGACATGGGATTTGTACTGCGATCGCGGTTATCGGTGGACGTTTAATCGCAGGTCGAATTTCCGAACGCCTGGTAACGGGGATCGGTGGTTTGTTGTTTCTGGTTTTTGGTGCTGTTGCTATCTGGCAAGGCGTTTAAATCTGTAGCGAATAGTTCGCTACCCTAAGAGGCTTTAATTTAAACGCCAAGAACGCAAAGGGTGGCGCAAAGTATGGTATTTGCTTAGTCTAGAAAGTTTAGAGTTTAGATAGCTCAGCCTAAACTCTAAATCCTCAACCCTACAGTACTCTTAACAATGTCTCGATCTAAACCTTATCAGCCATCGCTGCTGAGATTTCTGCACGGCGTTAATGCGCTAATTGCTTTGTTAGCCATTATCACTTCATTTTTGGTTTATAACACCTACGATGGACGGTTCGGTCAACTCCCCCTGCCTCGGATTCCTGATATTATCGGTATTCACGGCACCTTTGGGAAAATCTTACTCCTAGCTGTGATGCCTGCTTTTGCTTTATACAGTTTCCACTTGGGTCACCAACGCCTAGTTCAACCCAATTCATTCCAGAAACTTACCCAAATCGGTAAACCTATCGGATGGTATAGCCTGCACCGTATCGTTAATACTCTGATGTTGCTCGCAGTGACATTTTCCTTAGTCTCAGGCAGTATGGTTAAGGAAGAATGGCTTCCTGCGGGGAAATTAAACCATATCTGGTACTATCTTCACCTGAGTGGATGGGTTGTACTGGTATCCTCTTTGGCAATTCACCTATTAATGAGTGTGAAGGTGGGGGGGTGGCCGTTCATTGTTTCCATGTTTAGTCTGAAGTATCGTCCCGATGATTCCCCGCAAACCTGGTTACTGCAAATTCGTTCTCTAGTACGACGCCAGTAATGTCAACTACCCCGCACTTCGCTCACGCTAGGTGAGGGGCTTGAAAAGACAAGTTTTCAACTAAGAGTTGACTAGACCAACTGAGCCTAATTCTGACACGCACTTTCAGCCGCTTCCCCAAGCTGAATTATCTGCAAAACCTCTTGTCAAGGTTTCATCTAAAAGGTGGACATTCTGGATTAGGTGGTCGAGGGGACTTTAAACTCAATCGAGGATTATCTCTTCTGTTTATGCGAGTACCAGTTTTATCGCCATGCGGCTCACCACTCATGCCGACAAAACCAAGTCGAGCAAGACGGTGGTTGGAAGCGGGAAAAGCCAAGGTTATCCACAACGACTTAGGTATTTTTGCCGTTCAGTTATTGTCTGAACCATCTGATGCTAAAACTCAATCAATTAGTATTGGCATTGACCCTGGCAAAAAGTACACGGGAATTGGTGTACAGTCAGCCAAAGTTACCTTGTGGATGGCTCACCTACAACTTCCATTCGACACCGTTAAAGAGCGAATGGAGCAACGACGGATGATGCGTAGAGGTCGTAGGGGAAGACGAATTAATCGCAAGATTCCTTATAACCAAAGAGCGCACCGTCAAGCGAGATCTAACAATCGACGTTCCGGAAAAGTTCCACCATCTATTCGAGCTAATAGACACTTAGAGCTGCGAGTTGTCAAGGAGCTGACCAAAATCTATCCTTTGACTACGGCTGTTTGGGAAGTTGTGGTTGCTCGTGGCGATCAGGGATTTTCCCCCGTAATGGTCGCGCAGTACTGGGCAATTGAGCAAATAGAAAAACTGCTTCCAGTTGTCAAACAGAAAGGTTGGCAAACCTCCAACCTCAGGCAACACCTAGGATTAGAAAAGCAGAAGCTCAAGAAGGGTGACGCCATTCCAGCTACCCATGCTGTTGATGGAATAAGTCTAGCTTCTAGCGGGACTTAAACAAAAATC
>DNXU01000528.1:1798-15909 GCA_003505715.1 Cyanobacteria bacterium UBA8803 | reverse complement strand
AGTCGAAACCCGGCCTGCGACAGGTTTTATTATGATTAATCAACCCGACATGATATTAAATGCAGCAACAGCTTATCGTTGAGCCAAGCGTTGGCGTTCTTGGTTAACAACTTCACTGAACCCAACTTGGTCGAGGAGCGAGAGAAAGTCAGCTTGCACTGCTAAATCTTGAGGATTGGCATTCCAAGCTTTGTAGAGAGTCGTGAGAGCATCATACCAAAGTCCTGCTTGAGCATAGATGGCAGCGCGAGAGCGAAGCGTTTCAGACGATTCATGCCCTCTAGATCCTGTTTCAGAAGCTGGTGTTGGTTCGAGAGTCGAGGAATTTACCTCAACCGTTGCTAATTTTTGCTCTAGTTCGGGTGTTGTCGGTACGCGCTGAATCCAGCTTTGGAAAAATACATCCTCGGAGCGTCGGTTTGGATTACAGACTAGGCTAACAGTCCATCTATATATCTGTCCCGGCACGAGTTCGGGTTGGTCTTGGGGTAACTCTACCTGAAGGATTCCTGCTTTGGGTGCATCGATTTGTTTTTCCAGCAGAGTCTTGCCGCCCACATTTTCTTCCACTAAGGTAAACTGTATGGGCACAGATATTGCTTGTGACAAGTGCCAAAAGAAAGTCGGGCGACCTGATAACGTTTGTCCGGTGTATTCTTTGGAAGGAATTAATAGGGTGACTAAGTTGGAGGCAAGAGATTCATTATTGCAACCTCGCGAACCCGATCCCTGGCTGCGGCGAGGATTTCTCGTGGCTGGTGGGATAAAGCTAATGCGTGAGTTAATGGTTTGACTTATGAGGACATCCTTCTTTGTCCGTATAGCTTTGGCAACACCCAACTCACTGGAATGCTCGAAGCCGTGAGTCAACCCAGAATCAGGAAAAATAAATAGTTGCAGGCAAAGGAGAGATGCTGTGCCGGCGGCTAAACTGACGAATTTGCAGGAGGATGTCATAGGACTACCTTGACAATAGGGAGAGAGTTGAGGGAGAGGGGGAGGAGAGGGTGTTCATCCTTTCTTGGGCGCGACAGGGCATGGGCGGCTGACTTGAAAATAGGGAGAGCAGTTTTCATGCGTTCTGGTGTACGCAGTTCATGACGGCTACTGCCACATTTACAGTGCTTTGCTTAACCGCTACTGGGTCTGATTACGCTTGTTCAGCCCAAATTTGCTCGACTGCACCCTGCTCTGGACACAAGCTGTACCCTTTCTTCAATTCAGCAACACTATATTAAAACCCGTTTTGATACTTTTCTACCACAAATCTGCTTAATTTTAGCATCAATTTTAGAGGTTGTCTCTAAAGATTTAGTAAAGTTAGTTGAATGAGGCGATCGCTTGATCCGAGGAATATTCTTATGTATTGCAAGTCTTGATTCTGGTGTAGAGTTCTTCTAGTTTGGCAGCTACAGTAGCGGATTTAGCAGTAAAGTGGATGTAAAAACTTCCCGGTTCTGCTGATTTGTGTAACACTTTAGCGTAGATGTCGTTATCCGTGTCTAAGACGTGATTCGGCGATAACAACGTCAGCTTAATATTGCTTAAGGGTTCAGGAACAGCGTATCGCTCTGTATTTTCAGCCCGAATTAAGGCTCCATTGGCAGCAAGCTTCACTAAATTTCCTTTAAATAGGGAATCACCGATATGCTTCCCATCTAACAGTGCATAGTGAAATTCTAGGCGGATTTCTTCAGGCAGTGAAAAAAATATCTCCTCTGCTTGAGGTAAATAAAGGTTGTATTCTCCTCCAATTCCTCTGAGTTCATAAATCGTGAGGGCTTGCTTGATCCCTTTGGGCTTGACCTGCTTGCATCCATTAATAGTTAAAGGTTGCTTGACTTGCTTGAGGGTCGATTCAGAAATTAAAATTTGACCGCCTACGCTATAGGATTCCAGGCGGAAGGTGAGGTTAACCTGCTGACCAACGGCACTGTACTTAGTGCGTTGGGTTGAGCCAATATTACCTAATACCACTTCACCGGTATTGATGCCAATGCCCATTTCGAGTTTAGGAAAGCCTAACTGTTGCATTCTTTCATTGACGGAATTCATGGCTAATTGCATAGCAACAGCACAGGCGACTGCTCGATCCGGGTGATTTTCTTGAGGAATGGGGGCCCCAAACAAAACGAGAATGCCATCTCCCATAAAATCATCAATTGTTCCCTGGTACTGGACGATCGCATCGGTCATAGCTTCTAGATAAATGTTGAGGATTTTAACCACATCTTGCGGTGACAATTGTTCAGAGAGGGCTGTAAATCCTCTTAAATCAGAAGTGAGAAGGGTGAGGATGCGGTTTTCGCCTCCGATTTGCAAGCCTTTGGGGTTTTCTAGGACTTCAGCGACGACTGAATCACTCAGGTATCGTCCAAAGGTTTGGCGAATTTGTGCAGCTGTGTAGGCAAGGTAGGTGGTAATGGCGATCGCAGAACCAGAAAACGCGAGTACTGGGGGTACAATAGGTATCCACCAACCGTTTAAGAAGCTGGCATAGGTGATACCGAAGAGAGAACCAAGGACGAGAAAGGGTGCGAGGAGTTTGGGGAAGAGGGAAAGGGGAAAGGTTTTCTGGTTGCTTTTTTTTGGTTTTTTGTGGCTGAGGCTGACATATCGCCAGTTCCAAGTTAGGGTGGCACCGACAAAAGACCAGAATAAAATCCAAAGTCCTTCGACTGGTTCAGTCCAGGTTTGAATTAGGGGACGGCTATCCAGGACGGCGCTGAGAATTTGGCTGATGATATTGGCTTGAATTTCGACTCCTGGGGTACGCTGAAGGGTGATAATGCGATCGCCACTGTAGGGAGTGTAAAAAAAATCGTTTAAGCTAGTGGCGATTGAGCCAATTAAAACGATACGGTCGCGCATTAATTGGGTAGGAATTTGCCCTTCTAGTACCTGGGTAAGGGAGACGGTGCGGAAACTTTGAGCAGCACCGCGATAGTTCAACAGCAGTTGATACCCTCCGTCATCAGCCTGAACATAGCCGCCATCGTTAGGGTTAAAAGGACGAAAGATGCCTTTGCCCCAGTGAAAGATTTTGGGGTCGGTTTCGGTGGGTTGGGGGAGGATGTTTTGAGCTTGTAAGTAGAGTTCGGCGAGGATAAAGCTAAAGGAGGGGATGGGTTGCTCGTCTTTTACTCCAGATAATAAGCCTCGTCGCAGTTTCCCGTCGTCATCGACAACAACATTATTTAAGCCGACTTGACCTTGTTGAGCGAGAATGGGGGGAGGGGCAATTGCCGCATTGGGGTCTTGTTCGTTGACTTTTTCGATACCAATCAGGTTGGGCGTGGTTTTAAATACTTTAACTAAAGTGGCATAACCGGGTTCAACGGGTAAGTCTCGATACAAGTCAAGTCCAATTGCCCTAGGGTTTTGGCGTTTAATTTTCTCAATAAGTTCAGCCAACACGGCATCGGAAATTGGCCACTGTTTCTCTTTTCTTAAATCGGCTTCATTGATGCCCACAATCACAATGCGATTATCAATGGATTCTTGCGGACGGGCACGGAGGTATTGGTCAAATGCCGCCCATTCCCACGATTGGAGCCAACCGAGGAGACGTAGGGCAATGACTAAAAAGGCAATCGTCGGGGCAACTGTCCAAACCCCGCGCCAATTCCAAATAAATCGCTTGAGCTGTTGCTGCATTTTTGCAGGTTAAGAAGAGGGGGTTGAACGTTGGAAGCCGCTAAGTCGGTTGCATGTTTAATGTCATAGCCGACAACTGGTACGTCCTGCCACCCTGCCTATCCTGCTTCCTATGGAGGGGTTTTGTAACTCGCTCGTGGTTAGCGAGTGCTGATTTCCTGCTTGGTGAAGTTGCAGATGAAGTCTTTTGCCTGACGCACTGCCACTAACTGGGGTGCCGTGCCTGCTATTATACGTCCATCTGGGGTGAGTGTCATGCCTTGGGCTTCAACGATGGAGTCATCAAGTTGCCAGGTAGGGGTAGAGGAAGATCGTTCGCCCAAATTTTGAACTAACTCTCTTTTCTGTTCCCTTGTCCCCGCATCTCCCCGTTCCAGCCCTTCTGCCGAGGAAAGTCCTTGAACTTGAGTGACAGGGTACTGACTGCTGAGGGCTTCGTAGGGAGTGGTGGGTAAACCGCTGGTGCCTGTGACGGTGAAGCTGCCTTGTTCGGCATTGCGACGGGCGAAACAGCTATTGGCGATCGCTTGTTCTGTATTGACCAAATTGGCGTTGAGTTGGTTGAGGGCACCCTGCACGTTGACATCTGGGGTATTGACTTGCACGATGCCATTGAACTCAGGGGTTTTCCCTACAGAAATGATGTCACTTTCGGGAGTTGGCCGATCGCGGACTTGTAAACCAAAGATACCTTGAGTATTAATGGTAGTTCTTCCTCCGGTGCCTTGGGGCGCACTGGCGGTAATATCGCTATTTTCTTTGGGGATAGCTGCGATCGCACCTGCATTAATGATGATGTTGCCGCCTGTCTGATCATTGCCACCTGCTGCTGCTGAAATTATACTGCTGTGGCGCATCTGTAAGGAATCCTTCACATTCAGGGTAATGTTACCCCCTTGACCGGATGCGGTTGCGGCTGTGATGCCTCCTTGATTGTCCAGAACGATGGAGTTAGCATTGATTGTAAGTTTTCCAGCATTACCTTGACTTCCATCATGGCTGACATTAACCCGCGCCCCATCAGTGACCATCAATCGACTTGTGTTAATTGTCACGTTTCCAGAGGCTCCAGTCGGTTCATCGGGTAGTCCAAAGATCTTTCGCAACAAAGCACTTCGTTCAATATTGGCAGACGAACTCACTAGACTAGGGTTCATAGCTCCTGGCACTGTACCACTTACCTCTACAGAGTCGGAAGCGTTGATAGTAACACTTCCCGCTGCACCAGCTGCCAGGGTGCTAGCAGTCACAGAACCCCCATCCCGAAGGACTAATTTGGATGTGTTGATGATTACGCTGCCAGCATTTCCAGCATTGCCTGTTACAGCAGACACAGCACTGGGCGAAAGACTTATTGGTATTACTCCAATTAGTTCTACAGATTGGGTTGCATTCACAATCACATTGCCTCCGGAACCAGTTCCAAAAGTTACAGAACCTGTGTTTCCACCATTAGTAATCAGATAGTTCCCTGTTGACACTGTAATATTTCCCGCATTTCCAGAACTGGTAGTTGTAGCAGAGATAGTACTGGTTATACTCGGATTCAACAGAACAGGCCCAATCACTTGCACTGACTTGGAGGCGTTCACACTCAGATTGCCTCCTCTTCCAGCACCAAAGGTTCTGGTACTTATTATTCCCCCACCCTGGACAAGCAACTGTTGAGTTGAAATCCCAATGTCCCCTCCATTTCCAGCTCCCAGAGCGATATTAGACACGTTGCTAGAAATTGTTTGATCGGGGGTAGTTCCATTCACTTCCAGAGATCTGGATGCGCTCACGTTGATACTGCCCGCAGGCTGGCTGCCTTGGTTTTGAATCAAAATAATCGAACCATCGGTGAGTGTCACATTCTGACCTTGCACTTGGATAGAACCACCACCATTGCCACTGGCATCTGCTAAAGCCTTTTGAGATAGCTGAATATCCCGGAAGCTCTGCACCTCTCCATAACCTAAAGTCCAACCAAAAGGAGTGGAACTGAGTCCGACTGTACCATTGCCAACACTGCCCAACTCAATTCTTCCTTCCTCTGCCGTCAGAGTGCCCCCCTCTAAGGCAACATCACCCCCAACTAAAGCTAGAGTATTTCCAGGCTGCACCCTCAAGCCTGTTAAGCTACTACCCCGGTTGTAGGGTGAAAAGACTGTAGGTTGAACAAAAGTTATAATGTTACCCGTGCCTTGCACCCGAATTGCACCCGGATTATTCCCAAAACCCAAACCAATAGGAACACTCATTGTCAGCAGAGGTTGAGCTTGGGGATTGGTAGCACTAAACTGGGTGCCATCAGCAAAGTTGATGCTACTCGCGGTACTGGCTAAAAATGAGCCACCAATATTCAGTGAAGCATTAGGGCCAAAAATAATTCCCTTGGGGTTGAGGAAAAATAGGTTGGCGGTGCCGTTGGCTTGAATAATGCCATTAATATTAGAAACTGATCCACCCGTCACTCGGCTAAAAATATTCTGAATATTCAGAGCGTTGTTGAAGAAGGCTGTGCTACCAGTGGAGACAGAAAATTGCCCAAAACTGTGAAACAGGTTGCCCCCAGCAGTTGTTCCGCCATCTATCGCGAAGATGTTGCCATTTGATGTGACTTGGGAATTGACGGGCAACGTGTTATCAGGGACAACCTGTGCCTGAAGCGGATAAGGGGCGAATAGGGAGCATGAAGCAATCACACTAATCGAGAAGCAGTTTGGCATGAAAGCTTTACTAAGGAGGTGTGGCAGTTTCATAAATTTCCCGATGCTGAGAGCTGACATCAATCTCATTATCCATCAGGCTATCAATTTCCTGGCTAATAGAGCTACTCTTTCTGAGAAACTAGCAAGGTTTATTTACATCTATAACGGCTGCGATCAGCTTGGCTGCTGCTCTTATGAAATCGCATCCCTGAAACTCTATGAAGAGGACTACTGGCATTTCACCTAAGTTTTAGGTTTAAGAGCCTTAATTTCTCCGAATAATGTTAATTTTCTTTGGAATGGGTAGTAGTGAAATTTTCCAAATTCTGTTAAAAAGGGAAATCCCTGTTTGTATTCAACTATTGCTTTGTCGAACTCTTTAGTGCTGACAACTTCACTTAAGTCCCGGCTGATAACTGTTTGAAAACCAACTGTTGAAATTGCCTCTACCATTTCACTCATCCGGGTAATTTTGTAAACGTACATTTTATTTCCTTCTGCGATTTCCTGTTGTTCTTGGTTTGACAGTGGATACTCCTTGCTAAAAGGCTCCTTGATGTAGAGGCTTCCCTCTGGACGAAGTACCCGGTAGACTTCGGCAAATAACTTTTGGTGGTTATAAGAGTATCCGGCTGATTCAAAGAAAAATACTGTATCAAAAACCTCATCGGCAAAAGGAAGGTGATGAAAGTCGCCAGTGTGAACTTGAATTGTGTCAGCCAGTCCTGCTTGCTGCACTAGGTCTCTAGCTGTACTAGCTTGAGCTGGTGACAGAGTGATGGCCTTAATTTTGACTCCCTCAATATTCTGGGCAATGTCAATACTCGGTCCACAGACACCACAACCAGCATCTAAGACATGATACCCTGGCTGGATGCCTGCTTGAGCAGCACAGTAGAGGTTAGTTTCACGATAGGGGTCAGCTTTTGAATCCGTTATCAACAAACCTGCCTGGTATGTTCTCCCCACATACTTCAAAATCAGCGGATTCATTTGCTCATAGTAGCTGCGAACCTGTTGCAGATATTGGGAAACATCGGCTTCAGTCTTTTTGCTAAAAAGCAAACGAGTCTGAGCGCAGTCATCAGTTTTTTGTAGCTCTCCGTTAGTTAATGCATTAATATCTAGCCAACGATGACCAAATGCCAGATATCCTTTAGCTTCCAAAAGTCTGTCCGGTTGATAGACAAGTTTTATATGATTGATGGTTCGATAAAAAACGCTGAACGCTTTAGAACCTAGAAAAAGATCGCTCCCGGTTAGATTCTGTGGCCATAATTCTGGTCGATCCGCTTTTTGGGAAAATCCAGGCCAAGCCAGAAGGGCTTTTTCTTTGGCTGGGTCGCATATTTGGTTTGCAACTAAATGGTCTAAAAATAATTGCCATCCGGGTTCATGAGGAGGCTGTTTTTTCCAAAAAAATTCCAGTCCTATTTTAGGGTGGACAGTATCACTAACATCAACGGACAAGAGAATATCATCTCCAAACTCAGATAGAGTCGAGACTAAGGTAGAGAGTGTATTTTTCGATTCACTCCAGCCTATTTGCTCCAAGTACCATGACAACTGCTGTGGAGGAATTCCCGCCAGAACCACCCTCAACACCTGGGTTGGACGAGACAGCATGATGCCGAGATGTACAATTCTGGCACCGTTAGGTAAAGAGTCAATACAAAGCTGAAGCTTTGACTCAAGGAGTAAGGAAGCCGGATGGTTAAGTCTCCTGAGATGCAAGCCAGTCGCGATTTCCCTCAGGCTGAAATCTTTATTAAAAGTTTCTTGATTCAGATTTAAGAAAATACAGGGAATTGGCACCTGTGAGAACTGCTCATCCAGATCGAATTCCAGCCAGATATCTTTAACAATTCGGGACAGATTAGATATCCAATCAACCCACTCCTGGTGAAAGGCTTGCCACAGGGGATAAACCAAGAACCTATCTAGCAGATTCCGAGTGAGGCAGGGTAGATAGACTTGGAAGTCTACTCTAGACTCGCCCTTACTCAGACGGCATTCAAACCCAGCCAGGGAGAAGGGAGGTAAGAGTTCGGCTAATGCCTGGATGCGGGACAATGCTAGAGGAGAAACTAACTCAGGGTGAAGGTGGGGATTAACCACTTTCAGATAATCTAGCATTGAGCTGTTCATAAGCCCGCTCCGAATGTTATATATGTTTTGTTTCGAGATATTAGTTATTTAACCTGTTGTGACAACAACCATGTAGGAGTGATTACTTGCGTCACCTTTGCCTAGCTTGGCAGGAATGTTGCGAAGTGTTCCTCCTATGTCAACAACAGGCTTAAAAGTAAGCGGCTTGGGGGCTGGTAATACTTTCTAAGGGAAAGCGAACCTCTTGTTGTTGCCTTGCTTCCTCTATCTTTTGCCTCACTTCTGCGGCAGTGAAATCGTAGCCACTCTCTTCACCTAACTGAACTGCCACCCTGATAACGCTCTCCTCGTCAGGACATGCTTGCAACTGCTCTTGCAGCGCTTGATCTTCCAGTATCCGTTGGTAGAATTGCTCTAAGCTTTCTAGGGACATGATTTTTTTTACCAAAATCTATTGCCAGAGTATACCAGATTCTTGGATTTTCCAACGGTAAGAGGGAAAAATCTTCCAGAATTAGCCAAATACCTTTATTAAGCTTGACCCTATGTTGAATTGCTGGGGGCTATAGGCGACTGCTATAACTGCCAAAAGACTTTCCGGCTATCGCTGACATAACGTTGGAGATCTACAAATCCTGCCGGTTGTTCTCTGACATCCAATAGAGGCACAATTGGTTCCCTAACTGCAAGGCTGAGCAATCTCCCATTGAGTTCCAGCAAAATTCGGCGCTTTTGCAAATCCTCCACAACTAGCTGAATTTCATCCCAAGAAACCTCGCGCTCGTACTTCCTATCCAGAGTATTCATCAGTTCTCGATAGGTCAAAGTGCGATCGCATTCCACATACACTTGATACGCTAACCCACCTAAACTCATTTCCGGCTCAGTCGCACAAGATCGAGTATCAACCAGTTTCAGGCGATCGCCCTTATCTTCCACCACACTTAACATCGGCGGTGGCTCCGACTTAAACATCCTTTGCCATTCGCTCACCCACTCTCTCAGCTGTTGATGCTCCGGAATCTTCCTCTCTTCCCCCACTTCCTCAAAAGAGTACGCCAAATCCTTTAGCCTCTCAGCATCCAGGGGATAGATATAGGAATAAGTGCCCTGAGGAACAAGGGTTAACCCATACTCATGCGATCGCTCATAATAGGGACTGAAGCGATCGAAACGAACCTGCCTCGTCTCCTCGCTCGGCGGTTGCAAATGCGCGATTAAGGGCAACCATGTCATCATCTCGGCATACCACTCCCCACACTCCCCCGGTAACCCCACCAGAAAATTCCAAAATACCTGAATTCCAAACTCCCGCGCCCACTTGAGCAACTGGACATTCATCAACGCCGTATTGCCCTTTTTCATCAGCGCCAGCAGCGCATCATGCATACTTTCAATTCCTGGTTGTAGCCAGCGCACTCCTGCCTCTGCCAACTGCTGCACCTGCTGGCGCTTCAGATTTGCCTTGGTTTCATAAAAAATTGCATAAGGTTTCTCCAACGCCCTGAACATCGGCAGTACAGTATCGATGTGCTTTAAATCCAGAATGTTATCCACCACAAAGAACTTCCGCTGTCCGTAACGTTGAGATAACCAGCTAAACTCCCTTACCACCCGCTCTGGCGACTTCGAGCGATACGTCATCCCTGCGCCATTCAGTCCACAAAACGTACAATGTTGCTTTTGCCCCCACCAACAACCCCGTGAGGTTTCAACAAACATCCCAGGCGTAATGTAAGGAGCAATTTTTGGGCAATTTTGCAGCGCTTGAAAATAATCGTCGTAGTTCGGAATCGCAATTCGATCCAAATCTGGCACCGATGCACGGGGAGCCAAAGCCGCTGCGAATTCCTTGTCCTGATGAGCCGAGCCAATTACACCATAAGGTAAATCTTTCAATCCCAAATACTGTCCCCGTTCCAAAATCTTGCCGCATAACTTGGCCAAGATTTCATCCCCTTCCCCCGAACAGACAAAATCCACCCAAGGAAACGCCTGATGAGTTGCTAACCCCATTACCCCTTCACAGTTTGCGCCCCCCATAATGGTAATAATCTCTGGCGCTAACTCCCGAATTCGCCGCAGCAAGGCTAACGACGCGCAATGCTGGTGAAACGTGGAACTGCAACTGACAATCCGAGGCTGCAACTCTAGAATAGATTGAGCCACGCGATCGACAAAAGCCGCTGCCTTCTCCCGCACTCGCCAAAGTTCCTTGATAGTGTCTTCTTTAATTTTCGGAATGGTACTGAAATAATCTGAGTGGTTAGGTTCAAAGTCGGGGAACGCTACCCCTGAGAACGTCCATTCACCGACTAACTGCGCTGCCAGACCTTCACTGATTACCTTGTAATTATAAATTCCAATGTCTTGCGTAAACCAGAGGTTAGGGTAGAGTACTGTTGGCTCAATTCCGTTTTCCTGGAGAGACGCTTTGAGCAAACCGAGAGCCAGGGAGGGACGCTCTATTGCTGCATAAGGCATCAAAACCAGACATACATCGGTCATAGGGTTGATCATCGCTCATTGATGGTAATTATCATCCTCTTGCTATAAAGGCTTAAGCAATTGCTATAAATGCTAAAATTCCTACAACCAATTCCCAATTAAAACAAACGGCGACCAAACGGCTGGGTGATTATAACTTAGATCGGCAATCATCTTCATCTGCGCCCGTCTCAACGCTTCTGCTTTAGTAACATTCGGTTGGCGCAATTCCTGATAAAACTCTTCAATCAATGGTACAGTCGCTTCGTCGTTAATGTACCACAACGTTGCCACTGCACTCTCAACCCCTGCACGTACAGCCACCCCCGCAATTCCTAACGCCGAACGATTATCACCAGCAGCCGTTTGGCAAGCACTCAAAGTGAGCAACTCGACCGCTTGTTGGCGGCGAGAACGCAATAAATTATCTAACTGCTCAATATTAATCCGCTGGTCAAATCCTACCAAAAAGGTTGTTTCTGCATCTACTCCAAACTTACCGTGAGTGGCGATGTGAACAATGGAATAATTTTTTTTCTGCAATTGCTCTGATAAATTTGAGAAGGTAAACGCTTCATCAATGAGTTTGATACCTCCTAAAATTTCATTCACCGTTGCCAACTCTGCCTGAACATTGGTCAAGGGAGCAAAGGGTGTTCGTCCCACCGTTAACCCAACACTGAGAACCGATAAATTGTTACGGTCCAAGGAACTGCGATTTGTTAAACTGAGACTCGGCGTTACAGCGATCGCATATTTCTGAATTAAAAATTCCTGCCCATCATGCAGCGCCGTCATCGGCACTTTCCGCAACACCCCATCATTAATAAACACCAAAGTCTTGAGATTAAGAGCCGCCAAATCTCCCGCCATCGGGCGAATCAGCAGATTGTAAATTTTCTGAGCCTGAACCAGATAATCTTCCGTTGCCCGCCACTCTAGTAAGTACCGCAACCGATCGATTTCTTGCTCCATCTCCTGGGAACTCAACCCCACCTGATAATGCGTCATCCCACCATCTGGCGATCGCAAAATCAAATGAGTCTGCCGCTCTAAAATAATCGAGTAAACAACTGCTGTTTGACTATCCAGCAATTCAGCCTCAATTCCCGATTGGGATAAGGCTACCTGCACGCACTCATCCCCAAAGAAATTCTGCAACTCAGCCAGCTTAAGGAGTTCTAGAATATCAATCACCTTTTTGAATCGAGACGCTGCAATAGGCGATTTGGGATTTGGGATTAGAGATCGGGAAGCTTGCTCTTTCCCTTGGATTTCTGGAGACTCCAGCAACAAAGCAATTAATTCCCGATAAACCGGTTCTACCTGTTCCCGGAAATCTAGTTGTAAATCTGGGTTAGCCGCAACAATATCACCCCGAATGCCTTGCAAGGAGACAATAGATTGTTCATAAGCTGCGATCGCTTTTTCCCGTTCCCCCAGCGCTGCCAGCATTCGCCCCACATGCCACTGCCAGCGGTATAGACTATCCACGGCATTGATTTTCTGAGCAGCAAACTGTGCGGTACGATTCAGTTCCAGCGCCCGCTCCCAATCACTTTTTGCCTCATAAAACTCTCCTAAGCTACCCAAAGCAAACGATTCTGCTCTAGCATCCCCAATCCTTCTCGCTACAGCCAGCGCTTCTTCTAAAAGGGTTGCAGGTTCCAAGTTATAACTTTCAACTTTTAACACCTGTTCTGCCAAACTAATTAAGGCGTAAGCTTTCTCGCGTGAATCTGGTAATGGAGCTAGTAACTCTTGAACTCGGTTAAAATTAAGGACAATTAAATCTAAGTCGGCAAAATTAGAATTTAAGTTTGGGGCTGAGTCTGTCCCCATCATGAGCAAGTGATTCAAATTGAGCGACGCCTTGACTGCTTCTATCCCATCCACTCCTTGAGCCGCTTGTAAGCTTTGCTCAAACAATTGCCTTGCCTCGGCTTTATCCTGGGTAACTGTTTGCAGGAGGCGATTGGCTTCTTGTCGATCACCTTCCGTCTGTGCTACGGTTGCCTGATAACTATACCGAATCGCTCGGCTGACGTGGACATTACCCAGATTATTCAGTGCTTTGGGGATGTAGCTGACATGATTCAATTCACGGCCAATCCTCAAGCTGATTTGGTGCGCTGCCAAGGCTTGTTGATAGTCTCCTAATGCCCAGTAAACATTCCCCAATGCTCCTCGAGCGGCTGCTTCGATGAGCCGATCTTGGTTGCTCTGCGCCAGTTCAATGGCTGAGTTTAATAGAGAAATTGCTCGTCTGTGCTGCCCCAACTTACTATAAGCTTGAGCTTGGTCGATCACAAGCCCTGCTACAGGTTGGCGACTTGCCGATTCCGCTTGGGAGCGGTAAAGTTGAATCGCTTGTTCCCAATGGGCGATCGCTCGATCCAGTTGACCGATTTGTCCATAGGCCATACCTAAATTACTGTGTACGATCGCTCGATCTTTAGTAGCGGCAACTTGGGATAGAGCTTGTTCCCAAAGTGCGATCGCTTCTTGAAATTCACCAACTTGATAGCGTTCTACCCCTTGTTGTACCAAAGCAGAGGACGCTCCTCTAGGTAAGGAAGATACCATCAATTGCTGCTCAACGGCTGGTGCAGGAATCGCCTGACTCACTAACCCAGCGTGAAGCACCCACATCGAAATGACACTAGCCAAGAACCACAGACTATACCGACGCCAATGCCGCCACCTTGGGAACATTTCAGCTCACCCTCCAACGGAAGGTACTTGTTTTGCCGGGAAAAGACCAATCCACGCTCAAATCTTCAAACTTTTAAAAATACAATCATCTATCCAGAGATAGATGATTGTATTTTAGTAAGCAAATTGATAAATGTTCAGTAAATTTTACGGAAAATTCCGATCCGTAGATGGAAGTGCAAGACCCCCATGAGCTGATCCTTACAACAAAGAATAAAAGCCTAATTCCCCCATTCTCCTTCGGCTATGCCAGGGTAAACCCATTCCCTATTCTCGACTTTCAAGCTAGAAATTTATGAAATTAAAGACCGTTCTGCTCGTTACAGGCTTATTATGCCTTGTTTGGGATGCCATGACTCTGGCACAGGTTGAGCCTGATACGCAGTTGCGTTCAAATATAGTAGGACTTACGCATTGTACCCCCCCGACCCCCTAGGGCGGATTTATTGT
>DNXU01000528.1:146-1764 GCA_003505715.1 Cyanobacteria bacterium UBA8803 | reverse complement strand
GTTAGGGGGGCGTTTGCGTAAGTCCGATATAGTAGTCGAGACAGACTTGGAGATGGGGAGACAGGAAAGAGATTTAGTTCACAATATGGGGAAACAATCTTCCCCATCTTCTTCACTAGCGCAAATCTCTCCACCTGATATTCCCCCTGGCACTCTGGAACCCACTCGTCCACAATTGCCGCCTTTACCGACAGTACCGCCAGAAACCCCGACTCCACCCTTCCCCCTAACTCCCCTGCCAGAAACCCCCCAGACTCCACCGCCGGAATTGGGAGTCAAGGTGAAGGTACAACGGGTTGAGGTATTGGGTAGTACAGTCTTTTCACCCCAACAGTTAGATGCTGCGGTTGCATCGTTTATTGGGAAAGAAGCAACCTTTGAAGAACTACTTGCCATTCGTAGTGTTATTACTCAGTTATACGTTGACGAGGGCTACAGCACTTCCGGTGCTTTTTTACCCCCTCAAGATTTAACCGATGGAGTGGTGAGAATTCAGGTGGTAGAAGGTGCCATCGAAAAGATTGAGATTGAGGGATTGAGGCATTTGCGAGATAGCTATGTGCGATCGCGCATTCAGCTAGCCACGCAAACTCCTGTTAATCTGCGCCGACTGGAAGAGGCTTTGCAACTCTTGCAACTGAACCCCCTCATTCGTACCGTACAGGCAGAACTCTCCTCTGGCAGATCGCCCCGTTGGAGTATTCTCACGCTCAATATTAAAGAAGCACAACCCTTTAACGCTACGGCAACGATTGAAAATCGTGATTCTCCCAGTGTAGGGGAAATTCGAGCCATGCTGTCACTGACTCATAATAACGTACTCGGTTTTGGCGATCGCTTCAGTTTTGATTACGGGCTTAGTAAAGGGATTAACATCTACAATATCGGCTATGCCATTCCCCTCACCCCTCGCGAAGGCACCTTCAGTATCAGTTACAGCAACAGCGGCAGTCGGTTGATTGAAGAACCCTTTTCCGAACTGGATATTAATGCTGATGCTGACACCTTGTCCCTGGGTTATCGCCAACCGATTATTCACACGCCCACGAGTGAATTTGCGTTTTCGCTCTTCCTCGATTTGCATCAAAGCCAAACCTTTTTATTTGAAGATGTACCCTATTCTTTTTCCACTGGGCCAGAACAAGGACGCTCTAAAGTAACCGCTCTGCGATTTACCCAAGACTGGATAAATCGTTCTACAACGCGAGTCTTAGCGGCGCGATCGCAATTTAGTTTTGGCTTAAATGCCTTTGGAGCTACCGTTAATGACACAGGAACAGATGCCCGTTTTACCAGTTGGTTGGGACAGTTTCAATGGGTGCAATCCTTAGGTGGCAATACCATTTTAGTTGCCCGTACTGGCGCTCAACTTTCCTTTGATTCCCTCTTACCTATCGAACAATTTAGTATAGGTGGAGTTGAGACAGTACGAGGTTATCGACAAAACCAACGTGTTGCAGATAATGGCATTTTTGGTTCTCTTGAAGTCCGCTTTCCCATCCTGAACCAGCCTGATGGAATTGGCATCCTTCAATTAGCTCCTTTTTTTGATATCGGTACTGCTTGGAATAATCAAGGTGAACTTTCAACTCCTAATACCCTTGCCAGCATCGGTGCC
>DNXU01000528.1:0-136 GCA_003505715.1 Cyanobacteria bacterium UBA8803 | reverse complement strand
ACTGGCAGCTTGGTTCTTACTTATCAGCCCGCCTAGATTGGGGCATTCCTCTCATTGATGTTGGTGATGAAGGGAATACCCTACAAGATAACGGCCTTTCGTTTTCTATTCAATATCAACCTTTTTAGGGGAATGG
>DNXU01000013.1:9938-10147 GCA_003505715.1 Cyanobacteria bacterium UBA8803 | reverse complement strand
CTAGAGCGCCAGTCCAGTAAAAGAGGTTGACAAAAAGCGCAGTTTCTGGTGGGCTAGAAAAACTGTCCGGCACGGCGCGATATGCTCTGGCACGCTGGCATGATTGCGCGAAGCGGATCGCCCTTTGGGCGAATCACACAGAAATAATCGGTTGGCTGGGGTCAGATAACCAACAGAATTGCCAGCCTATTTCTTCTTAAAAGAAGCCC
>DNXU01000013.1:9039-9862 GCA_003505715.1 Cyanobacteria bacterium UBA8803 | reverse complement strand
GTTGCTTAAAAAGTTGGGCTAAAATATGAAGATTATGAACTATTGCCATCCGACGCAGATCAAAAAGATTTTTCCGGATTCCCAAGTAGCGAGCCTGTTTACCCTGCCCTTGACCAATATGAGCTAAAGTGTGTTCAACACTTACACGCTCTCTTAATTTCTGACGACCAGAAGCAGTGGTTTGGCGTTGACGTAATTCCTGCCATAAAGATTCATCAGGATGAATAGAAATAGTCCGGCTTTTAGGGCTAGCTGTACATTGAGAATGGAGAGGACAAGCCTGACATTCCTGTTGGGGGAAGCGAACAGTTTTTCCTTCTACAAAGGGGATGCTAATGCCATTAGGACAGCCAATTAAGTGATTTGACCAATCGAGATTAAAAGCCGTTTTCTCAAAAAACTTACCATTGCGTACTCGCCAAGATTTACAAATAATTTTTAATTGCGTTGTCCGCTGTTTCACCCAATGACTGGTTAGATAAGCCCGGTCGATATGTAATTCTTCTAGAGTCACTTGTTGAAATTCTAGATCTTGCGCCAATGCCTCGGTAACACTTGCTTCTGGCTGATTCGCTGGGGTGATTCCTACTGCTCGCACCATGCCTAAATCTAAGTCTTTGAGAACGTGACGTTTATAACCATCAAACCTTTGCGAACGGCTTTTTCGTCCGTGACGCATTTGCTCGTCTTCAATCGCAATCCGGCGGTTGGGAGCCACGCCACGACGTAGCTTTGGGCAACCATCTTCTCCCACCTCCACATCTTGTTCTTGTATTTGCCTTGCATCTGCCAACCTTTTTTCTACCAACTCTGTTGTGGCTTG
>DNXU01000013.1:0-8821 GCA_003505715.1 Cyanobacteria bacterium UBA8803 | reverse complement strand
ATCAAGACAATCCAGCACCAATTGCCATCGTCTATCCATCACCATTGCTTCGAGCGCTTCATCATCTGAAACTCCTGTATAAGCTTGCAGAATAATGAACACTGCCAGTTGCGCTGGCGGGACTCGACACAATCCCATTGTGCTGTCTTTAAATAACTTACTTGCTAGTTCAATTTGAAATTGTTGCTCAAATAGTAAGTGACGGATTTGCCTGAGAAACAAGAATAGTTTGGCTTTTTTAATCCGTTTCGCCACAATTTGTTCGGTCGGGGACATGTCTATGGGCGGGTTCCAGGTCGGTGGACGCATTGCTTGGCTCCGAGCTTTTTGAATCGGATCGGGGTGGATTTTTCTAGCCCACCAGAAACTGCGCTTTTTGTCAACCTCTTTTACTGGACTGGCGCTCTAGCAGCAGGGGCAATCAGATCAATAACCGTAAGTTGAAACAGAGCTAGGTTGGAGCGGTTTGCCTCAAGAGCGTTGCGATCGCTTGAATTAATACCTCCGGTTCGATCGGTTTAGCGATGTGCCGTTGAAATCCTGCTGCCATTGCCTGCTGGTAATCAATTTCCCCTGCATAGGCAGTCAGGGCAATCGCCGGAATAGTCCCTCCCTGCTTTGGTGGTAAGGCTCTCACCTGTCGCATCAGCATATAGCCATCTACATCGGGCATCCCAATATCACTCAACAACATATCTGGTTTGAACTGCGTAAGTGTCGTGAGCGCCTCGCCTGCGGTTGCTGTAGCGATCACATTTGCCCCATGCAACTCCAGCAGGAAGGCGAGAAACTCACGAGTATTGTCATCGTCATCTACGACCAGGATGCGAGTACCTTGCAAATTTAGGGAAAATTCAGAGGGTTTCGGATTTGGCTTCGTTATCGGTTGATGGGGCATCAGTGGTAATTTGACGGTAAAGGTGGCTCCTTGTCCTTCACCAAGGCTGTCTGCTTGCACTGTGCCGCCATGCAGTTCTACTAAGTAGCGGACGATCGCCAGTCCTAACCCCAGCCCACCAAACCGTCGAGTTGTCGCGGAACTCTCTTGGCGGAATTGCTCAAAGACATAGGGTAGAAAATCAGGAGGGATGCCCTTGCCAGTATCAGTGATGGTGATTTGGGCTTGAGAGCCAGTGCGTTCGAGTCGGATGTCTACTCGTCCTCCCTCAGATGTGAATTTGACGGCGTTAGTTAAAAGATTCCAAATAACCTGCTGTAACCGCCCTGCGTCTCCTGCAACCTGTCCGACATCCGGTTCAAATTGGGTATTGATTTGAATCGATTTCGCTTCTGCCGCCAGTCGAACGGTTTCCATTGCCGCTTGAATGGTGGTCACTAGATCAACGGGCTGGGTATCCAGGCTCAACTTGCCGCGTAGAATGCGAGACACATCCAGTAAGTCGTTAATCAGTTGCGCTTGCATCTGGGCGTTGCGCTCAATCACTTCTAAAGCACGATCGGTCTTTTCTTCGTTCAACTGGCGACTTCGCAATAGCTTTGACCAGCCAAGAATCGGGTTGAGGGGCGATCGCAACTCATGAGATACCACTGCCAAAAACTCATCTTTGATGCGATTAGCGGCTTCGGCTGCCTCCCGTGCAGCTTGTTCTCTTGCTAAAAGCTGTTCTCGTTCGGTTTCGGCTCGTTTTTGCTGGGTGATGTCCAGCAGTGTACCAATGAAGCGACGCGGATGTCCGGCAGGATCAAAATAGACTTGCCCTTTTGCTTTAATCCAGCGTTCAGCTCCATCTTGCAGGCTGAGCGTGCGATATTCTGCATCGTAGGTGCCACCGCTGGCTGGGTTGAGAGACCATTGCACCACTTGCTTCAAGCGCTCACGGTCATCAGGATGCAGTCTTTCAAAACAATCTTCAAAGCTGGCTTCTGCTTCAGGCAACAAACCAAACATGGTTTTGCCAACCTCATCCAGCAATAGTTCGTTGGTGCTGAGGTTCCAATCCCAAGTGCCTAATTGAGCTGCCTCGATCGCTAGCCGGAGGCGATCTTCATTTTGCTGTAGCGCAACTTCGATTTGCTTGCGATCGCTAATGTCAATTACAGAGCCAACGTAACCTTTGTAGTGACCATCCTCCCCAAACCAGGGCGCAGCCGCATCAATCGCCCAAATATATTCGCCGTCTTTGCGGCGCAAGCGATACTCTAGCTGGAATGATTCACGCCGATCGTTGGCAGCTAGAAACGTCACTCTGGCAGATTCCTGATCATCTGGATGCACTGCATTCAACCATCCGTATCCTAATCCTATCTCCGGAGTCTGACCTGAAAAGTCGTACCAGCTTTGGCTGAGATAGGTGCAGTAACCGGTAGGGTCAGTCATCCAAACCATAAAGGGAGCATTGTCTGCCATGTTGCGAAAGCGAGCTTCGCTTTCCCGTAAGGCAAGGCTGGAGCGATCGCGCTCAAACACAATACTGGCAACCTGAGTGCCAAAATTAGCCAGTTGATATTCCCAATCTGTTGGCATCCGTGCCTCATTAAAGCAAAGCATGAGAGAGCCAAGCGGCAAACCATCTAAACCGAAAATAGGCGAGGAATGGCACGCGAGTATGCCGTGAGCCACGCACAAGTCACGCCATTCCTGCGACCAGCGATCGTCGTTGGCAATGTCAGCACAAGTCACGGGTTCACCGCAATAAACTGCCTCACCACACGTTCCAATGCACAACTCGTTAATCGGGGCATTTTTGAGTCCCTGACCAAACGAAGGTGAAAAATCTGGGGTGATAGAACGGGGAAAGGTAAGCCGCTCGGCATCGGTGAGTAAGACGCAGGCTCGTGTATGTGGATTTAGTCTCGATACTGAGGTGCAGATGGCTGAAAGACATTCATCGAGTGAGTGCCCTGTGGCAATCAGCTCCAGCAATTGCTTCTGCTCAATCAGCATCAGCTCCGTCTGTTTGCGATCGGTAACGTCAAACAAAATACCAAGTGAGCGAATTGCTTCAGCGTTTTGGTTGTAGTTAAAACTTCCCAAGCCTGCCAACCATGCAATCTGCTGATTATCTGCCCGCACCACTCGGTATTCGGTTTGATAAAACCTGCGTTCTTGACGAGCCTGTTGCCATTCCTGCACCACCCGTTCCAGATCATCGGGATGAATGCGACTACTCCACATTGCTTCAGTGGCTTCACCCGTAGAAACAGGTTCATAGCCTAACATTGTAAAATGCAGTTCCGACCAAACCGCTTCTCCAGTGGTGAGATCGACATCCCATGTGCCCATTTGAGCACCTTCCATCGCTAGTCTCACTCGTTCTTCGCTACGCCGCAAGGCTTCCTCCGCTTGTTTACGCTCGGTGATATCATAATTTGCACCAACATAGGAGGTAATTTCACCTACTGTGTTCCGCACAGGTAATCCACGAGCCAGAATGGTGCGGTAATGCCCGTCCTTGCCGCGAATGCGGAACTCATGCTCCCACATACTGCCGGTTTGCACGCAGTTGTACCAAGCTTCAATCGTGACTTGAGTATCGTCTGGGTGGAGGAGCGTATGCCAGGTTCGCCGATGTTCCTCCAGCGTCTGCCCCGTCATCTCCAGAAACAATGGACTCAGGTAGGTAGCGTTGCCTTGTAGATCCGCTTCCCATATGCCAAATGGGATCAAATCGCTGACAATGCGATACCGCTGTTCTGCCGCTGTACGGGCTTCCTCTGCCTGTTTGCGATCAGTCATGTCGATCGTGATTCCAATCAACTTTTGTAGGCTACCATCACTATTTAAGATTGCTTGACCCCGTTCTTCCAACCAAATGATTGCACCATTGTCCGGACGGATAAATCGAAATTCAGATAGGTAGTTGCCGCCTGTAGCAACGGTATTTTCGACGATCATTTGATGGCGAGTTCGATCACCTGGATGAACCAGGGCAAACCCCTGTTCGGCTGTCTTAATTTCAGATAAGCCATAGATTTCAGGAAAATTAGAGGAGGTGATGATGGTGTTTTCAGAGGGCTTCCACTCCCAAGCAACCATTCTTCCTGCTTCCATCGCCAGCTTTAGCCGCTCTTCGCTTTCCCGTAAAGCGATTTCAGCCAAAACCCTTTGGGTGGCATCGACAAAGGCTCCTAAGACTCCTCTGACATTGCCCTGCTCATCCCATAAAGGAGAACAATAGCAGAGCAGTTTAATCACTGTGCCATCGGGATGCACAATGTCTATAACTTCATCCCTGACCTCAATGTTATGAGCTGCTGCATATTGCATCGGCAAATTTTCCACAGGGATTTCTGTACCCTCCCGGCACAAGCGATAGAGGGGGCGCTCTTCGGGTGATGCACTCTGGGAAGCATTTGCATTGATCGGAACGCGCGTCAGCTCAGAGAGATAGGGATTGAAGCGAATCATGCGGCACTCTGGATCTTCTGCGATCGCAACACCGATAGGCAGCAAATCAAACAACGTTTGTAACTCATTGATCCGACGCCTGAGTTGCTGATTCAATGCCTGTTCTCGTTGCGTTGTCTCTCGTCGCAGTTGTGCCAACTTCAAGTTGGCTTCGACTCGCGCTAGCAATTCACGGGCAGAGAAGGGCTTGGTCAGATAGTCATCCGCTCCGGCTTCCAGTCCTTCAATACGGGCTTCTTCCCCCGCCCGTGCGGACAATAGGATGATGGGAATGTCTTGTGTTGTCGGATCAGATCGGAGCGATCGCAACAGCTCAAATCCGTCCATCTCCGGCATCATTACATCGGTTAAGACGAGATCTGGCATCTGCTGTCGAATTGCACTCAGGACCGCATTTCCATCCGCAACGGTTTCTACTTTATATTGCTGGCTCAACAGACGCTTCAAATAATCACGCAGGTCAGCGTTATCATCTGCCAGCAGAATTCGCGCGGTTGGCGTAGAGGATACCTGGGATCGAGCAGGAATGGAAATCGAGAGTTCCGATGCTAGAGCATCGGAACTCTCGATCGATTTTGACGACCAGCGTAACATTTCTTCAACATAGGGCATTGCTCCCGTTGCTGTGGAAGCCAGGGTTCGAGTTACACCGATGCACTCACGGGGCAGATGAGCAAAACCCATCGGAATCGCTACCGTAAAGCACGTTCCTTGATCAACCACGCTGTTGACTTGAATGGTGCCGCTGTGAAGTCTGACAAGTTCCTGCACTAATGCCAATCCAATGCCTGATCCCTCGTAGCTGCGTCCTCTGGCTCCCTTCACCCGATGGAACCGCTCGAAAATATGGGGTAGCTCTTCAGCCGGAATGCCCGTGCCTGTGTCTCGCACCTTTAGTTCAATCTGCTGAGCAACAGCACGTAGGGAAATGCCAATCTCCCCTTCAAAGGTAAATTTGAAGGCATTCGAGAGGAGATTCAAAACAATCTTCTCCCACATTTCCCGATCGACGTAAACGGGTTCAGGCAGTGGAGGACAGTCCACCTGCAAGCGCATCCCTGCCCGCTCGATCGCCGAGCGAAAGACCCCAGCTAAATCAGCCGTCAATGTTGCCAGGTCAGTTGGTTCATACACCGCTTGAATCCGACCTGCTTCAATGCGGGAAAAGTCTAAGAGCGTATTGACTAGCTTCAGTAAGCGTTGGGAGTTGCGGTAGGCGATTTCGAGCTGTTCGCGATCGTCAGGCGCTAGACTATCAGACTTCGCTAAGGTGTGCTCCAGAGGATTGAGCATCAGCGTTAGCGGAGTCCGAAACTCATGGCTGATATTGCTAAAAAAGGTCGTTTTGGCTCGATCCAGTTCTGCCAAACTCTCGGCTCGTTTGCGTTCTTCTTCGTAAGCATAGGCATTCGAGATCGCCGTTGCCACATTACTGGCAACCAGATCAAAAAAGCCTCGGTATTCATCATCAAACTCTCGTCGAGGGCTAATGCCCAGCACCAGTAATCCGGCTAGTTGCTCTTTCTGACCCGCCTGGGCAATCGGCAAGACAATTGCCGATCGAGAGGGTTCTTCCCAGGCTCCGCCAGATAGCTGACCAAAGCGGCTACTTAACTCATCGATAATTTTGGCATTTCCTGTCGTTTTGACTTGAGCCAGATTCCAGCAGTCTTGTTCTTGCGTCAAATCAACCTGCTCAGGACTGGTGGCTGTACCCGCTTCGATTCTTACCCTTTGAACTAAACGAGCGGCTTTCCCGTCCATCTCGACCAGATACAGTAAGGCAAAGGGAATGTCATAAGAATTATTGGCAAGCGTGGCGCTGGCAATCTGGCAGGTTTCTTCGACGGATTTGGCTTCTACCGTATTCGCTGCCAGTTCTCGTAGTGTGCCGAGCCGTCGTTCACCAATCACCCGTCGAGTGGTTTCCGTCACCGCTGTAAACGCCCCACCAACTTCTCCTGTTTCCAGAAAAATCGGGCTGTAGGAGTAAGTAAAATAGGCTTCTTCCGTGTACCCATAGCGATCGACAGGCAGTAGCATATCGTCAGACCAAGTTGCCTGTGCTGTTTCCAGAACACTATGAAGCTGCACCCCAATGATGTCCCAGATTTCTGCCCAAACTTCCCGCCCCGGTCTTCCCAATGCTTTCGGGTGTTTAGTACCCAGGATCGGTCGCCAAGCATCGTTGTAGAGCAACACCAAATCCTTGCCCCACCAAATCACCATTGGAAAGCGGGAGTTCAAGCAAATGCTGACGGCTGTTTTCAGGCTTGATGCCCAATTGGAAACGACACCCAGTAGCGTTTGGGACCAGTCGTGCGATCGCATCAGCCTTGCCATCTTGCTGTCGCCAACAAAAATCGTTTCAGGGCTATTCGGATTCATCATGCATCACGGTGACAGTCCACTGAATTAACGTGCTAACCATCGGTTGATCCACAGCTACACCTCCTTTCAGCCGTAGCCATTTTGGAAAGCCGAAATTGGGCGAACTGCTACAAAGCATCCCCTAGTGATCTTCTAACATTGGATAGAGGTGCAAATCTACCTATAGAGTGAACTTCCAGAACTAACTTGGAGGTAACGACTCAAGGTGTGCCCCACTTGTTTAATTTTTCTTTTCTATTCTTCCATCTGTGGTCGATGATGAAACAGATGCTCGTGAGTTGCTGGTTTTCATATTGGAACAGGCAGGAGCGATCGTTACTTCGGTAGCATCTGCCATAGAAGCACTGCAAACATTAACCCATTCAAAGATTGATCTGCTGATCAGTGATATTGGGATGCCCGATGTGGATGGCTACATGCTGATGCAGCAGGTGCAAGCTCAGTTTGCACAGAAGAGAAAGCAAATTTCCGCATTCAATCAAGCTATGCCGAAGGCAATTGCCCTCACTGCCTATGCAGGGGAGATCAACCAACAGAAGGCAATAGCTGCTGGATTTCAGCATCACATCAGTAAGCCAGTTGAGCCAGCCGAATTAGTTACGACGATCGCTAGCCTGATGGAATGATTGCATTCAACTACAAAAAATAGGAGCGATCGCACATTCTAACTTCAGGGGGTTACGCCAGCGTTGCCTTTCCGCTTAATCTCGTCTCTGATTACCTGCAAGGACGGACTGTGCCATGCTCATGCCTCTCGATTTTCTCTTGCGCTGGCTATCGGGTTTGCTGACGATCGCGCTTCTCGGCGGTGCAGGCTATATTCTTTATCAATGGTATGAAGGCGAACTGGTTAGCGATCAGTGGCTAATTTTGGGGGTAGTCCTGCTGCTCTGGTCATGTTTGGGATTTCTCCCAATTCTGCTGCTCCGTCGTCCCGGTCGAGATGAACCCAGACCCATCCGCAGCGATCGAGTTCAACGGCTCGCTCGACCGGATGGCAGCGAAATTCATGTTGAGTTTTACGGTTCTGACGATGCTCCCACCATCATCCTGACCCACGGTTGGGGACCTGACAGCCTGGTTTGGTACTATGCTAAAAAGCAATTGACCGACCAGTTTCGCGTGATTGTATGGGATTTACCCGGTCTAGGCAAATCCCAAAAACCCAAAAACCGCGACTATTCTCTAGAGAAATACGCCCGTGACCTGGAAGCGGTTCTGAATGTGGCAGGCAATCAGCCTGTCGTGCTGCTGGGGCATAGTATGGGCGGCATGATCCTGCTGACGTTTTGCCGCTTGTTTCCAGAGCATTTGGGACGACGAGTGGCGGGCTTAATTGTCGTCGATGCCACCTATACCAATCCCCTTAAAACCACGATTCTCAGCAAACTGTTACTCGCCTTACAAAAACCTGTGCTGGAGCCGTTGCTGCATCTGTCGATCGCCCTTTCTCCCTTGCTCTGGCTCACAAGTTGGCTGAGCTATTTGAATGGGTTCACGCTACTCACCACTGAGATTTCTGGATTTACAGGCAGAGAAACCCGAGGACAGCTTAATTTCTCCACGTTGATCGGGCTTAAGGCAGCCCCCGGCATCCTGGCACGCGGAACGCTGGCGATGTTGAGATTTAATGAAACAGAGACATTACCCCAAATTTCTGTTCCGACTCTGGTGGTGGTGGGCAAGTCTGATATTGCTACCCGCCCCTTTGCCAACCAGCGCATCAGCCAAGCAATCCCCCAAGCAGACCTGGCTTTATTAGCTCCCGCCGGGCACATGGGACTGATGGAGCGCAATCAGCAGTTTGCAGAAATGGTTGGGACATTCAGTGCAGCTTGTTTGGGGTTGAAACGGTAAGTTCTCTTCATTAAAAGCAGACTTGCGCTCAGTGTTACCGCAGATTCAAGCCCCTTGTTTAATTCTGTGGTCTGAAAAAGATCTGACAGTTCCTTTATCCATTGCTCAGGAATTCTCTAAAATGATTCACCACCTGAATCGCGAGGGGCTACCCCTTCAACGAAGTAAGGGGTAGGGGGATAGCGGAAAATGCAAGGGTTCAAT
>DNXU01000359.1:3091-3804 GCA_003505715.1 Cyanobacteria bacterium UBA8803 | reverse complement strand
TCATCCCTCCCCAATAGGGGTTCATCAACTTTTACAATGCGTTGCCTCTATCAGCGCTAAAGTGAAAAAAACTCAATCGAAAAGGTGCCTGCAAGAGGCCGTTTCATTTTTCCTCCCACCCCGCAGTTGGGGTGGGTTTCCAAACTTCCCAGTATTTTTATGACCAATACAGCTTCTACTCCTATCGGTAACTTCTGGGACTTTGAGTTTCCCGCATCACAACCGACACAAGATGCTGACTTGCTGCGGCAGCTGAACTTTGTGCCAGGGTTAAAAGAAATTCTGATGTTGCGTCAGGTTCATGCTTTAGAACACGCAACTGTTTGGGTTCTAGACGAACAAAAACGCAGCGATCGCGCCAGGGTTGTCGAACGTGTGAGATCGGCAACCTCTGAGCCTCAGGTGGACTATAACACCTTAGGTGGTCTATCCACTGACGAGGGGTTTTATCTCTACGGCGAGGTTACTATAGCTGAGTTAAGACAAGCAGTACCCATCGCCTTGCACCGCCTCACTAGTGGAGAAGGGCATTTAGCCGTCCATCCCCGCTGTGGCACCAACCTCTCAGTGGGTATGTTATTAACTGCTGGACTGGCTTTGGGGGCGCATCTCCTATTACCTCGTGGCCCCATTGAGCAAATGCTCGGCCTTGGCCTAGCGACGGCGATGGCCACACAGCTCACCCCCGATCTCGGTAGCCTAGCTCAACGATA
>DNXU01000359.1:0-2972 GCA_003505715.1 Cyanobacteria bacterium UBA8803 | reverse complement strand
ATGGGTGATGGGTGATTGGTGATGGGTGATACCACTTTTATTCATGGTTGTCAAATTTTTTCATCAAGACTGCCTTCTACCCTTTACCCTCTGCCCTCTGCCCTTTCCCCATTTCTCAGTTCGGTAATAAAACTTAAAAATTGGATTAAACAGATAGCCCTCATCCAGTAGTACGCTGTAAAACTAGATTGCAAGGGAAAACTCTTTATGGTTCAACGTGGTTCTAAAGTTCGTGTTCTGCGGCCAGACTCCTACTGGTATAACGATGTGGGAACTGTCGCTTCCATAGACCAAAGTGGCATTAAATACCCGGTGATTGTCCGTTTTGACAGGGTCAACTACACAGGCTTTAGTGGCAGCGCTTCTGGCGTGAACACTAATAACTTTGCTGTAGATGAGCTTCAAGAAGTTGAAGCACCCAAGGCAAAAGCAGGGAAAGCTAAGGCTTAGGAATAGCTAATAACTGTGCCTGAATTGCCTGAGGTGGAAATAGTACGTCAGGGTCTCGATCGAGTAACTCTGGCGCAGCCCGTTCAGGGTGGGGATGTGTTGCTCTCTCGCACCATCGCCCACCCTTTTACTGTTGCTGAGTTCTTAGCAGGACTAGACCAGGTGACAATCGTCGGCTGGCACCGACGCGGCAAATACTTACTCGCACAACTGGTCAAAGAAAGGGAACTCTTAACCGGGAACGGGGAACGGAAGAATGGGTTTTCTAGAGTTAATAGCGAACCTGATCTCGCTCTGTTGACTGACACCTCTACAGGTGGAACGCTTCAGGTGGGGTTGAAATCCGCAGTCTCCCACGCCGGATGGTTAGCCGTACACCTTCGGATGAGCGGGCAACTGTTGTGGCTTGATCGCGCCGAACCTTTACAAAAACATACGCGAGTACGGCTGTTCTTTCCTAACAGTCGCGAGTTACGGTTTGTTGACCAGCGCACCTTTGGCCGGATATGGTGGATACCGCCATTACAGCAACCTGAAAACATCATCACGGGTCTCATGCAGCTAGGGCCAGAGCCTTTTGCCGCTGAGTTTTCAGTAGAGTACTTAGCCAAGAAGCTGCACAAGGGTCAGCGTGCGATTAAAACCGCCTTATTGGATCAGACTTTAGTAGCCGGGGTGGGTAATATTTATGCTGATGAGGCTTTATTTGTGAGTGGCATTCGACCGGAAACGCTCGGTTCGGCATTGAATGTAGTGCAAATCGAGCGGTTGCACCATGCCATTATCCAAGTTTTAGAAGCGAGTATTGCCGCAGGTGGCACGACCTTTAGTAAGTTTCTGAACGTGCAGGGAGTTAACGGTAACTACAGCGGTGTTGCCTGGGTATATGGTCGCACTGGCAAACCTTGTCGCGTTTGCAATACCCCCATTGAGCGCATCAAACTAACCGGACGCTCATCTCACTTCTGCCCCAAATGCCAGATCCCGGTAAAATCTAAATAAAGGCATGTGGAACAGTAATGGCAGACAAAATCAAAAAAGGGAGTTTGGTTCGCGCTGACCGCGAACAATTAGAAAATAGTCTGGAAGCTAAGGCGAGCGATCCGCGCTTTCCCCCTTATCTTTTTGAAACAGATGGCGAAGTTGTAGATATGAAGGGTGACTATGCACTGGTCAAGTTTGGCCAGGTGCCTACCCCAAACATTTGGTTGCGTATCGACCAGCTCAAGGCTAGTAGTTAAAGTAGATCTATAGCGATCGCATCCTACAACTATGGCATCCTTCTCCAATTTACCCATTGCCTGCAATGACCACCGCGTATCCATCATTGGCGGCGGTAAAGTGGGTAGCACCTTGGCGCACCGGATTGCTCAGAAGAATTTGGCAAATGTGGTGTTACTGGATGTGGTAGAAGGGATGCCCCAAGGTATTGCCCTGGACTTGATGCAGGCTCAGGGTCTGGATTATCATAATCGCGAGATTAAGGGAACCAATGACTACGCTGATACGGCTTCTTCAGATATTGTCGTAATTACCGCAGGCATTCCCCGCAAACCAGGTATGAATCGAGACGATCTGATCAAGATTAATGCCAAGATTGTGGTAGAGGTTGCCCAAAAAGCGATCGTCCACTCCCCAGATGCCCTGTATATTGTGGTCACCAATCCCCTCGATGTCATGACTTATCTAGCATGGCAAACCACAGGTTTACCAACCAACCGGGTGATGGGTATGGCGGGTGTTCTTGACTCAGCCCGATTTCAAACCTTCATTGCTATGGAGTTAGGGGTTTCCGTTACTGATGTTAGAGCCTTAGTAATAGGGTCTCACGGGGATTCAATGGTGCCCTTACCCCGTTACTCCACGGTGGGAGGGATTCCCATTACAGAACTGATGGATGCGGAGACTATCAAAAGATTAAGCGATCGCACCCGTAATGGTGGAGCAGAAATTGTAAGTCTGATGCGAACGGGAGGTGCCTATACTGCTCCAGCATCTGCGGCTTGCTCAATGGTCGAAGCCATTTTACACAACCAATCGCGGGTTTTGCCAGCAGCTGCCTATCTTCAGGGTGAATATGGTTTAAATGATATTTTTATTGGAGTACCAACCCGCTTAGGGTGTCGCGGCATTGAAACCGTGATAGAACTCGACCTCACAGATACCGAACGCGCTGCTCTTCATGAGTCTGCTGAATCGGTACGCCAGAATATTGAGCTAGCCTGGGCAATGCTGGGTAATAATTAGCCCAACCCTGCTAGTTTTTGAACTCTGGCGGGATTATTAAGAACTGATTCGCCAAGCGACTCCTGATCGCCCTTCAATTTTTGATTAGATTATCTATGGTAAGGAGTCAGCGGTTTGGAACTGATAAAGGTGTCCAGTGTTGCCATGCCTGGACTTTGGCGGTTATAAGCGTGATGGAAGTAGTGGATTTTCCGGTAAATGGTCAGGGGTGCCATGAGTGGCAGGAGGATTGCTGTTCCCATGACTTCATTGAGCGGGACTTAAACAAATTTCAA
>DNXU01000298.1 GCA_003505715.1 Cyanobacteria bacterium UBA8803 | reverse complement strand
CAATCACGTCTTTTGGAGAGATGCTCTTTGACTTCAAAAGTATGCGATCGCCAATGGTGCGTTACGCGAAAGCTAACGCACCATACTAAACGCATCCTACGGACAGGATATAATATATCAGACCTTTTCATTCCTAACCGGAAGACCTGCGGTATCCACATCTAGTTCTTCCCGACGAAGCTGTTCAGAAGTATTAACCCTGTCCTGCTCTACTTCTTTCCTGACATTGACTTCTTCACGGACGAAGGTTTTCTTTTGAATGTCAGCCTTCTCTTCATAGATTTCCATATGAGCGACTTCGCCTTCCTGGAAGGCATCCGTGCCAGGAGAAACTACAGTTCCAGCATGTTCTGGAGTCAGGCGCTCAATGATAACTCGCTCCTTCTCAACGGGTATGGCAACCCGTGCCGTCTCGGTTTCAACTTTTTTGCCAACGGTTACCTCTCCTGTCTTAACGCGGTTCTTATTTGCAATCAGCCGTTCTTCGTATAGTTTGAGAGTTTGATGATCCCGCTGATTCATCTCGTACAGCGACGGCTCTTGTTGGTAGGTATAGGTATCAGGGTTGTAATCGGTATGGCGAGGCTGATTAGAGCTAGTGCTTGGTACAGAACCCGCATAGGCAGGTGTAGAGTCTAAAGGTGCTGATGCTTCTACAGGTGCAGATACTCCTACAGGTACGGATGTCTCCAAAGGTGTCTCTGTCACCGGAGTACGGTAAACTCCCCGTACCTGCTCCTCATAATCGTAATCAATCCTCAAGTTGTCGTTGAACTCAGGTAAATTTCTTGCTTGCTCTTCGGTAAACCCTAGGGCATAGATACGCCGTGCGTTATGGTCGATACTAGAACGGCCAACTGGCAGCAATACTTGCTTACCAAAAATCCAGAAGCCTGTGTCCACAACCAGATATCGGAAATGACCTGACTCATCAACTAGGATATTTTTGACACTGCCAATCTTTTCATCATTTCTTTCGGCGTAAACATCATATCCCTTGATATCATCACCACCAAAAGTGTCTCGGTAGTCTGGGTCGAAATCTTCAAGTTTATAAAGAACCATTTTCTCTTCTCCAAGTATCTATCCCTAAAATTATCTTAATTTTTCGCAAAAATAACTGTTTAGTCCAGATTTATATTTATAGTTTAAATATGTTATAAACGCACCGAGCATCCCTGTTTAGCAAAATCCTAAACCTAGAAATATTTATTTATAAAGTTAAATTTCTGCCTTAAGTAGTACTAAAACTACTTTAAGATTTTATATAAAGTAAAAAGGGAGGATGAATATGTCAAATCAATTAGGCTTCTCATTGCCAATACCTACTAAACAACAGTTTGCTGCTACTTTTCGTACTGTCAGTCAATTTAGCTTCTGGATACAGTTAGTGCTAGGAGCTATTTCAGTGATTGCTCTGCTGTTGGCTATCTTTAGCCGTAACCTCAGTGTTAAAACAGATAATGCCAGCACGGGGTTCGCTATTTTTTTAGCTATTGTGGGAATTGTGTTGCTGTGCTTTAGAGTATATTGGGCTTTCCGATACAGGCGTTTAGCCAAAAGGTTACAGTCACCTAATCGCGAACTCCATCCTAGTAAAAAAGACATAATTAAAGTATTGCAAATTGGCCTAATTGTGAGCTTAGGAGGGATGTTATTAGCTTTCTTGGCTTCTGAAGTGAGCGTCGTCGTGCTACTGGCAAAAGCTCTAGCTGAACCTCAAGGGGTAGCCGTCTATAACCGAGAGAACGTCATTCGTTCCTTGGATATCTTTATTGTGCTAGCAAATATCAATATGATTGGCGCTCACTTTGTCGGAAGCGTTACTTCTCTTGGTCTACTGGAGTGGGTAGAGCCATAAGTGGCTGTTGCTCTTAACAGCTCGATGAACTGAATTAACAAAAGCTCTAAAGTTATGCTTACAGAATTAGCAAAAAAGTAGAGGAGATATTTATAATGTTCAGCTTGCCTAATTTAGCGCCCCAAAATATAGCTTTGCTAAGTCTAGGATTAGCAGTAACTGCCGTTATACCTGTAGTAAATTTGGCTCCAGGTGTAGTAGCTGCTCCAACATCCCAACTTAGCTTTCCTGACATTCAAGACCACTGGGCTAGCCCATTTATTGAACCCCTTGCTGAAAAAAACATTGTAGCTGGGTATCTGGACGGCACCTTTAGACCTAATCAGCTAGTGCAGCGTGATGAATTTGCCGCCATCATCCGCCAAGCTTTTAATCAGGAACCCGTTCAGAAAATAGCAAGTGGAAGTGTCTATAAAGATGTGCCTGCCGACTATTGGGCGGCTCCTGCCATTGAGGAAGCCTACCAAACAGGGTTTATGGCAGGCTATCCTGGGGGATTCTTTCGTCCAAATCAAGAAATTTCTAGGGTTGAGGCATTAGTGGCTTTAGAGAAGAATTTGAATGTATCTTCGACAAGTCCGACACCATCGGCAACTCAAATGAAAATGAATCAACCAACTGCTCAAGCAACCACACAGCCAGTCAGCAGGGATCGAGCAACCAAAAAGCGTTTTTTGATGCCTTTGGCAATGACTACTTTGATGCAGCCACTGATAACTGCTCCAGTCAAGAGTCAGATTACGGATGCTAACAGTTCACCCTCATCAGTAGCAAGTGATCCAGAGACCTTTCCTAAGGGTTCACCCTCATCGGTAGCAACCGAGTCAAGTTTGCCTGTGACAAGTCCGGCATCATTTACTGTTAGCAACTACTATGTAGATGCTCAGGAGATTCCTCACTATGCAGTTACTAATGTAGCAGCAGCAACAAAAGCAAATATCGTAGTCAACTATCCCAATCAGGAGATACTCAATCCTAATCAGCCTGCTACCCGTGGGGAAATTGCTGCTTTCATTTATCAAGCGTTGGTTGCTCAGGGAAAAATAGAACCGCTGCCTAGCAGTGTAGAAGCGTCTAACTATATTGTTAACCGCACTACGAGCAGCAACCAAAACACTCAAACTGTTCAATAAACCCTCTGGTTTCCTAGAAGAGGGGGAGAGTAATGCGCCAATTACTTGTACAAGTGCCACGGGGATGCGGTCAACAGGTTCTTGACATCGCCAACGCTTGTAATGGAGCGAACCTGGCTCAGTTAGATGCGACTAGCAATGATGAACTACTAGACGTGGTCATCGTTCACGTCTCCAATGGGAAGGTTGAGGAACTCCTAGAAAAGTTGGAAGCGCTACCTAACTTACAGGTCACGCTGTTCCCCCGTGGCATAATAGCCTTGCAACCTCCGGCATCTTCGGCACCGCAGCAGGTGAAAGATGTGCAAGCACGCAGTCCGATCGAGATATTTCTCTCCGGTCTGCAAAGCGTTGGCTCATGGCAAGGCTTTCTGGGATATGCAGCAGCAGCAGGTGTGGTAGTCTGGATTGGCTTATTCACCAATACCAGCTATCTGCTCGTCGCTGCCATGCTAATTGCCCCGTTTGCCGGTCCAGCGATGAATGTGGCGATCGCTACAGCCAGGGGCGATCGCAAGTTGCTGGGACGGAGCCTATTTCGCTACTTTACCGCTCTGGCAGTAACCATCTTAGTAGCCGGAGCTATTAGCCTGATTTTGCAACAGGAAGTTGTGACATCCTCAATGAACACAACGAGTACTGTCTCAGCAGTAGCAGTGCTACTACCACTAGTTGCAGGTGCAGCGGGCGCTCTCAATCTAGTTCAATCAGAACGCAGTAGCCTCGTGTCAGGGGCAGCCGTTGGGATGCTGGTTGCAGCTTCACTGGCACCGCCTGCTGGACTGGTGGGTATGGCCAGCGCGATGGGTCGATGGGATATGGCTATCAACGGTGTATTTGTACTATTGCTACAACTGGTGGGGATTAATTTATCAGCCTCGCTCATGTTCCGTGCCTATGGACTCTCCGCTCGGGGAACTCGCTACGAGCGTGGCCAACAGTGGATATTTCCGTCTGCCCTTGCCGCCACGATAGTAGTACTTTTAAGCCTACTCACTTGGCAGTTTTTTACCTCCCCGGAGCTTCAGCGTAGCAGCCGCGAACAGAGAGCTACTGCTGAGATCCAGAAGGTGGTGAATGATAGCGGTTTGGCAAAACTGGTAGAAGCGAATGTCCGTTTCCCTCCTGCGAACATCAAAGGGCAAAACACGCTGCTGGGCACTGTCTATGTTCAGCGTCAAGCCGGTGTTACCCAGCCCGCTGAGGAGATTCGTTCCCGCCTCACAGGCACCATTCAAAGACAATTACTTGAGCAGGGGTTTAATGTGACACCGTTAATTGATGTCAGTGTTCTTGAAGAGCCGCAATAAAAGAATTTTAATCTGAGGGTGAGAGCTTACACTAAAACTATTATTCGTGACGTGGGCTGATTGCTGCACAGGCAGTTTCTACCTGAGGTTGTATTTTTTCAAAATAAACTTGTAGTAGACTAAAAACGCAAGGTCTAGAAGTATCTTAGGGCACATGCACTGTCGCTGAAGTATTTAGAGTTTCCTCTTCTCATGCTTGATTCTCTTCCAGAAGTCTGGAATATTGAAACACTAGTGCAACTAGGTCTACTCGGATTAGCAGCCACACTTGCCTTGCTGGGTAGCTTTTCAATTACGCGATGGCCTCAATTAAATTACTCTCCTTTTATCTCTCCTCAGGTTACAGAAGTATATCAACAAGTTGTTAAACCTTATGATGGCCTGTTAAGGCTTGTTATTTCTCTCTTCATCGCTGACCTGTTATTGCTTTTAATTTCTCACAACGGTGAGTTAAGGCTAATAGAAATACCCTTAGGCTTAACTGTTGCCATTACAGGCAGCTGGCTGGGGAATCGACTTTTCAAACAGTTTTTTGATGTTTACCTCCTAGATGCTGCTATTAAAAGCGGGCGTCAGCTTAATAGCGAACTGCTAATTCTGTCTAAATTTATCGCTAATTCGCTGATCGTTGTCATCGCGATTATTGTTTTTGCTCAAACGCATCAGATTAATATTTTAGGTTTAGTTGCTAGCTTGGGGATTGGTGGGCTAGCTGTTGCTTTTGCGGCGCAAAAAACCCTAGAACAGTTACTCGGTGGCATTGTAATTTATCTTGATCGCCCTTTCGTTGCTGATGACTACATTGGTTTACCAGATGGAACTTTTGGCCGGGTGGAATCTATCGGCTTGCGTTCAACCAAAATTCGTACCTCTGGCAAAGGAACTTTGGTGGTTGTACCCAATAGTTCTCTGACCCAGGTAAGTATCGAGAACTTCACAGGGGCAAAGAAAGTGATGGCTCTCATTTATTTAAACTTCTATCAGCCAATTTCCAGTGAAGATCGAGCTTTTATTAAGCAAGTCATTATGGAAAGTAGTACGGATATCTTTGGTATTGATACCCAAAGTACAGAAGTTAGTTTTCGAGACTTAGTAGGGAAAAATGAGCTAGTAAAAACCCAAGCCCAAATTATATTTTTCATTTTAGGTTCCGGCGAAGTTTCCATGGATCTGCGGCGGCAACTACTCTATATGGCCAGCCAAAATATTACTCAAAAGTTGGAAGAATATGGAATTAAATTTCATATAGAAGAACCTACTATTTATGTGGATTCACCTATTACTATTTAGAAGATAGGGAATGGGGAGAGGGGGTTTCAGCCCTTTATTCTGAGGACAGATTGTCGTGTCTATCTAGAAAGCATAATGAACTGGCCGGAGATCATCCTAGAGTTTTTCCAACGTGAAGAAATAAAGTTAGCTTTAATCAGGATAGTAACTTTATTAGGCTTTATCCTCTTGTCTTTGATTGTCGGTCGATATACTCCCGCACTGGCAAGATTCATTATTCAGAGATTCTCACCCCAGCAGGTGACGAAGATTTATGAAAGTTTAATCGAGCCGCTTAGAAAGTTATTTATTATTGCCGGAACTTTAATACTTTTTTCTTTATCGTTAAAAGCGATTAAAGATTATGAGGCTATCTATAGCTTCCTCAAGTTCTTTATAGATTTAGCTGTTACTCTTAGTGTCGCCTGGTTAGCCTCAAGATTATTCCGGCAATTTATCCGCGTCTATGGGATTGACTTAATCCGCAAGTTAGGACGAGACGTAGAGGAGTTGCTGCTGGTTTTGGAGACTCTGGTTAATGTCATTATTGGATTTATCGCAGTTTTAGCCTTTGCTCGGGGTCGCTTCGATTTGATTGGCTTAATGGCAGGCTTGGGGATTGGTGGGTTGGCGATCGCCTTTGCAGCTCAAAAGACATTGGAGCAGCTCCTCGGTACTATAGTATTATATTTAGACCGCCCTTTTGTTCCTGGTGAATATATTCGTTTACAGAAATCCCAACAAATACCCGAAGGTCTATTCGGTCGTGTCGAATCAATTGGTTTGCGCTCTACCAAAATTCGCACTGTTGCTAAAAGTACATTATTTATTGTCCCTAACTCCATACTGGCAAATCTAGAAATTGAGAATATAACCAGAGGAAAAAAGATAATGGTTTTGCTCTACCTAGATTTTCCTCAATTCTTAGAAGATCGGGAGCAAGCTTTGGTTCAGCAAGTGATTATAGAGAGTACTGATTCATTGTTTGGTATTGATCCAGGTAGTACTAATATAGATCTAATCGGCCATGAGGAAAAGCAAGTCACCCGCGCTAGAGTCACATTCTTTATTTTAGGCTCCAGTGAGAACTCGATTCAACTCAGAAAACGGTTGTTGGAATTGGCAAATGAGAAAATATCCAAAAAGCTGATGAAATCTGGAATTAAATTCACAATGCAAGACCCAACAATTTATGTGGAGTCACCTGTTACTCTGTAAGCTAAGGCACAAGGTAGAGGGCAGATAAGAATGTATAAGCATCAGAACAAGTATCTACAACTATCTAACTCCTTCACTGCCACTAAATATCGCTCCTCAATATCCTTGCGATCGCACTCCTGATCTACTTCTTCCCAGCTACTGCCCTTGATCGCATTGGCATGATGTAGAAGTGCCGCCCGGTCTTTGTTATTGCAGGTGCGTGTGGCAATAACTGCGATCGCCTCCAACATTCTGATTCTTACTGCTACATCCGGTTTGCTGTACTGTCGAATCTGATTAAAGGTATCGTCTGTTAGCTTCGCAAACGTCACCGGATCGGCAATTACCCGCAGGTTGTTGTCGTCATCATAGCGATAGGGGCAGGGGAACTCTCTTTCGGCTACGCGGCAGAGGGCTGCACTTAGCCGATCAATACACTGCATGGCCGTAAACGGATCGTTGATACCAGGGGAAATGGCACGAACGGCGACTTCGACTAGTTGGTTGATACAGAATTCTACATCCTGTTGCTCAGTCCTTTGCTTACCTAGAATAAATACCTCATTGAGCTGCTGAGTAAGCTTTTCATTAACTCGTTCCCCAGGCCAAACTCTCATCAGTTCGCTACCTTGTACGACAAACTTGCCTGGGCGATGTTTAAGACGCACCACGAAGTCTTTCGACTTGGCCAGTTTTAGTAATTTATCCTCATCAATTGCCTGAAGATAGCCACTGCTAGTAGCCAGAATCAGAGAAGCTTCCCGATCTAAACCTATTGGGATTTCCTCAACCCACCGCCGTTTGTCCCCCGATCCACCAGAGCCAATTTTTTGGGGGAAGAGGCGATCAATAGCTTTGTCAAGATCCTTGCTGACCTCCCCGATCACCTGGGATGCCTGAATTGAGGTGGAAGCGTGATGGATAAAGTAGATTAGCACACCGATACTTGCGATCGCCAGGAGGATACCGACTGTAACCGACAACTGCGGCACAAACACATGGTAGTTATCTCCACGGACTGTCCTCAGTACAAGCAAGCAATAGATAAAGGTGGCGATGAACGTGCCTAGCACAACCTGATTACCAGTGTCCTGCATGAAGTTACGCATCAGCCGTGGGCCGAACTGAGAGGATGCCAATGTCAGAGCGACGACGGTAATCGAGAAAGCAGTACCAGCAACAGTAATCATTGAACCCGCGATGGTGGAAAGTACTGTACGCGCACCATCGGGACTGCCCGTATAGATCCAGCCGAACTTCTCAATTGGCCCAGACTTGCCTGCTCGATCGAGGGATAGCATCGTGAAAGCCAGAGCGATCGCCATACCAGCCATGATTGTCGGCACGAACCAGTAGCTAGAGTGGAGTGAGTCCCAAACTTTGCCTAACTTGATGTTTTTCATCGACTCTCATTTGTTATTTGAGTACGATCGCTGCCATTCCCATCTTTGTGTGCCCTCATTTCAGCAAGCTTCCTGAGCGAACCGCCGATACTGCGTGGTTTCGGCACTTCTTTATTTCCAGCGGGCCATCCCTCACGCTGACGAGAGCGATCGCCATCTGTCTCTTCGGTTTGGTCGTGGAAAAGAATCTGTTGTGTCGGGAAGGGCAAATCGATACCATTGGCAGTCAGCTTATTCTTGATTGCTAAAAGCACATTGTCTCGCGAGTCGAGAGCATCTGCCCGTCGCGGTGGTGCGATCCACCAACGGGCGCGGATATTCACGGTACTCTCAGCTAGTTCCATCACCAAGGCATCGGGGGATGGTTCCCTCAAGACAATATCCACACTGGCGATCGCTTCCAAAATCAACTCTTTCGCCCGCTCAATGTTGTCTCCATAACCGATGCCAACATCGTACTCCAGACGGCGGTTCTCGAAGGCGGTGTTAACCGTCACCGAATTGGTGAACAGTTCAGCGTTCGGAACCACTATCCGGCGGCCATCGTAGGTTCTGATTGTCGTAGCGCGTGTCTGAATATTTTCAACCGTTCCCTCGAAGTTTTTGAACACAATTTGGTCATCAATCTGGAACGGCTCAGTCAACAGAATCAAAATCCCAGCCAAAAAGTTCTGGAGAATGTCACGGAACGCAAAACCAATTGCTACACCACTAATACCCAGTAATTGGACTAAATCTCCTGCCTGAAAGGACGGGATGACGATGGATAACGCGACAAATAGACCAACTAAAATGACAATTCCTTGGGACAAACGTCCAAGTACTAGCCCCAGATTCCTTGCCTGCCGATGGTTGCGGGTGAGGCGTCTGACTAGTGACCTGATACCCCTAGCCGCCCAATAAAAGAGTGCAAAGACAATTATCGCTAAGACAATATTTGGGAGCATGAGTACCAGGTTGTCGAACATGGCGTGAACTTTACCCCACGCTGTTGTTACTGACTCTTTAGGATTCATTACTCCTCTCCTTGAGCAAATCTGGGTCAGTCCAACTCTAGACTAATACTCTAAGTATTTTCTTCTCCCATCAGTTGGAAGCTGGAAGGATGCATAAAGTAACCTCAGGTAGATATTTTAGCCGTATTATTATGATAATAAAATCAATTTATTTTTATTGTCTGATTGGCAACCTCAGGGGCATATTATAGACTGGTTATATAAGTAAATTAGGACTTATGGAAACGCCCCCCTAACCCCCCAAAGAAAGGGGGGAACAAGAAATTCTTCTCCACTTGGCTTTTATGAACAATAACCCTTCATTTGATCAACTGCAACAGATCAAACTCTTGACGAATATCTAGCAGAGACCGATCAAGTAAAGGTTCAAATTCTAGAAAAGGAACGCGGTTTTGTCGCTTCCGAGTTTTGAACCAAATTGAGATGAGTTCTGGAATAAGTGGAGGAAGAACTTTTAAAACTGCGCCATACAGCCAAAACACACCCTTTTCTGCGATCATGTCATCGTACATAACATCCACAGCTGGTGTATTTCTCATTTCACGGAATCGCTGGAAAGTACACTCGCTCGTCCACCAAAATAGCGGCAGAATTTTTATTTCGTCGTACATGCCTGTATCGCAGCCGTAAATGACATGACCGACATCGTGAGCGAGCAAGATCTTGGCGAACTCTGGCGGTTGAGTGTGCGGAGGAGTGACGTGAGGGTTGAGGGCATAGTACTCTTCTAGACCTTCCCGAAGCGTCTGAGTGCTATTTCTGTCCATGTAGTGCGGACGAGGAGACTTGTTCACAATAGTTTCGATACGCACCTGTTTCGTAAAACTATACTAGCATTTATGAACGAGATCAATAAAAAATCACCGGGAAGACCCCGTAGCGCTCAATCTCACCAAGCAATTCTGCAAGCCACCTTGGAACTTCTGGCAGAAGTCGGTTTTGATGCCATGAGCATTGACGCGATCGCGACTCGTGCAGGTGTGGGCAAGACAACAATTTATCGGCGCTACAGTGGCAAAGAGGAATTGGTTGCTGATGCGATCGAAAGCCTTCGGCAAGATGTTTTTATTCCTGATACTGGCCATCTCTGGAGCGATCTTGATGCGTTAATTGAGAATGCAGCACATATCACTCTCAGCCCTTTGGGACGACAAACAGTTGCCATGATTATCAGCAGTGCCTCAACCAATTCTCAGTTCGCACAGATCTACTGGACAAAGTACATGCAACCTCGACGGCAAGCCTTTACAGTTGTTCTGGAACGGGCAAAAGCAAGAAGTGAAGTTCAGACAAACTTAGATGCTGGTTTAGTTTTCGATATCATGAGCGGGATTATGCTTTATGCCCTAATCTTTCCACCTACATCTGAATCATGGACAAAATACGTCCGTCGCGCTCTAGAGCTACTCTTTATAGGGTCTTAAATTGGTAATTGGTAATTGACCAGCAATTTATGCCCGATCACCCATCACCCATTACCCATCACCCATCAC
>DNXU01000616.1 GCA_003505715.1 Cyanobacteria bacterium UBA8803 | reverse complement strand
GGGGGTAGGGGGGGCGCTGGGGAGACAATGTCTTCGATACAACGCAAAATCATCTGGGGCGTTTGAGGTCGCTGGCCGGGAAAGGCTGCCATGAGGTAATCTATCAAATCTGCCAACTCCGGCGAAACCTGGGGCGCAGAGTCTCTCCATTGCAACTTGCCAGTGCGGGGATTTTGATCGAAATCGATTGGGGGTTTGCCAGTCAATAAGTACACAAAAGTACGTCCTAGGGCAAAGAAATCGGATTGAGGAACCGCATGTCCTTCCATTTGCTCGGGAGGCGTGTAACCGCTTGAGAAAATTACCGTACCCGTCACATCGTTTTTTTGTTTGAACAAGTAGGTTTCGGTAATTTCTCGGACGGCACCAAAGTCAATTAATACCAGCTGCCCGTTGGGTCTGAGCAGAATGTTAGATGGCTTGATATCCCGGTGGATCAGTTCCTGTTGGTGGAGTTGCTCCAGGATTTGAGTAAGTTGCATTAACCACGCGATCGCTCGATCTTGGCCGATGGGTCGATTGCCCTGATACAACCGCCACTGCTTCAAAGTTAAGCCATCGATTTTCTCCATCACCAAACAGTGCAAGGGTTCATCTGTTTCGTCCGGCCAGGTAAAATATCCGTCTGCTTCTACTTTGGGAATGCCGGGATGGTGGAGCCGACTCAAGACTGCTGCTTCTCGCTGGAATAGAGAAACGGCTTTTTGTTTTGCCTCTTGGTTATGGCAGCGATCCAAATGCAAAACTTTGAGAACTTTCCGAATTCCCCCATCATCTACCTCAAAGGTTTGACCAAACCCTCCTTTGCCCAGTTTTTGCAGAACTCGATAGCGGTCTTGAAGTAACTGATTGGGATGAATCATGAGGGCGTTAGTAATCATGAGGGGGTGTTAGTAGATGTTGATTTGGACATAGGTAGGCAGTATTACTTATCTCTCATTCCTTGGCTACTTATGCAATAAGCCTAGACATGTTACGATGTGCCCTCGATCACAGCCAGTAGATTGAGAATATTTGTTGATGCATATCCCACTGCTGGCGGCGAAGTCCCTTTCAGCTTGGCTAAAACTTGTTTGAGCTGCTGTTCCATACTATTCGCACCTTTCAAATTCATGTATAGCCTGTCTGCCACCCGTTTGACCAGCACGCGAATTTGAATTTCTTTAATCTCGTCTGCCTCCTGTTCTTTGACTAAAGCATGGCTTCTTAGCAATCCCAATTGACTAATAGACTGATTTTTAGCTACAGCAAAAATATCTTTACAAATCTGTTCTATAAATTGGCTAGTTAGGTACTTTACTATTACTGGTTCAATGGCAAAAATAGCTTCTCTAGCTTGAGTGCCTTGTTCTTTTTCAAGCAATGAACGGCGTTTCAGTGATTCTAGAGCCGGGAGTAATTTAGATAATGATGATACGGAAAACTTCATATTTTCTCGCAATTCCGAGAGAGAAATTGGCTGATTTTCAATAGCCAGCCAATAGAGTATTTCTTTCTCTAAATCCGATAACCGCTCAAATTGCTGATTTAAAATATTGGGCAGGATATCGCCAATAATTAATGTACTCTGCTCTAAAAATTGAGGAATATCACCATCAAATATCTCTTGAATCGTGGTCGCCATAATTTTTAGGGCTAAAGGATTGCCTCGATACAGGTGAATCAGTTCTTGGGCACCTCGCTTTAAATGGGAGAAGCCTTTAGTTTCTAAGATCCTTTTGGCATCCTCAAACCCCAGACCCTTCAGTTTCAGAACCCGAATCGGTAGAGTAGCACCAGCTAAGGAGGCAATTTCTATGGGTTTCTCCCGACTAATCAGTACCAAACTGCTTTGGTGGCGTTCTTCTCCAACTCGCCGGATGAGTTCTCCATAGCCCTCATACCCTTCTCGATAGGTGCCAGCTAGTTCCCCACCGCGCATCACCGTCTCGAAATCATCTAGTAGCAGCAAACACCGTTTGCGCTGCAACTCATCAATGAGTTGCGAGACTAAACCTGAAGGGCTGCTAGGGCAATCCGCCACCTGCCCATCCGACAAAAATTCAATTAGATCCGCTAGAATGTCTGAGACAGGTGGGGCATGACGCAGCGATCGCCAAATCAGGTACTCAAAGGATGGCTGAATCTGTTCTGCCAGCTTTACAGCTAACGAGGTCTTGCCAATCCCGCCCATGCCTAACAGTGCTACCAAGCGGCAGTTTTCTGTAGCAATCCATTGCTCTAGCTGGGTCAGTTCAGCAGTACGACCGTAAAAGATCGAAGTGTCAATGGCTTCTCCCCAATCTTGACGTGTATTGGCAATCTTGGAGTTACGGCGATCGACGACCTCTTCCCAGTTGAGTCCTAAAACTTGGCAGTATGCCTTAAACGCTACGGCACTAATGGGTTGCCGTCCTGCCAGAAAACGCTTCCAAGTGCCTTGGGAGATGCCGTTAGCATACGGGCCTCCTGGATACCATGTTTTGTGAGGCTCTAAAACTTGGCTAGCCTCGACCAAGCAGGTGTCGTCTTCATCAAGACTCCAACTCCACCCCTTTTCATTTCTGGCTTGCTTAATTTGGATGATTCCTAGCCTAGAGGCTTTCAGAGTCGGCACCTCTTACACCCTATTTTTAAGATTGTCAAGATCAATTTTAGATCAGCTCTCTCACTTCTGGATCGGATTTCCAGATCGCTGCCTTACCGATCTTAAGCTGATCTAGAAAAACCCTTGGTTATCAAGGATGCTAGAGATGGGGGAAGCAGCATTGAAAGCCTTGCATAAGTCCCACCTCAACTGGAGATATGGATCGGCAGAACCCAAAAAAGCACATCTTAATTGCAGGAGGTTCCAGATGTCAGATTACATTGAATGTCCCAAGTGTGGCAAAAAAAGTGTTGTACAGCGCAAGGAAGACCTCTACCAGTGTATATCCTGCGACTTTAAACGGGATTTTGCCAAGTCTACTCAATCCAAATCAGACAAGGGAATTATCTGGCTGGGCTTTATTGCCGTCATCTCCGCCTTCTACATGCTGTTGGCTAGAGAGAGTTTCTTCAATACTCCTAGGTTTGAGAGCCAATCTGCCCCGGTATCTAGTTTAGAGCCTACCACAGTGCAAGCTAGAACGGGACAATGAGGCACAATGAGGGATAAGGGGCGAGTCGTTATTTTAAAACATAATTCGACTTGCTCTGATGTACTGGATCAGTTATGGTCTCCTAGCTATCTGGTGTAATATCAAGTCCCTAATGAAACAAAGCCACAAACCTCAATAACAGATAGCGAGCCATTTTTGGACTTAGGTAGGGAGTTAAAGACTTCAATCCTTCGCGGCGGGCTTTTCTTAAGTAAAAGATAACCGACCTGAGTAAATCCTGAAGCCGTCTTCCTCTATACTCTTTGGCAATACCGCCGGGATCGAGTCGGAGGTAATGAGGATTGTAATTACTTATATTTAAGGGATTTAATTTGGTTAGACCCTCTTGTTGAGCAAATTCTTCGTAAGTAATTCCTCCTAGCCTAGACTGGGGCTTGGTATGGGGGTAAATCCATTCCCATACCGCCCAATCTTGACTAGCAAACAAGAATTCTGGCATATCTTTAGTCACCTGACAATATTTCAGCCGAATACCGATAGGGATCTCTGCCCAAGGGCCATGCTGCCACACGAACTCGGGATCGAAAAATGCTTTAAACGCTAAATCCTGCCCATCATTAATCCTGAGGCGAGCTACTCGACCAATCATACCTGCCCCAGCGATTTCGACCTCAATCTTCATGCCTTTTGCACAAAGGGGAGTTTTGCTAATAGCGATCGCCTTTTTCCGGATTGTTCTAGTCTTAGCATCCCGCCCTAACGCAATCCAAACCCTTTTGATATAAAATTCCTCATAATGGCCTTCATCAGCACTACATCTCACTAAGTTGGCTAAACGATCTAAAAATTTTCGCAACTCATTGGTGCCAATTCCATTCTTGAGATCGATGAGATGGGGAGGGGGAGTGCAAAAGTACAATTGCTTCTGACTCGATTGCTGGCAAAATTGTCGGCAAAGACGATAAAAGCGATCGGGAGCAAGAAGTTCTCGCTGGGCTTGAAAAACGATGGGTGCGAGAGGAGATACCTTGGAATGATAGTGATGAGTCATGATTCTTGACGATCCTAGACTTCCCGGCTCTCCCAGAGCTGTTAATATTTGGTGATTGGTGATTGGTAATTGGTAATTGGTGATTGATCAGGAATTTAGAGGCTATTACCCATTACCCATCACCCATAACCATGTAACACAAGATAGATTTTACCCTAGAAAAGCAGGAGACCTCCTTTTGTAGGGCATATTCAATGGGAAGTTCCCCTCTTGACCCAAAAAGGCAAAAATGAAAGTACAGCCAGGAAACCCAGAGCCAGGAAAAAAGGAAACCGCTCGCCTCCTCGCAATGCTTCTTCTCCAGTTACTCCCAACCAAGTATAAGCCAATGTCCCTGGCATAATCCCAAAGAAGGTGCCGATTGCATAATGGCGACTCTTAATTGGGGTCAGACCAAATAGGAAATTGACTACATTAAACGGAGAGATCGGGGCAAAACGCACGGCTAATACAAACGTTAAGGGTTGGTGCATTACTGCTTGATTGAATCTTACTAATGCCTTATGACGGCCAAATTGGCCCTTAGTCCAATCTCGCAGCAGGTAACGCGCTACCCAAAACGCTCCCATCGCACCTAGGGTTGCTCCCACTACCGACCAAAGCGTACCCCAAATTAAACCAAAGACAGCCCCAGCAACAATGGTGAGGATAGTACCTGGAATGCCCAATACGGTAGCAACTGTGTAAATTACGATAAACCCACACACAGCCCAATGTCCCCAGTAATTCAGCTGCTGTGTAAGGAAAGTGCGATCCCATAAGACTTTCATGGGGCCGAACAGACAAAACAGGATACAGGCTCCCAGAGCGATCGCTAACCAAAAACGCGGCTTTTTTAGGGATTGGTTGAGCATAGTGAATCTGGCTGACAATTTGTCTATATAGAAATACCTCCCTACCTTGTATTACGAGCAATCATGACTACTAGATCTAGAGTTTACCAGCCATTAGGATGGTATTTCCATTGAGGGTTCAGGCGATCGCTTTTCACTGCTGACGATAAGGTTGATGCCAAACCCGCCCTGAAATAGTTTCGATCTCGCCCCCCTAACCCCCCAAACCTGGGGGAGTAAGAAAAGATAAAGCATCTAACAAAAACAGGCTTGTTTCGATCTTGCCCCCCTAACCCCCCAAACCTGGGGGGAACAATATTTAATAAGCTGAGTTGCTAGAGGCGTTCTCCCGGAACGTCTCTAGAATTTTGTTCATTCAGTTAAACTAAAGCACCGCCGCAACTAGAGCCACAACCTGCGGTGCAACCGTAACAATAGGATGCTGTGGGAATCTCTTGAATTAAGTCTAGAGTTCCAGCTTCTAATAGTTTTCTAACGGTTAACTGCTCTCCGCTGTGAGATTTAGCCCTGAGATTTTCCATCTGGTTAAAATCACAATCATGGACATTACCCAAATAGTCAATTGAGAGTTCATCCCGACACATCAAATGGTCTACAGTATCCGGATTAAAATTGTTCTCTAAAAACTTCAGATAGGGAGCGTATAGCTGAGTTCGCTGCAAATGGAACTTAGTCCGGCCAATTGGCAAGTTAGTAATTGTAAACAAATTGTTGAAATCAATATCAAAATGTTCTTTCAGGAACAGTTTGTAATCTTGTTCTAACTTAACCTGATCGGGAGTTAAAGAAAATTTTTCCGTTAGTGGCATTTGGGGATTATACACCAAATCCAGAATTAAATTAGGATTTGTGGCATAACCCAATTGATTGAGCCATTGAATTGCCTTAATAGAGTTATTATACACACCCTTGCCCCGCATTTTATCGACATTATCTTCGAGATAGCAAGGTAAGGAGGCAACAACCCTTAACTGGTGCTGGGCAAAATAGTCTGGCAGATCCTCAAATCCTGGCTCAAAATAAATCGTCAAGTTTGACCGGACAATAACAGTTTTTCCCGTTGACCGTGCTGCCTCAACCAAAGGTTTAAACCCATAGTTCATTTCAGGTGCGCCGCCAGTCAGGTCAACAACCTTAATCTGAGGAAACCGATGAATCAGTTCAATCAACTGCTGGCAAATTTCCGGAGTCAGTTCTTCTGTGCGCTTGGGACTTGCTTCTACATGGCAGTGATTGCAAACAAGATTGCAACGCTTGCCGAGATTAATTTGTAAAACCGTGATGGGATTTTTAGTTAAGGGAGTATTGAGTTTTTTGCTAAAGGGTATGACAGTTTTCTCGGTTTTGTCCTCTTTGAGGTTTTGTTGAACCATGGTGGGCATCTTAGGGATCTACGAAGGGTCAAGCGCTTTATCAAAACTTCATAAAGTCAACTATAAACTTTATTGTAACTTTAAAATTGGTCATTGAATTAAATAGTGTTAGTAATTTAGCATCAAATATTAACATATTAATCTTTAAAAAGGAATAAATTACTATGAATTAATAAATCAAAAATTAACTTTTGACAATAATTGTACGGTCTGAAGCAACCGAAACCATATCATCCATTGCTCCTCTCTATCTCGCTACACTCTACACCCCACAACCAGATCGCACTTTCCAACTCCTCAACTTTTATATATTGACAGATTCAATATTCTAGGGAGTAGAGTGGGCTAGTTCAGGTTAGCTTCTGAAAATTAGCTCAACTTTTATCAACAATCAAACAATAGGAGCTTTCACATGACTAACGCTACTTTTAGTAATGCTACCAACTTTAGTGTAGGGTCTACTCCCCAATCCCTGACCGTGGGGGACTTCAACGGCGATGGCTTTCAAGACTTGGTGACAGCGAACTTTGGCACCAACAACGTCAGCGTGCTATTGGGGCAAGGGAACGGCAGCTTTAGCGCTGCTACCAACTTTGGTGTAGGGAGAAGGCCCAGAGCCGTGGCTATAGGGGATTTCAACGGCGATGGTAATCAAGATTTGGTGGTGACGAACGGTGTTTCCAACAACATGAGCGTGCTATTGGGGCAAGAGAACGGCAGCTTTGGCGCTGCCACTAACTTTGACGTGGGAAATTTTCCCATTGCCGTGGCGGTAGGAGACTTCAACGACGATGGCTTTCAAGATGTAGTTACGGCAAACAATAACACTGCCAGCGTGAGCGTGCTGTTGGGGCAAGGGAACGGCAACTTTAGTGCTGCCACCGAGTTTGCTGTGGGGTTAAATCCTCAATCTGTGGCGGTGGCAGACTTCAACAGTGATGGCAAGCTTGACTTGGTAACAGCAAACAGTATCTCCAACGATGTGAGCGTGCTGTTGGGGCAGGGCAACGGCAGCTTTGGCGCTGCCACCAACTTTGCCGTAGGGAGTTTTCCCTCTTCCGTGGTAGTGGCAGACTTCAACGGCGATGGTTTGCAGGACTTGGTTACAGCGAACACTGACTCCAACGACTTAAGCGTGCTGTTGGGGCAGGGCAACGGCAGCTTTAGCGCTGCCGCTAACTTTGGCACAGGGTTGGGGTTTTCTCCCACTTCTGTAGTGGTGGCAGACTTCAACGGCGATGGCTTTCAAGACTTGGCGACGGCGAACTTTGACTCCAACGATGTGAGCGTGCTGTTAGGGCAGGGCAACGGCAGCTTTGGCAGTGCTACTAACTTTGCCGTGGGGACTGCACCCTTAATCCTGACAGCGGCAGACTTCAACGGTGATGGCAAACCCGATATTGCGACAATTAACCCATCCTCTAGCAGCGTCAGCGTGCTGCTCAACACCACCATCACTAATACTTCCCCCGTCGCCAATGCCGACACAATAAGTGCTAGTCAAAACACAGCGATTAACATTTCTGTTGCTACCCTACTCGCCAACGACACCGATGCCAACAACGACCCCTTAACTATTACTGGTGTTAGCAACCCCACGGGAGGCACAGCAGTCCTCAACGATAACGGCACAGCCAGCAACAGTGCCGATGACTTTATTACCTTCACTCCTACTACTGGCTTTAGCGGTAATGCCAGCTTTGACTACAGCATCAGCGATGGTAAAGGCGGCAGCAGCAGCGCTACCGTTACTGTTGCCGTCGGAACTTTCCAAACTGGCGGCAACGGCAATGATACTCTCACTGGCAATGCTGGAAACGACAGCTTGATTGGTGGCAATGGCAGTGATTTGCTAGTCGGGAACGTGGGTGACGACTCAGTTAATGGCGGTAATGGCACTGACACCTTGAGAGGTGGACTGGGCAACGACATCTTGATTGGTGGCAATGGTCCGGATATCTTCGTGTTTGCCGCAGGAGAGGGCACTGATACAATTAATGACTTCACTTTGAGCAACGATAAAATCGGTCTGGCTGACGGTTTGACCTTTAGCCAATTGTCGTTCTCCGGTAATGAGATTCGTTTCGGTACTGAAGTTTTAGCCGTCCTAACTGGGGTGGATACCACGACTCTCACCTCGTCGAATTTCATCACAATCTAGAGATTTTTCGGCACCCTACTCCCATCCACTAGTTCTAATTCCAGCCGATAGCGATAGAGAGCCACAGGTCGATTCAGGGCTTTAAAATAATCGGGGTCTTGAGGTGAAAGGTAAATAGCTGCGATCTGGAAGGCTTTAATTCCCACATTCGGTGATGGCAATCGCTTGTAGGCGGTTGTGGTTTCTACCTGATTAAAGTAAGGTGGGGATGTTCCCCGAAAGAACTGGTTGGTAATTTCTGTGGCAATAAAGCGATCGCTATCGGGTGTCTCGGTGCCGTGACCTGTTACAGTTGAGATGAGCTGACGACCCGATCGCAGTAAAGTAATTTGGCGGTTGGGAAATTTGGGATCGAGTTGAACCGATTGGATAGCGCGATCGCCCAAATAAGCTTTAGCAATATTCAAACCATTAAATTCTCGGTCAGCTACTACTGCTGAACTGGGGGAATCATGCCAGCGATCGCGTTGGAGATTTTGAGGGGTAAGGGGTAAGAAGCGATCGCTAATTGGCGATCGCAGCGGACTAGCGGTTTGAAACCGTACCTGAAAACTCACTGGCTGATTAAGATAGCGACGATTGCTTTCAAAACCGGGTGTTACCAGCTGTGGTGCTAGAGGTGCGATTTGCTCGACTAGCGTACTGGTAACGTTCCAAGTGCCTTTCATCCAATCTGGATAAAGCAGATCGCCCTGCGTTACTGCGACAGGTGGTTTACCATCCCAATTTGGATACTGCACTAAACGATCCGCCAACTCTCCTGCCTGAGCATTACCCCCCAACAGCAGCCAAGCTAGAATCAAGTACCATCCCAAAATTCTGCTAACAATTGCCACCAACTGCTTAACCTCTGCTGCTTTTTGTGAATTTGTCTGAATTATAGAGTTTTGTTAAGAAGAGGGGGATTTTACGCTCAGTAATTTCTACAGCTTGTCAAAGGATGGGTAAAGTTTGTTAAGATAGCACGACACGAAAAGCTCCAGAGAACCCCTGGAGCTGTATTGAACCCGTGAATAAGCTAAACCATACAGTGTAATACAAGTAAAACGCTTTGGCCACAGTCAATATAGCGATCGCATCCGCCCGACTCCCTAATCTGCCAAAGGCTGGCAGCCATAACGCTCGTCATTATTTAGAAGCAGTAAAGTAATAGCGCCACGGTGCTGGATAGCCTTCTACTGTTAGGGACTTGTCATCGGGATGGAGAAATTCTTCCAGGCTATCTATGTTTGCCCAAGAGGTGCGGCGCTGCTCTTCAACGGCGAGGGGTTGGGCGAAGAAACAGCGGATCTGGGTAAAGCCAGCGCGTGCCAGCCAATTCTCCAGACAGGATTGAGTCGGCAAGAACCAGATACCACGCGATCGCGCATACCGCTGACGTGGAGTCAAGGCAAGGGGTAGTTCTCCTGGTATCCCTTGACAATCGACGACAATTTCTCCCTGCGGTGCTAGAGCTTGCCGCATTTTACCCAACAGGCTGATTGGATCTTGATGATGGTATAGAATTCCCAGGCAAAAGATGGTGTCAAAGAAACTAGGATAGAAGTGGATATGCTCAACTCCTAATAACTCAAATGTAAGCTGCTCCTGCCGAACGATATTTTGCATCAGCTGAAAGTTCCAGAAGTGCTTGGCAACTGGCTCAAATCCAATCACGCAGGCAGGCTCTTGGTGAGCCATCCGCAACATAAAATAACCGTTGTGGCAGCCGATATCTGCTACCCGGCGATTCTTGAGGGAACGAATATGGGGCAAGATTCGCGCCCATTTCCAATCAGAGCGCCATTCGGCGTCAATGGCAATACCAAACAGCTGAAATGGCCCTTTTTTCCAAGGACAAAAGGCATGTAGAGATTGATACAATCGCTGCTGTTGTTCGGCTGTGAGTTCCTCAGCTCGACCAATTTTTACGACGGCAGCGGAGAAGTCAAACCAGTTACTTTGGATGTCTCGAACCGCCTGAACGGCTGCGCGATACTGGCTAACCTGAGGTTCAAATAACTTAGATTGCCGTTCGCGACGCAGGGCTAAAATTGCATCCCGTGCCAAGATTCCATCATAGCTATCGAGATAATCGGGGGGTATGTAACCAACAGTCTCATCAAACATGGCAGGACGCCTATTTCAGAGCCACAAATGAAATAAAGTTGTGCAGTTTAATCAGCGAATCGACTCGCTCAAAACCGCTCTCGTAGAGCATTTGCACTTGTTCTGCTTCGGTGAGAGGCACCAGCACATTTTCTAGTGCCTCCTTTTTACGTTCAATTTCAGTACGGGCATACCCATTGCGAGCTTTAAAGGCTTCGTAGTGTCGGGTAATTGTTTCTTGAAATTGCGGATAGGGTGATTTAACCTTTTCACTCAAGAATAATAATCCGCCTTCGGCCAAACCCTTGTAAATAGTCCGGAGTAACTTGAGGCGCTCCTGGAGCGGTAAAAACTGTAAGGTGTAGTTAATAACAACAGCACTGCTATTATCAAAGGAGCAGTTTTCAGCGCGATCGCAGATTAATTCAATCTGATGAGTTTGTTGAACCCGGAGTAACTTCTGCTGGGCCTTCTCTAGCATGGGTTGAGAATTATCAATACCAACCAGTACGGCTTTTTGCTTCAAGAACCGCCCCAATAATTCCAGAAACGTTCCCGTCGAGCAGCCGACATCAATAATCCGCGTTCCTGGTTGGTAGTAAGCCCTAGTCCAATGAGCTGCACAGGTTAGCACTTCCCGATACAGGGGAACTGAGCGGGAGACCATATCATCAAAGACGTTGACCACATCTTCGTTAAATACAAATGGTTTCGGCCAGGGTTCTTTTTCAAATAGTTCATCTTTTTCTGGACTGAGATAAAGCTCCGTGCGATCGAGTTCTGGATCTAGGGGGTAGGTCATTTTATGTCTGATTTTTATTGATATCAAGTTCGTCGAATACCGATAATATCAAGATATTGATGAGTAACAGATGCTAATGTAAACTGCTCTAACCACCCTGGTTCTACGGACTTATAATTTCCTGACAACACTCTTAAAATTGCCTGTGCCATGGCTTCGCTATCCCCAACCGATACTAACTCACCATACTTACCATTGTCGAGAATTTCGTCAGGCCCATTGGGACAGTTGGTAGAAACTACTGGCGTACCCAATGCTAAAGATTCAACAATAACGTTGCCAAAAGCTTCAGAAGCAGAAGATAACACAAAAACATGCGATCGCGCCATGTAAGCATACGGATTATCTAGAAAACCAAGTAGAGCCACATTATCTTCTAAACCTAACTCGCGCACGAGAGCTATGAGTTTAGGCTTATCTTCTCCATCACCTAAAATTACCAGACGAGCAGGTTGCTGTTTTAGCACAAGTGCAAACGCACGAATCAGAGTTGGAAAATTTTTAATATCAGAGAGTCTACCTACACCCAAAATAACAGGAATTTCTCTATCGTTAAACCAGGGATGAGTGACTGATTGTTGCGCTCCTTGGTATAACCTTTCATCAATTACAGGATTATAAATTGTTTTTATTAAACTGGGTTTTAGATTTAAATCAGCTGTTAATTCTTGTGCCAATCCCTTTGATACAGTTACGATATAATTAGCATAGGGATAAAGATAGCGCATCAGCAGAGGTAGTAGCCAAAGCATAGTTCTTCTGGGAAATTTTTTTAGGGGGGAAAAAGAACCATGTTCAATTAAGATTAAGCGGGTAGTAATTCTTGCTAAAGCAACAGCTATCACAGCAAATACGTTGTAGTACCAAAGGTTAGATAGTACTACATCAGGCTTTTCTGTTCGTAAATAGTGGGCTAAGGGAAATGTGACTCTGCTAATTGTTTTAAGTGTTGGCCCAAAAGGAGTTTTTAGATTGACAACTCGGATTTCGGAGGGAATTTCGTTGAGCCATTGACCTTCAGCTGAAGCTAACACTAAGTCTATTTCTATCTCTAGAGCTGTTTTCAGCATTCCTTTAAGCAAGTTAAGGACAACTCGCTCTGCACCACCTACATCTAGTTTTGGTATGAGAATAGCAATTCTTGTAGACTGATTCATAGGATTATTTTTCCTGTATTTTACACAATATTGTTCAGCAGTTAAAAGCTATTTAAGTTATTTTTTTATCTATTAAGTATTGGTTTTTAAATTTGAACTGGTAGCTAGAAAATCTGATAGGACTTGAGGGCTTTACCGTGTAACATTAATCCAGTCAGATAGCACCGATTGCGTATCATCCTTCTACCTTCTTTCACCCACAAGTAAGGCCAAAATCGATGTTCCCACCACCAAGCCAATTGCGCGTATTTTGCTTTATATTCTTCTGGTATATCTTTTCCCTCTTTCCACTTAGTAATGAGTTTCTGCATTTGAACTTCAAACTTTACAACTGTTCGCGTTGCTTGCTGAGAATGCTGACGATAATAGTAAAAATTTTGGGGAATAAAATGCACCTCACTCAGGAGTGCTACCTGAAGAAATAAATCTATTCCTTCACCCCCATATCCTAACCACTCAGCCCATCCTGTTGTTTGTTCGTAAATAGCACGTCGGACTATAGCCATCGGTTCGGGTATGCAATCAAATCCTACTGATATAAATGGAGTTTCTGGTGTTTGATATGGTAAGTCTTTGATGCCAAATTTTGAAGGAATATGTCGAGGAGTTTTGGCTGTTTTGACAATGCAATTTTCACTATTAACAAGATAATAATCACAGAAAGCCAGCCCAATGTGAGGATTGGTATCTAGGTAATTTAGCATCACTTCTAGCATCTGTGGTGCTAGGTAGTCATCTGGATCGAACCATAATAAATATTTACTTTGATGATAGCAGGCTTTAAAGCCGTTATTCCGAGCCTTTTGTAACCCTCGATTTGGCTGTTGGATTAATCTAATTCGGGAGTCATTTTGGGAGTAAGATAGTATAATTTCGGCAGAATTATCGGTGCTACCGTCATCGACGATAACTTGTTCCCAGTCAGTAAATGTCTGAGCTAGCAGACTATCAATAGCTTTAGCAAGATATTTTTCTTGGTTATAGCAAGGGGTAATTACGCTAATTTTTGGCATGATAATTTTCTAAAATAGGAGGAGAGGTTAATTATTTTATCATCTATATTCACTTATTACTTACTAATTCAAACACTTTGCTCACCAAACCTTTAGGATTGAGTATCACTATCCATAACAAACACTCTAAGGCTTTGATGGGATTATTATTGAAATTAAATTTTGCAGCTTTTAAATGATATAGTAAAGCCGCATCCTGGCGAATTTCTTGAGAAATTATACTAGAATGCCAATGCTTTCTAATTACCAGTGCGTGATATTCAGCTACCATCGCAGCTTGAGATGTTAAACTGGATGACTCTTTTTTTCGATAACTGCCATAAACACCAGGAATATAAACAAATTTAAACCCAGACTCTGCTACTCTTAACCAATAATCTAAATCTTCAGCTGCTTTCAGGTTGGTTTCAAAATAACCAACTTTTTCCGTAATAATACGTCTCATTACAACTACATTACTAGCAATATAATTTCTAGCCAAGAGGCTGCCCGGAAAATTAAGTAAATCTTGTTCAGATGGCCCCCATAATCCGATAATTTTATTCGTACTATCCTGAAACATTTCAACAGTAGAGTATGCTATATCACAGTTATCTTCTTCGAGTTTGGTTACAGCAGTTTCTAGATGATTTTTTTGCCAAATATCATCATAATCTAGAAATGCTAAATACTTCCCATTAGCGAGTTTTATAGCTGTATTTCTAGTTGCACTTACTCCTTGATTGTACTGATGAAGAATATATTTCACTCTTGCCTCACCAACATCTTTAGCAAATTCATTAACAATCTCTTCCGTTCCGTCCCTAGAGGCATCTTCTACTACAATAAGTTCCCAGTTTTTGTAAGTTTGTGCCTTGACAGCAGCCAGAGATTCCGGGATATTTTTTTCAGCATTGTAAGCAGGCATAATTATGCTAACAATTGGTTCAGCCATATTTATTAATTCCTAAAATATTAAGATACTTCTGGGTAGCAGCTTCTAAAGTAAACTGATTAATCCAATCAGTCTCAACTGACTTAACTTGACCAGATAACACCCGCAAAATTGCATCAGCCATAGCTTGACTATCACCAACAGGCACTAATTCTCCATATTTACCATTAGCCAGGATTTCATCTGGACCGCTAGGGCAATTGGTGGAAATTACTGGAGTACCTATCGCCATAGCTTCTATCAGTACCGTTGGTAAACCTTCTTGAATTGAAGATAACACAAATACAGATGCATGTGCCATGTAGCTGTAGGGATTATCGACAAAACCTAGAAAATTTACATCATTTTCTACTTCTAATTTACGAGCCAGAGCTATTAGCTTATCCTTTTGTTCACCCTCACCTAAAATCACTAATCTAGCAGGTTGGGATTGCCGGATAATAGCAAATGCACGAATTAAAGTAGCAAAGTCTTTTTGTTTCACCAATCGCCCTACACCTAAAATTATAGGAAGTTGTTCATCTTTAAACCAATCATGTTTTACTTGTTCTTGCGATTTTAATAACAAATTGCTATCCAAGACAGGATTATAGATAGTTTGGATAGAATTAGGCTGGAGATGCAAGTAACTTTCTAACTCTTTTGCTAACCCCTTTGATACTGCAATAACGGCATCCACAGTTGGATAAAGCCACTGCATAGCTAAGGGTAGAAGATTTTCCTGAAGTGTATTAGGTCGATTCTTTTTATCTGCTAAAGAAATATGTTCTACGCAGGCCAGCTTAACGGGAGATAGGGCTATAATTTTGGCAATAGCCGCCACTACATTACAGGTAAATAAGTGGCAGACTAATACCTGGGGTTTTTCCCTCCTTAAATAACGCACTAGAGGTAAAGTAACTCCTAAACAGCTACTTAGTCGCGGCTGAATTAGAGTGTCTAGATTGATAACTCTTACCTCTGATGAAATATCATTTAAAAATCGTCCTTCAGCATTAGCTACAACTAAATCTAGAGGAATCCCCTCTACCGCTAATCCTTTTAGCAAGTTGAGCGCTACTCGCTGTAATCCACCACCATCAAGGTCTGGTATAATAAAGGCAATACGCTTCATATATATTTAATTAATAACTCCCTGTTTGACTTATCCCCAAAACCTCAAGATACTTTTTTACGGAAGTTTCTAAAGTAAACTGTTCCAACCAACCAGAATCAACTGGCTTCGACTCACCCGACAACACCCGCAAGATTGCCTCAGCCATCATATCGCTATCTCCAACAGGTACTAACTCGCCATATTTCCCATTATCTAAAATTTCCGCCGGACCACTATTACAGTTAGTCGCTACCACCTGCAATCCTAACGCCAATGCTTCAATTAAAACTGTAGGTAGTCCCTCCCAAGCAGAAGACAAAACAAATATCTTACCTCTCTTCATATAAGGAAAAGGATTTTCTACAAAACCCAACCAATCTATATCATTTTCCACTCCCAATTCCCGCGCTAGGCTTTGCAGATTGTGTGACTCCCTACCACTTCCCAACATCATTAATCGCACAGGTTTTACTTGATGCACTTTAGCAAAGGCGCGAATTAAAGTTGGAAAATCTTTTTGTACGACAAATCGTCCCAAGCCTAATATTACTGGTGGTTCTCCTTGGGCAAACCAAGGATGATCTAAATGTGCTTCAGCTTGCAATTTTAACTGAGGAGTAATGACTGGATTGTAAATCGTTTTCATCCCTTTTAAAGGCAAACCTACGAGACGCGATAAATCCTCGCCTACACCATGAGAAACAGTGACAATTGCATCTGCATGAGGATAAAAAAATCGCGCTGTCAGTGGCGCGACACGGGCTGAAACCTGTTCCACTCGTTTAGCTTCTACTGAAAGAGCAGTATGTTCTGATACCACGACACGAGCGATCGCTCTCGCTAGATATTTGGCGGCAATAGCGATTTCATTAGGATAATGTCCTGCGGAAAGTAGGGCTGTGGGTTGTTCCTTTTTCAAGTAGTCTATTAACTTGGGTAAACTACTAAGAGATTGGAGCCGAGTCAGGAATTTTTCAGCCCCTATTATTCCCAAATCGATAATTCTTACTTGGGGTGAAATGTGGGAAAGGAATATTCCTTCTGCTTTCATTAAAACTAAATCTACGAGTACGCCTTGCTGCGCAATCCCGCAGGCGATGTTTAACATCACTCTTTCCAATCCACCTCCACCCACATTGCGGAGAAATAAGGCAACTTTATGTTCATGTGGAGATTTTTGTAGTCCCCAAGAATTTGGGTGCATTAGCATATCACTAAGGTTCTAGAGCATTAACTTTTTATCCTGTTGACGCACCACTATATATGGTATTAAATAATCCTTAATTAGTCTAGATTTCTAGTCAATACTTTAGATAGAAGTCCTTGATTAAGGCAATAAATTCAGGAGTATAAACACGTCTAGTGGCTTCTATGGCGATAGTAGTTTCCTGGTAGGGTAACTGGCGTTTGCCTAGTTCCATGAGAATCCTCTTGGTTTGGCTCTCTAATGTCGGTTTAACAGCGAGTTTCCTGTGGCAAAAAAAGCTGAAGATTTTGGCTTTCTGAAGAAAAATTTGTGCTTCCTCAAATGGGTAAATCGCAGCTAGCCTACCATCCTCATGCAGAAGCTTTGCTGCTGTCTTTAATATATCAGCTTGTCCTAGGCAATCGCTATGCCGCGCTAAGGTTCTCGCCTGGTGTCTTGCTTTTGAGGCGTTTTCAAAAAAGGGAGGATTCGAGACTAGGAAATCGTACCGCTTCCGGCAAGTGGTGGCATAGTCTTGAATGGCACAATGGTACACCTGGATACGATCTGACCAAGGCGATCGCTGCACGTTTTCCCTAGCTTGAATACAGGCAGCTTCATCAATCTCTACGGCATCGATGCGTGAGAGCGATCGCTGCGCCAACATGAGGGCAATCAAACCTGTACCTGTGCCAATATCGAGAATGTGTTGAGTGCCTGTAATGTCCGTCCACGCTCCTAACAGGACTCCATCAGTACCCACTCTCATGGCACAGCGATCGTGAAATACCGTGAACTGTTTGAAGCGAAAGTAGGGATTAGACATAAAAAGGGATGAGGGATGAGGGA
>DNXU01000527.1 GCA_003505715.1 Cyanobacteria bacterium UBA8803 | reverse complement strand
CCCTCCTCCTTCATCCTTCATCCTTCATCCCTCCTCCCTGAAAAGTTGGAGTATGTCAATAGCTAGTAAAATAACTCTAGAATCGCTATACCCTGTTTTCCTTTGATTACCTGGGTAACCGTGAAAACAACTAATGCTCGCTGGGAAGCCGAGCTAATGCAGCAGGTACTGGCGGCACACGATATTCCGAGTCGCATTATTGACTGGNNCATCGCTTCCTATTTCGGTGCGGGTAGTCCTGCTGCTTTGCAAGTTCGCTCCCAAGACCAATGGACAGCCTTACTGCTGTTAAGTTCTCCCGATGAGGAGCAAGCAGGAGCGTCAGATAACAATTAAGGAATAATTTAAAATTTTCATGTCTCTATTTGATTGGTTTGCAAATCGCCGAAAATCAGAACCCAACAATCACCAACGGCAAGAACGCGAGATCGCCGATGGTCTGTGGACAAAGTGCGAAGCTTGTACCGTCCTAGCTTATACCAAAGACCTGAAGGCCAATCAAAGGGTTTGCCTGGAATGCGGTCATCATATGCGGGTTTATAGTGATGAACGCATTCGCCAACTGATTGATGCCAACACCTGGATGCTTCTTGATGAGCAGGTACGCCCCACCGATCCCTTGAAATTCCGCGATCGCAAATCCTACAGCGATCGTCTGCGGGAAACCCAAGAGAAAACCAAGCTATTAGATGCAGTTCAAACGGGTATTGGTCAGTTAGATGGTTTACCCATTGCCTTGGGCGTGATGGATTTCCGCTTTATGGGTGGCAGCATGGGTTCTGTGGTAGGTGAAAAACTGACCCGCCTGATCGAGCAAGGCACAAGACGACGCTTCCCTGTCATCATTGTCTGTGCCTCTGGGGGAGCCAGAATGCAAGAAGGCATGTTAAGCCTGATGCAGATGGCCAAAATCTCTGGAGCGATAGAGCGGCATCACGAAGCTGGCCTGCTGTATATTCCTATTCTCACCCATCCTACCACTGGAGGCGTCACGGCCAGCTTTGCCATGCTAGGCGACATTATTCTGGCCGAACCTAAGGCAACGATTGGCTTTGCCGGACGGCGGGTGATCGAGCAAACTCTCAGAGAAAAGCTCCCAGATGATTTTCAAACTTCTGAATATCTCCTCCAGCATGGCTTTGTCGATGCTATTATACCCCGCACTCAGTTGAAGAAAACCCTGGCTCAACTCATTCGCTTGCATCAACCCCTCCCCACTGCGCCGACCATGGTTCCCCTACCAGAAGCCATGTCCTTGACGAGGGAATGGTAATTATGTATGGGGAATGGCCAAGTAATTCTTCAATCCCCCATTCCCCAATTAAGGTAAGGAAAGGGGTCGCAATAGTGGCATCATATTCATATTAGAGCGACTCGATTTTTAACAGCCAACCAATCATTATTACATCTAGCCAGTACCTCTTGAGGAACCCACCCTAGATGTCTTTTTACCTAATCTTTTGGTTGACTGCAATACCCTTAGAGGTAGAGGATAGGCTACAGATTGAGTCGGTGCTGTGTCGAGTATCTAAATCACGGATAAGCCAAATTTTTGAAGGAGAACCAAGAATGAAGCGATTCATCTTGCTTGCTGTAGCGACTGTCTTTTTTGTCTTTCAACTTGTAGTCAGACCTGCTGCTGCAATTGAACTTGACGAAGCCACCCGCACAGTGAAGTTGAATGAAGCGGGAGAAACTATTGTCCTTAGCCTTAAACAAGTCCAGCAAGGAAAACGCCTTTTTAACGATAGCTGTTCTCAATGTCATGCTGGCGGGGTCACCAAAACTGACTTTAACGTTGGTCTAGGCCCGGAAACCCTAGCCTTAGCAACCCCTCCCCGTGACAACATTGAAGGGCTAGTCGATTACATTAAAAATCCCACCACCTACGATGGGGAAACTGAGATTAGCGAACTCCATCCCAGCACGAAGAGTGCTGATATTTTTCCGGAGATGAGGAATCTTACTGATGATGACCTCTTCGTGATCGCTGGTCATATTCTTCTACAGCCCAATGTTTTGGGCGAACAGTGGGGTGGGGGTAAAGCCGTGCGGTAATCGCTAACGGATTTAGGAAAAGGTATTTTGCTCTAAGGCGAGACCTTTTATTTTCAAGTGGAGTGGCAGGGTCAGAGGGTTTTTCTGGTGGCGGTTGAGTTTAATAACTAAAGACTAGCTAGTCAACAGAAGAACCTACTGGCCTGCTGCTGTGAAGTTCAGAATCACGCTCAATACCCGATGCTGCATCGATTATTATTCTCAATTCGATCTCTAGTGCAAGAAGGCCGAAGCGAAGAAAGCTTTGAAAGGAAGCTTTTTAAACTTTTTGAACTGGCAGGTTATTTCTGCCGCGCTGCACTAGTTGTGGTTTTAGTTGTCTGTCTAGGCGTCTTAACTATCGCCTCACCTGCTCAGGCGGCTGTAGACAACTACGTCAGAAGATATCTTAAGGTAACAGAGCCAATTGCTCTGGATTTGGATGGGCAAGGACAAACTAAGCAGTTCTCTGCTGAAGATTTGTCTAAGGGTAAGGAACTGTTTGAGGCTCATTGCTTGAATTGTCACGTCGGAGGAGCAACTTTGCCCAACCCAACCGAGTCTCTAGCGTTGACTACTTTGGCAGGTGCCACGCCTCCTCGCAATACGATTAACGGTTTAGTAGAATTTCTCAGGCAACCTATGACCTACGATGGCACTGAAGAGAGCTTTTGGTGCCGTCAAGTGCCCGAAAGTTGGATGCCCCAAGCGCAAATCGAAAATCTAGCAGCATTTGTACTGAGGGCTGCCCAAAAAGCTCCTGGATGGGGAAGTGATCGGTTTTGAATAGGGAGAGAGGTAAAGAGGTGAAGAAATTTTCCTGGCTGATGCTATCAGCTTATCTCGATCTACAACTGAGATGCTATAAGCTTGAGATGGCTCTCAACAGATGGGCTTCACCCTTTCAGTTAAACCTAAGGCTCTGGTACGATGAAAACAACGGCAACGGCTACTCCGGTCGATCTCGAGCCGGATGTCTCCAGTCCACCAGAATCTTCTCCAGCAGAAGCTCCGGATCGCAACTCGGCAGAGACTGAATCTACCGAAAGTTCGGCAACATCACAAACTGAGGAAGTTTCATCCCACCCCTGGGATACCCCCATAAATACGCCACAGGCTGCACCAGATGAGCAGCCTGATCAGAAAAAAGCATCACTAAAATCCCAGCTGAAATTCTCTATATTACCCTTGGCAGTAGCTGGTGTGGGATTGAGTCTGCTGGTTTTCTGCACGACTCTTTTCGCTCTCACCCGTCCCTGCGCGATCGGGCAGTGTCGAGTAATTCCTGAAGCTCAAAAATTAAGCCAGAACGCCATAAAAACCCTGCAAAAACCTGACTCTGGCAAAGCGGTTCTAGATGCCCAAAACCAGTTGCAAGAAGCCATGGCATTGCTAGAAGCCATTCCCCCATGGTCTAGCCATCACCGCCAAGCCCAAGACCTATTAAAAACTTATCGAGCGCAGTCAGAAACGGTTAAGCAAATGGTTGAGGCGCTCAAAACAGCAGCAAGGGCAGGTTATAGGAGTGAAAATCCCCCCCATTCGGCGTCAGAGTGGATGGCAATTCAGCAACTGTGGCGAGATGCGATCGCTCAGCTGGAACAGTTGCCGACGGATAAAAAGCTCCAACCTTTGACTCAACAAAGAATTAAAGCCTATAAAACCAATTTAGCTGAAATTAATCAGCGACTGTTCAAAGAACGGCAGGCTCAGCAAGATATCCGAACTGCCAAACAAGCAGCTCAGATGGCTGAAGTCCGTCAGGGTATTGCCCAGTCCTTATCAGACTGGCAACTGGTGTATGCCACCTGGCAAACGGCAATGAAGCGTCTCAAGCAGATTCCTCAAGGTACGACAGCCTACCAAGAAGCACAGCAATTATCGGCGCTCTACCTACCTAAGATGGCAAATGCCCGCAATCGCAAAACTAAGGAGCAAATTGCTGCTAACGCTTACAATCAAGGAGTTCGCCTAGCCCAACTTGCCACTGATGCTCAGGTAGACAATCAATGGTCAGCAGCGTTGGTACACTGGCGCAATGCCTTAACCTATGTGAACCAAGTACCCAAAGACACCTTTTACTATGGCAAGGCTCAAGGGCTGGTTAGACCCTACAGAAGCGCTCTCAAGCAAGCCCAAGGGCAACTACAGTTAACCATAAAGATCCAACAAACCAAGAGCGATCTTCATCAAACCTGTTCTGGAAAAACCCAGGTTTGTACCTATACGCTTAACAACAAGCTGATCAAGGTTCGCCTAGCTCCAGGCTACGTCCAGACGATGCGGCAAAGGGCATTCACCGCTCAATCTAAAGGGGACTCCAATGCTCATGCTGGTGTGGTCAATCACATATTGACTTTAGAAGAAGCCTTACAAGCAATTAGCGATAATGCCAAAATCCGTTTGGAAATCTATTCTCCCGATGGGTTTTTAATTGA
>DNXU01000390.1:19911-20038 GCA_003505715.1 Cyanobacteria bacterium UBA8803 | reverse complement strand
CTTTTATAGGCTTAATGAAATTGCGGCAAGATCTCAGCGGACTTGAGCTAAAAACAGTTGGAATTTATTCCCTGGCGAGGTTTAATACTTTTGCCAGAGGTCTATTCTTCATCCTTCATCCCTCATC
>DNXU01000390.1:10068-19857 GCA_003505715.1 Cyanobacteria bacterium UBA8803 | reverse complement strand
CCTCATCCCTCATCCTTCATCCCTCATCCCTCATCCTTCATCCTTCATCCCTCATCCTTAAATTCCAAGGGTAACGCAATTTCTACTGTTGTCCCACGATCTTGACCAACACTCTCCAGAGTCAGACTCCCGCCCATTAGTTCCATCAAATTCCGGGAGATGACCAATCCCAAACCGATGCCTCCCTGACTGCGAGTAGTAGAACCATCTACCATTACAAACGGTTGAAACAATTTGTGCTGTTGGCTTGGGTCAATCCCAATTCCCGTATCTTTAATCCTCACGATCGCCATCAACTCGCCTTCATCCTCTACTGCTGATTTGATGCCTGTCGAAATGGTGATACTGCCACTATCTGTAAATTTAATCGCATTTTCAATGATATTGAGGAACACTTGCTTGAGCTTGGTGGAGTCAGCGTTTACTGGTAACGGTTGGGGGCAATCCTGCCTGTATAACTGGAGACCTTTCTGCTGAAGCTGGGCGATTTGGAGCGCGATCGCTTCTGATAATTCTTGATGCAAATCTACTGGCTTGATCTCTACAGCTAGCTTACCCGATTTAATTTTAGCGAGATCCAAAACCCGGTCGATAATTTTCAGTAACTGTAGAGCCGACTGATCGGCTTGTTCGAGCAGTTCGATTTCTTCGCTGTCATCGTCGCAAAAACCATCTAATATGAGTCGCATCGAGCCAATGATGCCGTTGAGAGGAGTGCGTAGTTCGTGAGATGTGGTTTTCAAAAACTCATCTTTGAGCTGATCGATTTCCTGCAAGGCCAGATTTTTGGACTCGAGTTCTTGAGTAAAACGCAGTCGTTCGGCTTCGGCCTGCTTGCGTTCAGTAATGTCGGTAAAGGCTACGATCGCATAGGCTACCTTGCCCTTTTCATCAAAAATGGGCGTTCCCCAACTCTCGATGGGGATAACTTTATCGGTTTGATGAATTTCCAAATCGTCAGCAGTCGTACTTTCCCCCTGTAAGGCTCGGACGAAGGTTAAGTCACAGCTGGGGTATAGGCGATCGGTGCCTGCCACATAAATTTGATATGCCTCTGCTAATTTTTCCGATGTAGTTGACGGCAAGATGCCTTTGCCGAGTAACTGCTTGGCACGATAATTGGTGTAGTAGGGTTGGCCTTGGGCATCTAGCACAGCTACTCCCACAGGCATGGCTTCTAAAAATTGAGTCAGCTGACTCTCCCTTTGGCGTAACTCTGAATAGAGTTTGGCATTTTCAATGGCAATAGCTGCTTGGGAGGATAAGAGCTTTAATACTTCCAATCGGTCAGGTGTAAAGGCTCCGGTCGTCAGATTATTTTCCAGATAAACAATCCCAATTAGTTTACCTTGATTGAGGAGAGCGCAACAGAGAATCGATTTAGGTTGATGCTTTTTGATGTAAGTATCATTGATAAAAGAACCTGCGCGAGCGGCATCATTTAATACCACAGTTTTCTTAGTACGAGCCACATAGTTGACGATGGCAGCAGCTAAGGGCGCAGCACCATTGCTGCCTACTGGAATTGACTGCAACACCTTGACCTGGCCTGAATCCACCGAGCCTTCTGCTTCAATGAGTAATTTACCCCCCTCATTGCCTGACTCGGTTTGAGAACGCAAAATCAGAAAGCCTTTTTGCGCTCCCGCATTCTCGATAAGAATCTCCATGAACTTGGTTAGTAAATTAGCCAAAACGATTTCGCCGGAAATAGCTTGGGAGGCTTTCATTACCGTCGCTAAATCTAGTGCAGCTACTGAACCAGTACTAGTAGTACTTGTCGTTATGGGGTTGTTGTCTAAGCCCGATTTAGTAGCAACCAGTAATTGGGGATAGCGCTCCTCTAAATCCCTAACCTTAGCCATCGCTCCCCATTGTAGATAGCTATAACGGGCATCTTGCATGTAGGCTCTGGCGATCGTGGTTTTACCTTGACTTAGATAGAACTTGGCTGCTAGCTGATAAGCTAATGCCTCTTCCTGCAAATATTCATTAGCTTTGGCTCTCTCAATGGCCAAATCGTAAAACTTTGCAGCTCGATCCAGTTGGCCGAGAACCCGATACCGTTCTGACTCCACGAGATAGAATTTGTGCAAATGGTTCATCGGCGCGTGCTGCGCCCATTGCTGCATTTTTTTCTGATTAGCGTTTACCTTCTTCAGGATCTCCTTTTGCTGGGCAGGTGGCACTTTAGGGTAGACGGCCAACCGAGCTAAAGAATCGTAGAAGTGGAAAAGCGGCACTATCACTGTTCCTCTCAACCCTTCTAAATACTTTTGGGCAATTGCGGCATTTTCAACCGCTTGATGGTAGGATTCAAATAGATAAAAAAGGATCAGCTTGTTAAAATGCAGGACGCAAATAGCGGTGAGGTCGTTGGCAGCTTGGTGTTGAGGCAGCATTTTTAACTCATCGTACAAATCGCCGCTTAAGGAGTAGGGATTTTCTGTTAAACCCCTCAAGTTAGCTATCACTTGTCGGTAGAGTTTGTTCATCCGCAAAGTGCGTTCTTGCTTGAGCTGGCTGAGAACATCACCGTAGGTGGTCATGTCTTCTTGTAGCTTGGTCAAGTCCTTGCCAGCAAAATAGGAATGCAAGCAGTAATTGTGAGCTGCATAAGCTGCTGCTTCTAAATCCCCTGTCTCCAGTCCGCTAGAGTAAGCCTCCAGTAGGGGTTGTAAAGTTGAGTTTAAATGCTCCTTCCATGGTCTGGCAAAGAAACTCACATTTGCTAATGTCTTCGCTTTGGTAGCATCAGTGATGCCGGAATTATCCTGACCTTGGAATTGAGCTAAGACTTGTAAAGCCAGTTGACTAAATCGATAACCCGCATCAAGATCCTGGCCAAAATCGCATAACAGGATACCATAACTGGCATAGGCTGAAGCCGACAGCGGCGCATTGCCATACTTTACGGATAACTTCACTTGTTTAAATACCAGCAGTGGCATCAGTTCCGGTACGGCAAAATAAGCAGCTGCAACGATGCTTGATAAAATCCGCATGGCGGCTAACTTGTTAGGGTCAGTCATTTTAGGCAGGTCGATTAAATTTTCAATCCGCTTGCCTGCCAGGACTAACTTGGTTTTCCAAAAACTCAGCCAAATATGCCACGAACTTAGCATCTGGGGAAACTTCACTCCCAGCAGATTGAGAACAGCCAGTGCCGTTGCGATCGCTTCTTTAAGTTTGCTCTGGGCAATATAAGATTGAATCTTGACTTCATAGACTTTAACTTTGTCGAGCAGGGTTTTGGCTTGTTGCAAGACCACGGCAACTAACTCATCCTGCTGCTGGAACTCGCCACTCAGGTATGCTGCTTCTGCGGCTGCGACAAACAGCGCTAAGCTCAGATTGTACTCCGTCAGCCAGCTATCGGGTTCTAAAAGCTCTATCCCAACTTGTAGGTATTTTAAGGCTGGTTTATAAGCGGCTGATGCCTTCGCTTTTTGGCCAGCGATGAGATTTAATCGAGCTAGGGAGTGGGGAGTGGGGATATCTTTAACATACTTGTGTACCTCTTGTGGGCGATCGTAGTTATTTCTATGTTTGATGACATCAATGCCTAAGTTTAATTGGTTGACGATGTCAAAAATTTTGTGTTCTCGCTCTTCTGCTGGGATATGACTTAAGAGTAGTTGACCGATCCGCAAGTGTACGGATTGCTTTTCTGGTTCCGGAATTAGGGAATAAGCGGCTTGCTGAATGCGGTCATGGGCAAACTTGTATTGAACAGTTAAGGACTCTTTGCCCGTGACATCTAGCTCGATGGATTTGTATTCCTCTCCTAGGGGTAGGATGAGACCTTCTGCTACTGCTGAATGCAGTCTTAGAGCTGTTTCTTGTAAAGATTTTTCCTCAACAATTGCTAAGGTTTTCACCTCGAACTGATTCCCGATCGCTGCTGCCAGCTTTAGCACCTGTTGCGTGTCCGCAGGCAGCTTTTGGATCTCGATCGCCATCAGTTCGACTACGTTATCGGTAAAGCCTCGCGCTTGAATTTGCTTAATATCCCACTGCCATGTCAGGCTTTCTAAGTCAAAATTCAACAGTCTTTCCGCATAAAGGGATTTGAGAAACTCTTTGACAAAGAAAGGATTGCCCTTGGTTTTGGCCAAGACTAATTCGGCTAGGGGTTTGGCTCTGGGGCGATCGCATTTAAGAGTATCGGCGATTAACTCATTTACAGTCAGCCGATCTAAGGGTGAAAGCTTGATCCGATTAACGTTAACTCCAGCTAGCCTAATTTCATCAATGGTCAACATCAAAGGATGTGCCGCATTCACTTCTTGATCCCGATAGGCCCCAATCAGAAACAGGGATTGGGTATTGGGTTCGCTCATAATCTGCTCGAGCAACTTGAGCGTGGCGGAGTCGGCCCATTGCAAGTCGTCCAAAAAGATGACTAAGGGATGGTCGATTTGGCTAAAGACTCGGATGAAGTTTTGAAAAACTCGATGAAAGCGGATTTGAGCCTCGGCAGGCCCAACCTCACTCACGGGGGGTTGCGGCCCGATCAGCAGTTCTACTTGGGGAATGACATCAATAATAACCTGAGCGTTGGCTCCTAAAGCTGTTAAGAGTTGGGCGGCCCACTGACTCAGTTGCGTCTCGCTTTCGGTTAACAGTTGCTTGATTAATTCGCGAAAGGCTTGGATTAGGGCATAGTAGGGAATATTGCGTTGAAACTGATCAAATTTGCCCCAGATGAAATAACCTCGTTGTCGAGTAATAGGTTTATAAATTTCCTGGACTAATACTGACTTACCAATCCCGGAATAACCGGACACCAACATCAGCTCCCGTTGACCTTCGCTAACTCGTTCAAAGGCATTGAGTAAGGTTTCCACATCTCGCTCCCTGCCATAAAGTTTTTGGGAAATCAGGAATTGATCTGATACATCATGAGTACCGGGGATAATTTCTCCAATCTCGCCATTCGCCTCCAGTTGCATGAGACAGGTTACTAAATCAGCCTGGATACCCCAAGCACTTTGATAGCGCTCGGCAGCATTTTTAGCCAGCAACTTCATGACAATATCTGAAACCACTGGGGGAATTTCTGGATTCAGGTGCTGAGGTGGTATGGGTATGAGTGCTAGATGAGAATGTACCAATTCCAGGGCATCTGTAGTTTCAAAGGGCAACCGTCCTGTCAGTAGTTGATAAAAGGTGACGCCCAACGAGTAAAAGTCGGTGCGGTAGTCGAGGGCACAGTTCATTCTCCCGGTTTGCTCCGGCGACATATAAGCTAGGGTGCCTTCTAAAATATTGACGTTTTTGAGGGTGGGGTTTTCTCTCGATAAGACTGTTGAAATGCCAAAGTCTATAATTTTAAGTTGCTTGGTTTGGGGGTTGAAAACGATATTAGATGGATTGATATCTTTATGTATAATATGAGCAGCATGAATATTACCTAAAGTTTCAGCGGCTTGAATAGCAATTACCAGAAATTCCTTGAGGCTAAACTTTTGCTGATTCATTAATATCCTTAAGGATTCCCCGCCAAAATCCTCTAGGAACATCACTAGTGTATTCTGGTATTTCTGCAAGCCATAAGCTCTGACAATGCCATCAAGGTTTAGGGAGCGGGTGATTTCATATTCCTGCTTGTATCGAGTTAGTTCTTGGGGTGTGGGGTAATTTTCCTTGAGTAGCTTGAGGATCACAGGTTTACGATCCGTCTCACGGATAGCTCGATAGACGATAGAGTTGGCACTTTCGTAAATTTGGGTGCTAATCTGGTAGCCAGCGAGTGTCATAGTTTTTTGAGTGTTCATTATCATGTATTTTTGTAATCCTGGAAATTTAATTATTAGTAATCTCGATTGAATAAGACTCAGGAATAACTACCAAATCACAAATACATTAATCTTGGTGACCTCAGTACCTTAGTGCCAAGAGGTAATTTTGAATTTAACTAAATTATAATTTCTTAGGGAAAAAGACAGATCCGGAATTAGTAAGAACAGAAGTAGTGCAGCCCGAAAAACCTTTACGGAACCGACAAGGCAAACATCCTCAGGTGCCACTCACAATCAAGGAATTAAAATCGTTCTTCCCCCGTTCCCTGTTCCCTATTTCCTACAAAGATACTTGGTACGGGGAATTTGTGAGGAGAAGATGCAGTAAGTAGAGGATTGAGATATTGGATTGACACAGGAGCGATCGCCGTAAATAACAGATTTGTCTTGAAATTGGCGATGCACCCTATTGGCAAGACAGACGCCATGGGCTGCCGCTCACCCTAAAGGGCTGAAAATCCCCTTCCCTATTTTGGGTTAGCCTATTTGGCTAACAAGGGAAAAAATAGCTAGTATTACCCACAGCTAGCTAGATTCTTGTTTAAAATTATATCATTGTTAAGTTTTGTCTCTCTGGTATAATCTTGGATTTTTTTAATATTATCTTGTTATACAATCGTATTACTTGTAATACAAAAAGAATAGTTTCAGCTTCACTAAACTGGGAGAGCAGCAAACTATTTATAGTTTTGATGAAAGCAATCGGATTAGCCATTTGGGGGATTGATTGATGACAGCGAGTACTCAATCCGCTTCAACCTTACCCGCATCTACTGATACGGCCATCGGAGGTACTGTACAAAGCTACCTCTGGACTTGGACAGGACAGCAGGTCAAGGTAGTTTATGAAACCCTAGGTGAGGGAACACCTGCATTACTGCTACCAGCCTTTAGTACTGTATCGACAAGGGGCGAAATGCAGAGTCTAGCCCAACACCTATCCTCTCGGTTTCAAGTTGTTACCTTAGATTGGCCGGGGTTTGGGCAGTCGGATCATCTCCCTCTAGATTATTGTCCCGCCCTATATCACCAGTTTTTGCAAGATTTTTTTCGGGATGTATTGCATCGCCCTACAGCTGTAGTTGCTGCGGGCCATGCGGCTGGATACGCCATGCAGTTAGCTAAAACTATACCGCAATCCTGTTTGCGGATTGTCCTAGTTGCTCCTACCTGGCGCGGGCCGCTGCCTACAATGGGAGCAACTCAGCAGTTGGCTGATGCGGTGAGACAGGTAGTGCGATCGCCTATTGTGGGACAAATCCTCTACAAACTCAACACGATGCCCTCTTTCCTACGCTTTATGTACAAGCGTCATGTCTATGTAGATCAGGCCAAATTAACACCAGAATTTATCGCCCACAAGTGGCAAATTACCCAACAACCAGGCGCTAGATACGCCCCAGCAGCGTTTGTCACTGGTGCGATCGACCCTGTACAAGACCGATCCGATTTTCTAGCTTGGTTTCAACCCCTGTCGGCACCTGTCATGGTCGTTATCCCAGAACAAGCACCACCTAAATCAACCGCAGAGATGTCTGCCTTGGCAACATTACCGGGCATAGAGACGCGCCAGCTTCCTGGTTCTTTGGGATTGCATGAAGAATACTGCGATCGCTTAGCAGAAGTAGTTCTACCTTTTCTTCTGTAACAATACTTGAAGCCAATATCTGAATATATGTTCATAGGTTAAGATAAGAGAGTGATATCTGAAGCAATACTCCTATCAAATCTGCTTTGCAAGCCAGATTGGGTAGAAGGTATTGACGCGAAGCCCATCCCAATTGGAGAAAACTATGACTACCGCCACCCAAACCAAATGTGCCTGTGAATCTTGCCATTGTATGGTGAGTACTGAGTCAGGAGTACAAAAAGACGGTAAGTACTACTGTAGTGAAGCCTGCGCCAACGGCCATCCTGATGGCACCGGCTGCGGTCATGCTGGTTGTGAATGCCACCAATAACTTTGGCTTCTAAGGTGCGTTAGCTACCGCATAACGCACCCTACGAAATTAAGCTTTCTTGCGGATAAAGGAACACATACATACCTGAAGCTATCACGTCCCTGAAAGAGGATTCAACCACCGAATAATCTCTCGTTTCAGCCGATTCAAATCTCGATAAACTTCTTGCTGCATCCATTGGCTAATTGCGTCCAAGGGAGTAAATACGTCTCCTGTCTTCCAGTTAATATCTTGTCCTAACGGTGTTAAGTGATTCCCTGGTAGCGTCTGCACCGCAACCAGGTTGGGAAATCGTTCTTGCAAAACTGGCATCAAGCTCACCGTTTGATCGATTTCGTCGTTGGTAAATTTAATTAGTAAATTACGGCGGACATCGTAGTGCTTTTCGATAATCTCGCTAGTTTGTTGCGGGGATGGAGTAAACTCAACATCCACAGCCAGCGTGACGTTGAACTGGTCGAGAAAGGGGATGGCTCGCTTGGCTGGGTAGTTGTTGAAAGAAATTAAGATATTGCCAGCGCGTTCGACAGAAAAAAGACTGCCGATGAGCAGATGAATTTTGCAACCCAGACTGTGCCCGATACCGTAAACAGGAAGATACCGTTGGCTTAAAACCCTCGTGGCTTTTAATCGGTCTAGGGTTGTCTCAAAGCGGTTGAGTACTTCTCGGGCGATCGCCACATGATCTAGGGTGTTGACAAAGGGCGTAGCAATTATGGCGTACCCCTGACGCCCCAATTGCTCTAGCAACCAGCGGTAAGTAAGTTGCGGTGCTGCTGCAATAAACGCCCCACCCAAGAAATGTACGAGGGCGGTGGGACGGGGAGGCATTAAAACCCAACTACCAGAAATTTCTTGCCAGTCCATAGGAGGGATGAGGGATGAGGAAGTTGTTGGGCTGTTGTCCCTCCTTCTGTAAGGTAAGATTTTTAGAGGGTGGGTGGCAGATCGCGCTTTGTCAACTCTGAAGGTGGGCGATCTGTACTCCAAGCCCACCAAACTTGGCCGCACTGACATTGATAAAACTCTTGCCACTTCTTACGATAGTCTTCAGTCATAACTGGCGATTGTCGATTAATCCAAACCCGATGAGCTTCATTACAAGAAGCTTGGCACGCAGGACAGCAGAACTCAAGGGCGTGAGTCGCCGATTTTGTCCATTGAGGAGGGACTGGGGTAAAAGCGTCCATACTATCTTGAGTTAATATTTTTGATGGTCTTCTGTGCCTATTTTAGGGTTCCTATTGGGAGAAGTTGGATAATCTAATTGGAAAATAGGGAGAGAGCAGAGGGAGAGAGGGGGGAATTTTTTTATGAGTGCGTTTTGGGCGAAAAGCCCGTAATGATTAATCTGTAAGCCTGAATCCCCAGTTCCATGAATCCAGAGCCTGAAATTCGCCGTTTACTTGATATGATGCCTGCGTCTGGGCGGATGCTGACCAAAATCGTGAGTAAACCGCAGCAGATTACAGTCATTGAAAGTCCCTTTCCCCTGCCTTGGTTGGGTGACCGATCTATCTTCATTAACTTCGATTTATGGCGTCGCTTGCCTCGACCTCAACGGGACATGCTGATCTTGCGCACGGTAAGCTGGCTAATTAACATTAAGTGGTTTAAGCCGGACTTATATCAAGGCATTGTGCTAGTGGGACTGTTAGGGGGAATTGTCGAAGTAGCTCAAGGGGATGCCGTGGGAGTTGTAGTCGCTACTGGATTGAGTGCGATCGCAGGCAGCCAAATTTGGCGGAGTACCCGCAGTTCCCAATCCCAACTTGATGCCGATGCCGATGCGATTAAAGTTGCCCAACGGCGAGGCTACACGGAAACAGAAGCTGCCCAACATATGTTAGCTGCCATTGAATCAGTTGCCCAAATTGAAGGGCGTTCCAGTTTGAATTTCACTGAATTGATTCGCAGCCAAAATTTACGAGCGATCGCAGGCATCTCGCCAGTCGGAGTGCCCGATGTTGTCAAACAAGAGTAATCTCAGAGCTGCCGTATATTTGGTAATGGGTAATTGGTAA
>DNXU01000390.1:8377-10046 GCA_003505715.1 Cyanobacteria bacterium UBA8803 | reverse complement strand
AAATCCGACTCGATAACCCCTCTTATCTTCTTCCTCTTCTTCGTGTCCTTTTAACTTTACCTTAACCTTATCCAGGGCGACCCAATAAATTCTCTTCATGTATCCACCTAATCCCAAACAGCGGGTCGCCCCTACAAATTTCTATCCCCATTCTCACCTGTTGAAGAAAATGTCGGTAAAAGAATGTAAGGATGTTTTTAAAACGAGTGATACGTGGTGGACTAACTGGTTTTTCCCTAGTTTTTATGCTTACTTTGACGAAAAACGCTTATATTTCTCTAACACCGATGAAATAGCTTTGACTCGTCGCATCTGATCTCGGTAAACGCATTCCCACTCAGTTATTGGATAATTTTCCCTAGCACAGATACCTAAAAGTCCTGTAGCCTGATTGGAACCTGTTTGTAAGTCCATCTCGTTATTTAAATTGAGATAAAACGAGGCGGTTCTGGCCCAAGCGAGGGCTTCATCTCCCTTTATACCTCCCTGGCGTGCTAAGGCAAGGGCTTTGGGAAAGTAGCGAGAGTGAATTGACTTGGCTTGATTGTACAAATCTGCTGCATTCAGTACAGCTTCTAAATCCCCATTCGGATCTATCCCAGCAGTGTTGAGATCGATAAGCTGGGTAGGTAGCTGAGATCGCGCTCGCTCCAAACAGAGTTTCTCAGCTAGAGCCAGAGTACCTCCACTGCGCCCTTGGTCGCTACAGGGGCCATAATTTGTTACCCTGTCACCCCAGGATAAGTTGCCCGGATCGGTGTGTCCGAAGTAGTGGGGAGTCAACTGAACGTAGAGGGTGCCGTTAGAAAAAACCAAGCGGTAATTTCCCTCAGCTACGCCGATCGCCACCATTCCTAAGGATGTGGGGGCAGTAAATAAGGATGAATAAATTGTTAGGCTTTGCTGCAAGTTAAACGGACGAGACAGAACATTTTGAGTAGTCTGCTGTTTCTGCTGTCCAGTAATTGGGAAGGGTACTGGAGAGACTGGCTTGGCTATAGCTTTGGTCTTCTCCGAACTCACCCCAGCAACTTGGCTTTTATCAGTATTATTGTGAACCAGGACGGGTGATAATATAGCTGCTGTGGTGCCAATACCCACAAAGCCTAGGAACATCACTCGCAATAACCAAACCCAATCGAACATTTAATACCTTTGAGTACTATCTACTTATACCGTCTGACTTGATGTTTGTGAGGATAAAAATCTCCGCTTTCCATGCTGCAACCTATTCAGTAATTACGCAGCTATGCCATATATAGTATTTTTATTTGAGATGTAAATAAAGTATCTAGCATAGACAGCTTTGATCGGATTTTCTGCGGGAGCATAGGAAGCTCAGCTTTTCATCATGAAAAACTGTAGGGGCGACCCGCTGTTTGGGATTAGGTGGACGTGAAGAGAATTTATTGGGTCGCCCTGGATGATGCTTACGTTAAAGGTAAACTAAATCCCTAGAGCTGGCAGAAAGCCAGCCTAACAATCGTTTCAGTCCCCTTACAGGGATTTGGTTAGCGGAAAGAGCTGCCCTAGAAGACAGAAAAGTAGAATTATCGTTTCAGTCCCCTTACGGGGATTTGGTTAGCGGAAAGTTTTCTTCAGTATTGCAGGTTGGTGCAGCAAACACGGAATGTTTCAGTCCCCTTACGGGGATTTGGTTAGCGGAAAG
>DNXU01000390.1:4405-8324 GCA_003505715.1 Cyanobacteria bacterium UBA8803 | reverse complement strand
GGGATTTGGTTAGCGGAAAGACCCGTATTATTGCGAAGCTGGATTGCATAGCGTTGCGTTTCAGTCCCCTTACGGGGATTTGGTTAGCGGAAAGTTTTGATTTCCTCCCCGATAAAGAATAAAAGTGGTAGAAGCGTTTCAGTCCCCTTACGGGGATTTGGTTAGCGGAAAGTCCGCAGTCTGAAACATTGACTGAAAGAGGATTCTATAGATGGTTTTCGCAAACCTCTTTTTTGACCTCATTTCAGAAGAGCTTGTTGAAAGATATTCTCATTTATCAACCGAATGAAAACGCTCAAACTATTTATTTATCAAGGTTCTGGCCTTTTTCGCAAACCCCCCCGGAAATTCGCCCCCGCTTGGCTTCGCGAAAATTCTTGCTGTAATCAGTATAAGCCAACTGCCTGGTCTTGTCGAGACAACCAAGCTTGTTACTATGGTACGTTAGCTTTCGCATAACGCACCCTACGAATAGAGGCTGGAAAAGGGGTATACTCTCCCTCAAACTTGGGAGAGTTGGGAGGATGAAACAGCAGATCCTGTCTATACTGTTTATCCTGTATACTCTCCCCCTCAAAGTTGGGGGGGTTGGGGGGAGCAAAAGGTATAAATATAGTGGCACACCGATGGGTGTACCACTTCCTAAAAAGGCACAAGCAGAAATTCTTGTGCATCTTCAGCTGGCTCAACGGTCTACTGAACCCATAATCACGTCAATACTACCGAGAATCGCCACAATATCGGCCACTTTCACCCCGCGCAGGATGTGGGGCAGAATTTGCAGGTTGTTGAAATCTGCGGGACGGATCTTCCAACGCCAGGGGAAAACATTATCATCGCCAATAATGAAAATGCCCAGTTCTCCTTTACCGCTTTCCATGCGCACGTAATGTTCGCCCTTGGGAATCTTAAAGGTGGGAGCTACTTTCTTGCCGATGTACTGGTAGTCGAAGTCATTCCACTGGGATTTTTTCCCTTCAGCCATGCGCTTGGCTTCTAGGTTCTCGTAAGGGCCACCGGGCAGTACTTTGAGAGCTTGGCGAAGAATCTTGATCGACTCGCGCATCTCGCGAATCCGCACTAAATACCGGGCAAGGCAATCTCCAGCAGTTTCCCAATGTACGTCCCAGTCTAACTCGTCGTAGCACTCGTAATGGTCAACTTTGCGCAAGTCCCACTTAACGCCAGATCCCCGCAGCATGGGACCAGACAGTCCCCAGTTAATTGCTTCTTCTCGCGTGATGGTGCCTACACCTTCAACCCGGCGGCGAAAGATGGGGTTGTCTGTAATTAAGCGCTCGTATTCGTCTACTTTAGGATCGAAGTAATCGCAAAAGTCTTCGCACTTATCAACCCAGCCGTAGGGGAGATCTACGGCAACACCGCCAATGCGGAAGTAGTTGTTGTTAATCAACCGCTGTCCGGAGGCAGCTTCCCACAAGTCGTAAATCATCTCCCGTTCTCGGAAGATGTAGAAGAAGGGGGTTTGGGCACCAACGTCAGCCAAAAACGGTCCCAACCACAGCAGGTGATTGGCAATTCGATTCAACTCCAGCATAATCACGCGGATGTAGCTGGCGCGTTTGGGTACCGGAATATCCGCTAGCTTTTCTGGAGCATTGACAGTAATTGCCTCGTTGAACATCCCCGCAGCATAGTCCCACCGACTGACGTAGGGAACGTACATAATATTGGTACGGTTCTCAGCAATTTTCTCCATGCCTCGATGCAGGTAGCCGATAACCGGCTCGCAATCGATGACATCTTCTCCATCTAATGTGACAATGAGGCGGAGAACGCCGTGCATGGAGGGATGGTGGGGTCCCATGTTGAGAACCATGGGTTCGGTTCGGGTCTCGATTTTCGCCATAGAATGATTGGTTTCCCCAAGGTTTAGCAGCAACGCATGAGCTTTTATCTACTAGTAGCTTATGGTTTATCGGTATATCCTCTAGTTATGCCTGGATTGGATTTATAGAAGATATCTATCGATAACCTTAATTGCTCGCGCCCATTGCTTACATATGTTGACTTTTATTGCATCTTATTAATTATATGGAGATTGAGGCGCAATCAGTGACAACAGCAGTGTTTTTCCATCTGTCGGTGTTAAGCCAGGAGTTAATTACAGGCTTGGCCGTTCGTCCCGGCGGTCATTACCTCGACGCTACGGTGGGAGGTGGAGGACACAGCCAGTTAATCTTAGCAGCAGCACCGGATGTGCGGGTTACGGCGATTGACCGAGATGCTGAGGCGATCGCAGCCGCCAAAACTAAGTTAGAACCCTATGGCGATCGCGTCCAGTTCTGGCAGGGGAATTTTGCGGATTACCAACCCCAGGAGATTTTATTCGATGGCATTATAGCTGATTTAGGGGTTAGCTCTGCCCAATTCGACATTCCAGAGCGGGGCTTTAGTTTTCGCCATACAGCTTCTTTAGATATGCGGATGGATCGCAGCCAATCCCTCACTGCTGCTGAGGCGATCAATACCTGGGATGAAGTACAACTAGCAGATATTTTTTACCAGTACGGGGAAGAACGGTTATCGCGGCGAATTGCTCGGGCAATTGTGGCACGGCGTCCGTTTCAGACAACGACTCAATTAGCGGATGCGATCGCATCTTGCGTTCCTCCCAAATATCGCCACGGCAGAATACACCCTGCAACACGAGTTTTCCAAGCACTGCGGATTGCGGTAAATCAGGAGATTTCTGGCCTAGCGACGTTTTTAAATTATGCTCCCCATTGGCTGAAGTTAGGGGCCATAATTGGCATAATTAGTTTCCACAGTTTAGAAGATCGCCTAGTCAAGCACAGCTTTCGGGATTCAGCCCTATTGCGAGTATTAACGAAAAAACCAATAACGCCGCAAGATGTCGAACTTGAAGAAAATCCCCGTTCCCGTTCTGCTAAGTTAAGATTTGCCCAGAGGATTGAGGTAGCGAGTTAACCTTGTTCTGGAAGTTCTCGATAAGCGGCATAAACTCCCTGAACGTTGTACCAATTCAGAAAAATCCTGGCAATTTCTAAAGCTAATTGCGGTCTACCTTGGTCAATTAACCCTTGCAGCAAAGGGGCCATCGTGCGCTCATTAAGTCTCCCGCCAAAAGAAAGAATGCCCCAAAGTAGTCGATGCAGCCAAGTCATCTGAATCATCATCCGGACTTCCCAAGTGGGATGCTTTTGGTAGAACAACACCCCCATCCGTCCCCGTTGAATTTCTCGGTCAATCATGCGGGGAATTTGGTCTAAAGCAAAGGGTGGATGCCAGTGGTAACCTACAGCCGCCGGACATTTAATTAGTTTCAACCCTAGCTGCTTCAGTCGGACGCCGAGTTCTAAGTCTTCCCAACCGTAAAGTTGAAAGCGAGTATCGAAGAGTCCAGCTTTTTCTAACCATTTCCGGGCGATCGCCACATTCCCTGTCGCAAAATAAGCTGCTGAAAAATCCGTTACTTTGTAAGGTTCCGATGTGGGTTCGTCAAAGTTGCAAGTGTTAATCACCCAACCATAGGTGAATAGGCGATCGCTTCCGAGTTGCTGCTGTCCCTTGACCAAGGCATCAGCATGGGATTGGAGGAAATGCTCGGTGACCACCAAATCGCTATCAATAAAGATAATCGTATCACCCTGAGCCTGCTTAACCCCTAGATTCCTCGCTGCTGCTGGCCCTTTGTGGTCTTGAGCGAGCGATCGCACATGAGGGAACTCTTTACTGTGGGACTTTAGCCATTCTAGGGTGCCGTCTGTTGAACCATCATCGACTAAGACCACTTCATAATCTGTGACAACAGTATCGCTCCTGAGCTGCTGCTGTTCCAAAGCTCTCAGGCATTTTTGGAGAATGGGTAGGCGGTTATAAGTGGGAATGACAACACTAAAAAACACGCTTAGTTCTTGATGAGGGATGAGGGATG
>DNXU01000390.1:0-4346 GCA_003505715.1 Cyanobacteria bacterium UBA8803 | reverse complement strand
GAGGGATGAGGGATGAGAGAGGAATTACTGTATTTTAGCCAAAGGTTAAGGGTGATAGGTTAACTTGGTTGGGTTGAGCATTCCAGGTTAACAAGCGCTGCGATCAAAAATACCATCCGTCTTATCTGAAAATGATGCAGTGAGGACTTACGCAATGAGCCGCCGAGTAGCTCCGTGATCCCTCAATCTGGAAGTCCCTTAAATTGGGTTCCCCCAAGGTTGGGGGGTGAGGGGGGCGAATGCGTAAATCCTAGCAGTCTTGTTGATAAGTTATTAAGTCTCAAATCCATGCATATCGACTGGCAAATTGCCAAAACCTACGAAGATATTCTTTATCACAAAACAGACGGCATCGCCAAAATCACCATTAACCGACCTCACAAACGCAATGCCTTTCGTCCGAAAACCATCTTTGAACTGTATGATGCTTTCTGTGATGCCCGTGAAGATAGGGATATTGGTGTTGTCCTGTTTGCAGGAGCTGGGCCTCACACTGATGGTAAATATGCCTTCTGTTCCGGAGGCGATCAAAGCGTGCGGGGTAAGGCTGGCTATGTGGGGGATGACGGCGTTCCTCGCTTAAACGTCTTAGATTTACAGCGTCTGATTCGTTCCATGCCTAAGGTAGTTATTGCCTTAGTAGCGGGATACGCTATTGGCGGCGGTCACGTTTTGCATCTGATTTGCGATCTCACCATTGCTGCCGACAATGCTATCTTCGGTCAAACTGGCCCCAAAGTCGGTAGCTTTGATGGTGGGTTTGGCGCTAGCTATCTTGCCAGAATCGTTGGTCAAAAAAAAGCGCGAGAAATTTGGTTCCTCTGCCGCCAGTATACGGCGCAACAAGCACTGGATATGGGTCTGGTTAACTGTGTTGTGCCTGTCGATCAGTTAGAGGTAGAGGGCGTCGAGTGGGCCAGGGAAATTTTACAAAAAAGCCCCATTGCCATTCGTTGCTTGAAAGCTGCCTTTAACGCTGACTGTGACGGTCAAGCTGGTTTGCAGGAACTGGCCGGAAATGCCACCTTACTTTATTACATGACCGAGGAAGGTGCGGAAGGGAAACAAGCCTTCCTAGAAAAACGCCCACCGAATTTCCGCCAATACCCTTGGTTGCCTTAGTCCAGGTCGATTTTATTGCCCCATTGTTAGAGACGTTCCGGCGGAACGTCTTTACTATATTTTAGGCTATGGATATAAGCACCCCAATGTCCGATTCAAATTTTTGATATTAAAAAAATTACTTTGCCTTATTGAAATTCCTAGCCTCCAATATTTCAAAAATGTCTTAAAAGCCGAGTCATATTTGTTGATAATCGCTTAAAACTTGAAAACTAATTGATGACAAGTCTGGTGTTTATCTAGTCAATCATCAGTTAGTAATTACGCCAATAACATATCATGCATCAAGCTTTCAGGCGTAGATGTATGTTTTTGAGCTGAAAATTTGACATTGGAGCAGCCGTGAGAACAATTGGTAGCCAGCTCCTCTTTAAGAATTAATTTATCATTCTGCCAAATCTCTTCAAGGCTCTCCCAAGATGGTGCAAAAGGTGGCAGAGCTAAAGAACAAGCTTTCCAACCTGCTTTAACAGGTACGCCCAGTTGTTGGCACATACCGCCACGTCGTCCTTGGATTTGGTAATATCGGCAAAACTGGCAGGCAGAAGTTGCATAAGTCAGCGTCTTCATCGGAGTTATTTTCTGAAAAGTTTTTCTTTAGTCTTAAGATTACATTTTTTATGCTTTCTAATAAAAATTATGGTTTTTTTATTTTTTCTTTATAATTAATTTATATATAGAAACATTTTTCATGAAGAAAAGAAACAAATTCTTTATGAAGCCAAAAAGAGTACGTATTTTAGCTGAAAAAGCATGGGGATCAAGCAAAACGGCAAAGCACTGAGTAACTTTAGAGAAGAAATTAAGCCACCTAGAGACCTAAGAAAATGCCTTAGCTCAGGGACACGAACAAGCAACGATTAGCAATAGCAGCTGTCGAGCTTTTGGAGACAGGGCTTACTTATTTGCCTTGGACAGAGAAAATTCTTGGCGGACTGTTACACCAGCATCAGGCCAACCTAACCTTGCCACTGCTTAGCAGCACATAAAGCACAGACATGCCAGCGCTGGAGTTCTCCAGGTGGCGTCGGACAATGGCACTGGGGGCAAAGGGGCAACGGTTGCGATCGCGCCTTAATCGACTCAGCCCATTGTCGAAAAGCAGAGTGGGCATCTTGGGTATTTTTAGAAGAAGATATAGTTGTGTGGCGCTCTTGTACTTCCTCTATGCCTAGTTCCTCTCCCTCCTCCCTCTCACCCACATAACTGGGATGCTCTTGCCATGAACTAGAAGATGAGGCTGAGCCTCGGTGCCATTGAGCAGTAGAAAAGCGAATGTCAGTTAATCGGCTAGATAACTGGGCATTGAGCTGTTTCAAAATCTGATGCCGTTTAAATTTCAGCTCTTGCACCCAAACCGAGCTAGAAGTGGCAACATAAAGGATATTCCCGGATATGGCATAAGGCCGCGTCTGCTGGGTTGCTTTAGCACCTACGACTTGCGTCCAACATTTGAGCAACTGTTGGAGTTGCTGTTGCTCTTGCCATTGGGGCTGATTTTCAATTGCACTTAATATATAATCGATTGTTTTAAACATCTATGGGGAAAATAGGGAGAGGGAGAGGGGGGAGAGAGATTTTCATTAGTTTATTCTGAACGTCTTTGATAAAGATCTGTTCCGTGCCTCCCACAGACCAATCCTAGTTCAACGACATCAAAACCTTAGTTCTGCTCTCGCTCAATTGCCTCAAAATAAGAGAGACTGTATTAAACTGACAGCGAGAGTCATGCTAAAAAACCCTTGCCAGATTGAAAGCCAGTCCTCCTCATGAGCCAAAACACCTCCGTTGAATCCTCAACTCGTTCTCAATTCAAGCCCTCAATCAACCCAGCGTTGCAGGCTGTTTTGGGAAGCCTGGACGTACAGCTAGAAGAAGAATTAGCCCGCTACCGCCGTCAAAGAGCGGGGCGTCCAGCGCTATCTGTTCGCGGTATAGGTCGCTCCCAGACTCGCAAACCTGTAGAGTTGATTTCCGTAGCTCGCGTAGGAGAACCAACTCAGCCACCCGTTTCAGTGATGACCAATGCCTCTGGCAGCAACTCATTGGCACCCGCCACCTTAATCCAGAAAGCAGAGACTGAACTGGCTCACAAAACGCCTAACGCATCAATAAAACAAACGGGTCAACAAGAATCTTTATCCCCAGTAGCCTCTGACTCTGCTAAAGCACTGGTTGCCCCTTCCCCAACTCTGGGAACAGTCGATAAGACCAGTGTTGAGGTAACANNTCCCTACCCTAAACCCTTCTGAGAAACCCCAAGATGAAGGTGATTTGCTTGCCTCTCAACAAACCCCGCCGGAGGACTATCTGGAATCTTCAGAAAAGCTCCTGCGGAGTTTGGCAGAACCAGAGGTAGCAGTTGGTTCTCCAAAGAAGCGCTTCACCAATAAAATACTTACTCCACTGGGTATCGGTTCAATCTTACTGCTGCTGCTCTCTAGCGCTACCTTGACTTACATTTTCACGAATCCATCTAGCCGTAGCAGTCTGGGACTAGACCGCTTCTTTGGCTCAAAGTCAGCTACTACCGCTAAGAACCAGTCAGCAAACTCATCCACGACAGGGAATTCAAATCAAAATTCACCCATAAATGGCCCCAATTTGGCATCTGATGAATTTACAGATGTAAGTTTAGATACCCTAACCCAACTCGAAGCCAGTCCATCCCCCAGCCCAGTTCCGTCACCAGTTACAGCACTACCCAATTCACCTAACTATGAGGCAACTGCACCAGCGCCAGCATCTGTTGTGCCACCCCCAGTTCTGCCCGAAAGTTATGTAGATTTGCCCAGAGCAATTTTACAACCGCCCCTACAGCCAGGAGCAGTTCCACCTGAAGCAGCGCCCAAACCAATACCATCAGCAAACAATCCTAGTTCCAAAGCTGCCCAGAAGAAACCGCCAGCCACACCTGCTAAAACTACCCCACTCAAACAGTCAGCAGCTTCTCCTGCTCAAACCCCAGCAGCAAGCTCTACTTCTAATGCCAAGTCCGGCGAGTTCTATTACGTGGTAACTAATTACAATGGCGATCGTTCCCTAGAACAGGCCAGAACCATTGTGCCTGATGCCTATATCCGTAACCTACCCCAAGGCACCAAAATTCAGCTGGGAGCGTTTAAGTTGCAGTCAGAAGCCGATACTCTAATTGAGCAACTCCGGCAACAAGGAATTTCGGCCTCTGTATATAGTCCCTAGAATGGAGGGATGAGGGATGAGGG
>DNXU01000034.1:7532-7903 GCA_003505715.1 Cyanobacteria bacterium UBA8803 | reverse complement strand
GGGGGTGAGGGTTTGAGGGATGAATTATATCTTGGGGGAGGTAAAATAAACATCATCACTCTAAAGTGGTAATTTGTGTCAGTTGCCTGAAAAAATGTCTGGTGATTTTCAGCTGAGTGTTCTTCAACCTCGATACGAACAACTCTTTGCCACCTGCCAGCTAAGAAAAAGCTGGTTAAACACTGTAGCTTCGATCTGTGAAAAGATAGTCGGTTGGCGATCGCACTACGATGTAATTGAACGGGCAACCACTGTACCTTGGTGGTTTGTCGGCATCCTACACTATCGAGAGTCAAACTTCGCAGATGTTCACCTGCATAACGGCGATCCGCTTACCGGACGTACCGTTCATGTCCCCGCAGGTCGCCCTG
>DNXU01000034.1:5301-7490 GCA_003505715.1 Cyanobacteria bacterium UBA8803 | reverse complement strand
TTTGTGGAAAGTGCTATAGATGCCCTACAGTGGAAAATCTATAACACTCCCCCAGACCGCTCAATTGCCTCGTGGTTGTGGCGGTTTGAGTTATGGAATGGTTTCGGCTATGCCATGCGGGGTATTAACTCAGAGTACCTGTGGAATGGCACCAATCATTTTGGATCGGGCAATAACCAGGGTAAGTGTGCAGCTGATGGTTCCTTTGACCCCCATGCTCAATCTACACAAGCTGGAGCAGCAGGAATTCTCTGGTACTTGTATTATCAGGGGATGCTGAATGCTGACCACTCAACCACAGCAGCGGCTCAGCCATCTCCCGTAGCTGTAGGGCAGGCGTCTCCTGGGTTAGCTACTGCCGGACAGGTTCAGGGGGCAAACGAGCTAGTAAATGCCATCCAATCCTATAGCCACCTCCCTCACCAAGACGCTGCGATCACTTGGTTGCAAACCCAGCAATCTGACTCCATCTTGCTAGAATTTTCTCGTCGTTGGCGGGATGGCAACGGGGCAACTCAACCAGCAGCCACACCCCTACAATTGGCTACGGTAGGATCGAGTCAAGGGGGTCAGTCAGGGTCGCGCATTAAGATCAAAGTATTGAACGATACCTTCTTTAAAGCCAGCACCAAACAATCTAGCGAACTGAGGGAGTGGGAAAAAATCCTGATTCGCAAGGGCACTGAATTTGAAGTCCTGGAGGACGATCCGGCACCAGGAGGACATGTCAAAATAGTGTTGGCGAACCCTTTAGGGCAACTTAACCTGAACACTTGGTACATGTTCATGGGACATATCGAGATTGAAGGTACTGAAGCCCAAAACCGTCCCCAAGAGCAAGCGGAGCCTAACGCGACTAAGATTAGTACCGTCAAGACAGGGCCGTTTAAACTGCCGGGATATGACAGCACCTTTTACTTATCCGACCCCATTATTGCTGGCGGTCACTTCAGTTGGGCAGAAGCAACCAAAAACGGCACCCGCATCCCCGTTAGTAAGGATATCGTCGAGGGCATTATTAAAATTGCCCATGCCATGGAAGAAGTGAGAGAGTTTTTAGACAATCGTGCGATTACCGTAAACTCTTGGTATCGCGACCCAGCTAGCAATCGGCGAGCTGGTGGTGCTAGTCGTTCTCGCCATATGGTTGGGGATGCTGTAGATTTCGTCGCCCAAGGACTGCACCCCTCACAAGTTCACCGACGCATAGAACCTTGGTGGGGTTCGCGAGGGGGTATAGCCAGTGCTAGCTGTTTTACCCATATCGATGCTAGAGGTTACAAGGCTAGGTGGAGTTATGGGTTCTGAACTGCTTCTGATCTAAAGTAACTAATTAATATGTTGTTGCGATCGACTAAATGTTGCTAAAGTAGTCGCCTAGAAACTGCTTACACCAAGACGCATGAAAATTCTTCTGCCTTCTGCCCTCTGCCTTCTTTTAAAGTCAGTAGGTTCCCTGTTCTGTATTTTCAGATTAGATAAGCCATGTATGTATTGATCGGTGGAGCCGGATTGGTGGGACTGAGCTTAGCTCAGCAGTTAGTGGACTTGGGGCATACAATCGCCATTGTGGATATTGACCCTATTGCCTGTCGGTATGCACGGGAGCAAGTAGGAGCGATGGCCTTTGAAGGCAGCGCTGTTAGTACAAATTTGCTACTAGAAGCAGGAATTCGCAAGGCTGATGCACTGGCTGCGGTGCTGCGGGATGATGCGCTTAACCTAGCCATGGTTACTCTTGCCAAACATTATGGCGTCCCCCACATTGTCAGTCGGATGCGTCAAAGTGACTTTGAAGGACCCTTACGTTTGGCAGGAGCGCACCATGTTATCAGCACCGTTGACCTCGCCGTTAATACGATGGTGACAGCCATTGAATATCCCCAAGTGAAATCAATGATGCACTACGAACAGGGACAAGTCGAAGTATTCAAACTAGCTGTTCCGGCAGAGTCTCACGTTGCTGGTTGCACGATCGCAGAAGTTGCACGGGATTCTCGGTTTCCTGCTGGCTCTCTAATTATTGGTTATCAACCCCATACCCATGCCGATCTCGTCATTCCCAATGGCAAGACGGTGTTGGAGGCAGGTTCAACGGTGCTAGTGGTGACTAAATCAGAACTTTTGCATCAGGTGATTGATTACTTAGGTCTTTGTCCAGAGAGCATAAGTAACTAGACAGAATTAAT
>DNXU01000034.1:0-5183 GCA_003505715.1 Cyanobacteria bacterium UBA8803 | reverse complement strand
CCCTCATCCCTCATCCCTTCACCGCACTAGTCATCTTCTAACTTCAGCAGTTGTTGATCGAGAGTTTTAATCCGTTCGTGTACAACTTCTTCAGACAGAATACGCCTACGTAAAGCTTCATTAAGCGCCCCTTTTTCGGCTAAGAGCAATTGCCGACGGATGGCGTCTAGCTTGGCTCGATCGCTCCGGCTTTCAATAGAATGTACTGAACGCTGGTTGTAGATATCTCGCAAAGTTCTCTCTGAAGTTGCTACTCGGACTTGATAGGCAGCTCGCATTTCTTCGTAGATAGATTTGGCTAAAACTCCTGATTTGAACAGGCTATCTAATTCATCCTGAGCTGCCTTAGCAGTCATAAGCTGGGCTTGCAATTCCTCAATTTTCTGGTAGGACTCAGAGCGGTAAGCAATTTTTAAATGTTGCAAAACCAAAGGTAGAGTTAGCCCTTGTCCAACTAGAGAAACTAGAACAATACCTAAGACAATAGCAAGCAAAGTTTCTCGTCCCGGCAAGGTGGCAGGTAAACTTAAAGCCAAGGCTGTTGAGAGCGAGCCTTTAATATTACCCACAAATAGAACGTGTCGCCAACGCACGGGAATAGGTCGGTCAAAAAACCTGACTAAGGCTAAGAGGGGATAGACGGTAAGAGCACGCCCGACTTGATAGGCGATCAAGGCTAAGAGAACTCCTGGCAGCGTCTGCCAAAGCGTGATGATATTGATCTCTAAGCCAATGAGTAAAAAAATAAAGGTATTGACCCCAAACCTGGCGTATTCCCAGAAGCTGAACAAGGTTACTTGGGTTGAGGCTGAGGTCATTTGGGAATGCTCGAAGTTACCAACAATTAGTCCTGCCACCACCACAGCCACCACACCAGATACATGTACGAATTCACCGGCTTGGAAAGCGCCCAAGGCAATAGCCACAGTAAGCAGAATGCTACCCAACGGATCGTCGGCTTGGCTCAACAACCCAATACTGAGGTAACCCAGAGCAGTACCAATTAAGGCTCCACCAACGATGACGAATAAAAATTTCTGGACTGCATCGAGGGGGGATAAGGAACCAGTCTCGTACACCGTCAAAATCAGGCTGAATAAAACCAGAGCCACATCATCGTTCATCAGGCTTTCTCCCTCAACCAGCGTTACCAGCCGGTGAGGTACGGATATCTCCTTAAACACTGAAATGACTAAGGCCGTATCCGTGATCGATAAAATTACACCAACGAGTAAAGCAGGTATCCAAGTCAGCCCTAATTCAAATTTCAGCAACACCGAGGTAATGCCAGCACAAAGCAAAACCCCTGGCCCTGCTAGTAGGGCAATAGGTTTAATCGTACTGCGCAGGCGAGAAATATCTGTATTAATGGCGGCTTCAAAGAGCAAAATAGGTAAGAAGAGATTAAAAATCAGGGAAGAGTCCAACTGAATACGATGGGGCAAAAGTTCGGTAATTGCTAGACCTGCTAGTACCAATCCTGTAATGTAAGGAATGCGAAGTCGTCGTGAAACTAGGGCAACCCCGGTGGCGACCAACAACAAGATGATGAGAATAGTGACAACTTGAGCAATATTACTATGACTCTCGCTACCTGCAACGGGTATGGCTAGCAGTTGGCGATCGCCTAATTTGAAGATGGGGAGTGATAAGTGGGGAGGTGGGAGCAGAAAGATTGTTATCATGATGGTTAGGTGTAGTTCTCCCGCGATCGCTAATCTATTAGGTCTGCTTCTTTCATATAACTCAATAGCCAATTTGCTGCTGTAGCTCGGCGAGTTTGGCGAGGGCCGAACTCACCTACTTTATAACCTTTAAATCCCAAATGCTCTTTCAACAACTGTTTATTTGCAGGGGGAATAGAACGAGTTAGTTTTACCGTTGCCGGACGGCTTTCAATAAAGTTAGGCGGTTCGGGATACTCTTGTTGCCATTCTGCGGCTACTTCGGTAATATCCCATTTTTTAGCATCTGAATCGTAGCGATAACCTAAATAATACCAGACTAGACCGTTTACTGTCTCATCATCTATTTCTTCATTCAAAATTGCCCAGATAGTTTCAGTAGTTAAAGAGGGTAGCTCTGTCATTTTCTATGGTTATTTGGCAAGTTTTACGAGTACAAGACAAAAAAGACGATCTTTAAGGAGAGGAGAGCTGCTTAAGGTTAAGCAAGTATCATCCCACCTTCTCAACCATACAATTTTTTATACCCACCAAGTAACAGCAGCCAGACGATTACAACCAACCAGTGGAGTACCACTGGCGTCCAGAGGGAACCGCTTTGCAGGTAAGCGATGCTACAGATAATGCCTAGCCATGCTGCTAGCACCAGAAAAACTGGATGGAAAAATACTTGGCGTCCTCTGGGGAAGAAGGTTAAAGCGTTGAGGGGATGATAAAAGATAAACAATAGCACGCTGATACACCCCCAAAGCCAAAGCTCAAATCGGGATAACAGTTCTGAGGTGTGGGGGAGAAGTAGAACTCGAAAAAATAGCTCTTCTGTTACTGCTGGCAACCAAAAAGCGGTAGCAACAATGCTGATAATTGTTCTTCTAGATACTCTCAAAATGTCAAGTTCGATAAATCTCCACTGAAATCCTACAGGCAGAGCCAAGATCGTAAAGATTAATAACAGGATAGCCGTGTATAGCCATGCTTCAGCATCAGGTATGCTCAATACAGCGGCACTCAAGCGATGAGCAATCCTTTGTAATCCTGCGGTAAGAGTGGGGTTAATTAACAGGTATAGAGCCACCATTATGCCAACAGTATTCGTCACCTCGACCCAACCTAAAAATGACTTGGTTTTTTCCAATTACCCATTGCCAATTACCCATTACCCATTACCAATCACCAATCACCAATTACCCATTACCCATCACCCATCACCCATCACCCATCACCAATTACCAATTACCCGATCATGACAGGTCTGGAAGAGTCTCTTTTTATTAATAACTACCCCACAAATTCCTGACAGGAGCAGCCAACCTAGAGTATTTACTCGCAAATCAAACAAAGTGACATCGACTGAATTAAACAGGATACAGCCGCCAAAAGCGACAAGATAGCTGAAAATTATTAATCGGTCTTGCTCCCATTCCGAGGGACATTTAGTAAGGAGCAAAACTCCTTCACCCAGAATGTAGCCGACTAAACCAAAAAGCAAGAGGGTCGCTGGGATGCCAGTTTCAGCAGTTAACATCAGCAGTAGACTGTGGGGATGACCTAACCAGAGATTCATCTGCTGTTCGTAAAGTGGCGTGAAATTGCGCAGACCCCAGCCTGTCCAGGGACGCTGTTGAGTAAGAAACCAAGCAAAGCGCCACTGAGTCATCCTCATTAGCGCTACTGGACGATCTGGATAAAGTTGGTCGGTGAGTCGTGCCCAAAAGTAAGCGGGAACGATCGCCTGTAGCCATTCCCGTAGCGGGGATGGACTAAAAGCTGCCCCAAGCACAGCCGTAGCTGCTGCCACTACCACTGCCACTAGCCAGCGCCAGCCTTGGTATAGGGCAAAAGCCAAACAGGCAGCGATCGCAACTCCCCAAGCATTGCGGGAATTAGTCAGGATGAGGGCGATCCCATTTGCCATGACTGCCACAGTCAAAAAACCAATTCGCCACCTTAATTTGTGAGTAGTAGAGACGTTCCGCCGGAACGCCTCGACAATGGCCTCCAGCCAAAGCCCCGAAGCTAGGATGAAAACGATGACCAGATAAGCTGCCAAAATGTTGGCGTACATGAAGACAGAAGCCATTCGACCCGGAGGATTACCCTGAGGTTCCAGCACCCAACCCAGGATGGCTTGCCATGCCACAGGGGTAGTCCACCCCCACAGGATCTGTCCGATCCCCAAAATGACCACAGGTATGGAAGGAATGACCAAAATCCAACCAAGGCGGCGTAACTGCTGAGGGGTCTGGATTAGAACAGTGAAGGCAACAAAAAATATCAAGAATGGCAAAAAATTCGCCAAGCCGAGGAAAGCCTCTACAGGCTTAAAGGCCAAACTCGACGCGATGAGCAGCCATACACTCCAAATCGCAAATCCCCAATTGAGAGGATATTGAATAATCTGGCGATACTCATGCTTCCAGACATTTGCTAAGGCCAGAAATAACCCCACTCCTCCCCAAGTTGGCAATAAAGGGAAGAGCAACACTCCCCATTGAGCGCACCCCCAAGCCCTTTGCCAGTAACTTCTTTTCTCTAACAACAAACAACCAACAACAAACAACAAACAACTACTATCACACGACCTCCCAGCACTCAGCACGGGTCAGACGAATTTGTGCAAGGGCAAAAATGGTGGGGATAATGCGACCGTAGTTAGTGGCGATCGCTCGCCAGCCCAAGTCAGCAAAGAAATAGCCCCACAGTAATGGCCCCATAAAGGCAAACACTGTGCGCGTCAAACCGTAACGAGCAGCATTTACCGCCATTCCTTGCCGCGCTGTTTGCAGCGCCAGGTAAGTTTGAAACTGCGTTGCTGCTGCTGTGCCGCCCTGAACAAGCGTTGCTTTGGCCACTTGATAGCGAGCAAACTGCACGGCAAACTGACGTGCCAGCTGTTTGAGCAGGAGAGGCTTCAGGATGGAAGTTACCGCTAAAGCAGAACCTCCTTTAATCAAAACATCAATGGGATTGTGCTGAAGCTCTACGGGGAGAGGTGCAGAGAATTTTGATTCAGCAAGCGATCGCTGCACCCTTGTTGTTATAGATTGCTTTTCTGATGCAGGCAAACGCTTCCAGGCTTTACTCATCAAGTTGAGAAATATCTCTGCCTCTATATCCGTCGTTGAAAATGTTTTTGAGTAAGGAATCTTTAAATAATGACAAACTTGAATTAGTGCTTGCCGATAGGTGAATTCTTGAGTGCGCCCCTTGAGTACTGTCATCCCATCTGCCGCCAAAAAGCGAAATCGCTGTTCTAAGGCATCCAACCAAGCTTCACGGTCTTGGCTTTGGATTTCGAGCGGTTCTGGTGTCTGAACGTAATCTAGGGGATTAAACCGACGGCGGAACAGAATTTCCGTCAGCTGCTGCAATTCTTCTTCGGTTGCTAATTCTAAGGCGCTTCTCAGCTCATCCAATGTTGTGCCCTCCACTACCCCAGCTTCACTATTCTACTTCTATCGGTGGGAGGGGTGAGGGGGTGAAGGAGTGAGGGAGTGA
>DNXU01000030.1:3549-3780 GCA_003505715.1 Cyanobacteria bacterium UBA8803 | reverse complement strand
TTTGCTGATATTGTTGGCTTTACGGAACTCTCAGCTTGGCTGCCTTCTAGATTAATACAACAAGGGAATCAGATACCAAAAACAGTTTTTTTGATATTTGACTTCAGTCTGGAATCTTTGTTATATTGCTGTTTTTAGATTGTGATATTGGCATTAGACTGTAACCCGCGCAACCTAGAATTACTAGCTCAATTCCTAAGGCGGGAAGGATAAGCTGTTCGTCATTTAAAT
>DNXU01000030.1:3167-3504 GCA_003505715.1 Cyanobacteria bacterium UBA8803 | reverse complement strand
TTTAAAAGCGTGACAGCTTATCAAGTCATCCCAGCTTCCAACCTGGAAGAATTTGAGCAAATTTTGACCAATTCGCCCGGTATCCAACTAGCTATTATCGACATCACCGGTTTTGACCGCAAAATTTGGGCTTGCTGTGAGAAACTGCAAGACCAAGATATTCCCTTTCTAGTGATCTCACCCCGGCAAAGCAGTGCCATTCGCGAAGAGAGCTTTGCTCGCGGAGCCAAGAGTATACTGGTAAAGCCACTCATCCTGAGAGAGTTTTTAGGGATTATTGGTAGCCTGAGCGGTCAAGCCTCAGAGGACTCCGGTTAGGGAGTTGGAAATAAAAAAT
>DNXU01000030.1:373-3067 GCA_003505715.1 Cyanobacteria bacterium UBA8803 | reverse complement strand
AATTTTTTGGAAGTCCCTTAAAGTTCCTTTCTCCTCCTGTGTTACCGTTCAGGAGTTCCCCACCCCCACCAAAAGATTTATTCAGCAAGCCCTATTTATATTTCTCTCGAATTCGTTGAACTTGCTCTTGGAACTCAGCTCCTTTTTGAGGATTAACCATAGCGACAAAATTGGCATAGCCTTGAATTGCAGCCATAATATCTGAAGAATTTCCCCAGTGTTTACCTGCCAAACCGTCTTTTTCAATCTGGTATAAGGTAGCACGGAAGCGTTTGAGCTGTTTTTGAGAAATATTGGGGTAGCTGTTGACGACAACGCCTGTCACTTCTTGCTGCCGACTTTTACGCAGAATTCTGGTTTTCTGTTCGTTGATCAAAAATCCTTCGTGAGCCACAATAGATTCGGTGCGTCTGAGAATATTACACAGATGTCGGAGGCTCTCGCCTGAAGCCGAAAAGGTCAAGTCATCAGCGTAGCGGGTATAAACAAAGCCTAATTCTGCTGCCATTTGAGTTAGGCGTCGATCTAAGCGGCGGCACATTAGGTTGGTAATGGCTGGAGACGCTGGGGAACCTTGGGGTAGATGGCGGTTGGTGAGAGCAACGTAGTAAGTTTTGCCATCTAATTCAACTTCCTCAATTTCCGGTTCGGTACAAAGCAAACCCAAAATGGTGGCAGCGGCTTCGGAATAACCGAAGGATTTAAAAAGCCCTTTCACTCGTTGATAGGAAATGGTAGGAAAGAAGTCTTTGAGGTCAAAGTTAATGATGACTTCTTGTCGGACATGGGGTTGAGCGTTGCTGACAATAGAACGTCCGTGACGAAAACCATGAGCCGCTTCGTGAAGTTCTAGCTTTTCAAGGATATTATTGAGAATCCATTGTTGGGCTTGTTTCAAACGCGGCTTGGGTGCGGAAATTAGCCGCTCTCCTCCAGTTTTTTTGGGAATTTTGAAGCGGATGTAGTGAGATACAGTAGAGATTTTGCGGGAAAAGGCCAGAAAGCGCAACTGACTGACTGTAATACCCATTGCCGCAGCAATCTCGTAGGGTGTACCACTTACGGGTAAGCCATAACTGCGCAACCGTTCTTCATCGCAGTCGGTATAGTTGAGTCCAGCGGAAACATCTTCGCCGAGGTAAAGAATTTCTAGTTCTTTGCGTTGCTGCCAGAGTTCTGCACGTTCTTGCCGTTCCCGTTCCCGCCGTTCTTTAGTTTCCTGACGTTTGCGGCGCGACTCGGCTAACCGTTGCTGTAATAGCTGTTTGCGCAGCAAAGTCTCGTTATGCAGGCGCGAATTTTCCTGCCGCAGTTGTTCGAGTTCTCGCCGAATTTCCCCCACCCGCCGAATTTCATCGGCTGGATCTTCTGGTATCTCGCCTTGGGCGGGCCAGAACCCCAAACGTATCATCTCTTCGAGAATGAATTCTTCTTTGCCCCTTTGGCGGATGCGATCGTAGAGTTCTTGGCGGGTACGCGGCTGCTGGGACATAGGCGTGATGGCAAGATTAGTACCGTTTCAGGTATTATAGTACAGGCGTATTAATAGGGCAAGAGCAGGAGAGGACTCTGGCGAGTCGCTAGTTGAAGGCAGACACTGGATTCAAGAGCGTCAGCGAGCTGAACAAGAAACTCAGAAAGCCGCACAAGAGCGTCAGAGAGCAGATAAATTAGCGGCTTACTTGCGCTCTCAAGGTATTAATCCTGATGAAATTGAGTAAGCATTCTCAATTGGGGGGTTGAAACCCCGTCTACACAAACTCGCACCCGTAATGTTGGGTCTCGCTGGCGAATCGAGTGTTTGTGGATATTACTTTATAAATCTGCAATCTACTGTATCAATTTTAACAAAATTAAGCTTAGTCTGCCAATTAATAAAATTGGACAGTTTTATCCTGATTATCCCAACACGATCGCTATCCTATTTTAAAGATTCGGTAAAGATGGGATTAGAGCCATAGTAAGATTTTTCCTTTAATGTAAGATTTTTTTAATATTGAATTTTTTTCTCCCTCTGTCTTCTACCATCCTACTATTCACAAGATGCAATCTACATACCTCTTTGGCAATAATCTACTCGTAGAAACTCCTCTATTACTTGAATCTCATCTCCTCTTTGTTTTAGATCAAGTTCTCCTTCTGGCACAAGACAGGTTGATAGCTTTTGCGCATAACCCAGAGTTTAGTCAGAAGATGGCGATCGCGTTTGGGGAAGAGGCAGAAACCACAGGGTTACAGGCAGATTGGTTGGCAGGTGATTTTAGCATTCTATCTGGGATAGAAATTCGTCAAGGTAGCGAACTTAATGGCGCAAATGGGGCTTATGGGGCGAGTAATAACCGGATTTATTTGTCAGAGGAGTTTCTGAGGGAAAATCTGGGGAATTTAGAGGCGTTGGTAAGTGTGGTGTTGGAGGAGGCGGGACATCGGATTGATGCGCTATTCAATACGGTTGATAGTGTTGGGGATGAAGGGGCAATTTTTGCATCATTGGTGCAGGGTGAGAGTCTGGATGCTGAGACATTACAGGCTTTGAAGGTTGAGGACGATCGCGGAATTATTGTACTTGATGGGCAAGTTATTCAGGTAGAGGAGAATGGTGTAGATAACAGCGATAATTCGATTGCTACTGCTATCAACGTTGGCACTCTGACTAGTCCTCAGACTTTCTCAGAATTTGTGGGAAATGCCGAT
>DNXU01000030.1:143-315 GCA_003505715.1 Cyanobacteria bacterium UBA8803 | reverse complement strand
TACCGTTGATTACTACAAGTTTTCCTTAACAGAAACCAGCGATGTGACTCTCCTGATGAATGGAGTCACTCAAAATTCCCTCTACAACAAAATTTATTACGACAAGAACAATAATGGAGTCATCGATAGTGGGGATGAGATTAATTCAGAAGTCGTTTCTGCTAACGAGAAT
>DNXU01000030.1:0-136 GCA_003505715.1 Cyanobacteria bacterium UBA8803 | reverse complement strand
ACACCAACAGCAATTATTCTCTACAATTATCAGCCACAGCCGCACCGGGTTCAGTCCCGTCTAATCCTGGAAACACCCTAACTACAGCTTACGATATTGGCACTCTGACTAGTCCTCAGACTTTCACAGAATTTGT
>DNXU01000218.1 GCA_003505715.1 Cyanobacteria bacterium UBA8803 | reverse complement strand
AGCCCCTCGCGATTCAGGTGGCCAGCTGAACGAAGAATACAGAAGTTCAGAAAAATTCTTATTCCTTCTGCCTTGGAACCCTAGAGCCTTATCAATCAAAGTTCAAAGCGATCGCGAAAATACTGACGGTATAAATCACAGCGGGGAGTTACCTCATTCCCATGGAAATGCACCAAACCCATTGAGTGTAATTTAAATGCAGCGGCTGATTCCAAGCGCACGGGTGCCGTTGCTGTTACCACCTCCTGTATCGCTGCGACTAGTTCTGGATGCTGTTGGAGATTCCACAAATGCCGCCGTAGGTGGTCGCTATAAAGTCCTGCTTCTGTGGGTGCCCTTTGTAACAACTCCTCTAAGCTAATGTCTTGCCGTGCAATGTGATAAAGGGCTAGCCGTACTAAATAAGGATGTCCTGCTACCATTGCCATGAGTGAATCGACCCGATCTACTTGCCAATCCAATCCGTGCAATCTGGCTAAATCAAATACCTGTTGGGGGGTAAACTCCGGTAACTCCAACGACAAACCTACGTTAAAGGGCGATTGGTTGATATCCATGGGCACGTAAACTTCCGTGGAATGTACCACCACCAAACGTAGCTTTTTCCAAATATCCCGATTCTTGGCATCCTCGTGCCAAGCCCGCAGCAGTCCGAAAAAGTCAGCGGCAATTTCGGGATATTGGAAGACACAATCTACTTCATCTAAGCCCAAGACTAAGGGACTGTCGATATTTTCCAGCAGATAGTCTTCAAAGTAAACGGTGCAGTTATCTTTGCTGCCAAAAATCTCATCCCAGTAATCATTGAGCTGATTCGGCAGTCGCAGCCGCCGTCCCACACTCGCACAGAACCACCGCAAGAATTTATCAATATCAGCAAAAATTTTGCCTTCTGCGAGTTGAAGGTTTAAGGCGACAGTACGATACCCCTGCTGTGATGCATGATAAAGAATCCGAGCCATAAGTGAGGTTTTGCCCATCTGCCGAGTCGCTTTAATCCGGATTAAGGCACCGGGTTTGAGAATGGTCTCACAGGCACGAGATTCAATCGGCGGTCGCTCGACATAAAACACAGATGCCAGATCCACTTGCCCTTCAGGCAATTCTGGCACGGCTGTTGGCAAGGGGTAGCGATCCGGACCTTCCAAAGCCAGAGGAATCTCGGTACTCATGTCTGGAAATTCCTCCGGGACTTGACCTTCTGCCAAAATGCTAAGGATGTCCTGGATAACGCTTGAGGTATCGTCCTCAGAATGCCACTCCCGCTGTTGAATCCGGTCGAGATAGCAGCGTAGGTTGTAATTGAGCGGCGAACTGAGGGGAAAGTTGACCCGAATCGGTAAAATGACAGGTTTGCCATCTGGATGGGCATTCCGCAATTCTTTTGCCCGCCGTACCTCTTCAGTCACCATTTCACTAATAGCGGATTGTTCTGACAGCAGCAACAGCAGGTAATCACATTGCTTTAATTCCGCCTCAATCCGTTGGGGCCAATTTTCCCCCCAGCGAATATTCTCTCCTGCCATAAAGACATCATGACCCGCAGCGGTTAAGGATTGATACAATTGTTCGGCGAGGTGCAGGTCTGGGTCTTGGTTGCGGTAGGAGATAAAGACTCGTTGATGACTGCCGATTAGGGGGCGGGGTGGCATAATTTGATACACCGGGACTGGTTCTTGAATCCCCCTTAGCTTGCGCAACCCCAAGTACGTCACGGCCAAGCGCAAGCGACCTTTAACCACGTCGTAAACCGTCTGGGACATACAAATCCCTCCCGGTGTAGCTTCCCTTTGCAGCCGCGCTGCCATATTTACCCCATTCCCCATAACATCGTTACCGCTGAAAATCACCTCTCCTAAATAAATACCAATGCGATGTTTGAGAATGTCACGTTCTGGTAGTTGAGCAGCAGCGCTGGCAAAGGCAGTTTGAATCTCTATGGCACACAAAACAGCCTTCTCAGCACTCACAAAATACATCAGCAACCCATCGCCCAAAGTTTTGAGGACTTGCCCTTCAAACCGTTGGCACAAGCCGCTCATCAGTTCAAAGTCTCGCTGGATCAGAGCTAGGGTATGTTTTTCATCTGCTGCCATCTTTGGTGTAAAAGACTCCACATCTGTAAAGATGATGGCAGCAAGGGCACTCTCGCCTCTAAGGTTAGACGGCAGAGCTACATTTTCTATAGGTTCCATGGACGGACTGTTGGGAGGCACCACATTGTCCCGATCGGATGGCATCTCAAATAACGATCACCTTCAGCTTACCTTTGCTTGGGTTGGTTAGGATTTTTCCCAGAGGCAGGGAAATGAGTACTTTTGAAGACAACTTGCTACTCGCCTCCTCATCTTTAATTAATCTTTATATAAAACTCTCATCTTAATGGCGATCTCTGGTTAATTTTGCTACAGAAAGTTAAAAAAGCATGAACTACAAATGCTGCTTAACTGTGAGTGATGAGGAGTTGAACATGACCGGACAAATGTGTTGGTTATCTCGGAGCGGAGGAGACACTGACAAAGTCTTGCACTTACGACTCTATCCCAACCAATCCTGGCAACCTTACACAGCTTTTCGGCAATATGCTGTCCCCGACTATCCTATTCCCGGCGGTTCCAAAGGCTGGGCAACTTACCAAAAACTGCTCAAAAATGGCTGGGTTTTGATTAAAAGCAGTGCAGCAGAGCAGTGTGAATTAGTTGTTGGTTGTTAGTTGTTGGTTGTTGGTTGTTGGTTGTTGGTTGTTGGTTGTTGGTTGTTGGTTGTTGGTTGTTGGTTGTTGGTTATTGGTTATTGGTTATTGCT
>DNXU01000219.1 GCA_003505715.1 Cyanobacteria bacterium UBA8803 | reverse complement strand
GGCAAGCCTGAGTAGTTTATTAATACCGAATCATGCTGTAGGGTGCGTTACCCCGTAGCTAACGCACCATCAGCCATTTTGTATGGTGCGTTAAGCCGTGGCTAACGCACCATAAATTTTTTGATTAGTTACAAAAGTCCCCATTTCCGCATAAGCTTACAGTTGGTTGGATCGAGTCTCCCATCCCCAAACCATGACCGAAGGACAAAATCGCGATCGCACTACAGGCCGTTTGATTTTATTCACCACTCTTTGGCTGACGTTGTTTGTTTTATCAGTCAAAATTTCAGCGGCTTGGGCAACGCGATCGCTTAGTCTGATGGCAGAATCCCTACACACTCTGCTTGCTAGCTTCAGCACTATCCTAACTTTATTGAAGATTACAGCTTACGATCGCCCCATAGGACGCTCTGTCTACGGACATAGCAAACAGGAAACTGCGATCGCCTTCTTACTGACTGCCTTTTTAGGCTTTATGGGCTTCAATGTGTGGGGTTTAGCTGCACAGCAGCTAGTCAGTGCCATTCAAGGGGAATTAGTTATGTTTCCCGTTCGGGTCAGTTTACCCTTATTACAGCTATTGGGGTTTGTGCTGGCAACTAGCTTGGGTTTGGCGGTATGTGGGTTTTACCAAGCTAGAGTTCTCAATAATTCTGCCCTACGCTTTAATGCCCGCCAATTGTTGAAAGATGTTTGGCTAACACTCTTAATTCTAGGTGGGCTTTTGGGAGTCTGGTGGGGGCTAGGCTGGTTAGATGTGGTACTGGCAATCTTACTGGTGTTGCTGGCAGGAGCAAGTTGTTGGCAGATCGTTAATTGGCAATTGCCCCTGTTAGTACAGCAGACAGCGATCGCGCCCGAAGTCTTGGCTCAAATTGTCCACCAAGTTGGGGGTGTGACCCACTGTTACAAAATCCAGTCACGAGGCATCGTCGGGCGCTTGGTCTATATTCAGATGCATCTGATTTTGCATCCCGAATTTGCTGGAGTGACTTTTCTAATTGTCGAACGCATTAAGGGAATCCTGGAAGAGCGCTATGGCCCTGTCGAAGTTACATTTTATATTGATGACGATTTTACAGCAGCTACTCAATTTAACTCTTCGTCCCTAGCGCCAGGGGTTAATGGCCAACACGATCTAAATTGATTGTTAATGGTTGTTGGTTGTTGGTTGTTTGTTCTTGGTTGTTGGTTGTTAGTTGTTAGTTGTTTGTTGTTGGTTGTTGGTTGTTCATATATTTCATGGTTCATGATTCATTGTTTATTTTTTTGTTGTTTGTTGTTTGTGGTAAGAGCTATCTAAAATTTGCCCTTAACCATTAACAATGAACCATGAACCATGAACTATTAACTATTAACTATCAGGATTAGCGTTCGTATCTGTGTTATTGGGATTCTGGTTTTGAGTTGGTGTTCCCAAATTTGAATTAGTAGTGCTTGATGGTGTTGTTGTGGTTGTTCCTGTATTGTTGCCTGTAGTCCGCTGGTTTTGAGAGGATGTTACTGAGGTTGGATTGGTAGTGTTTGGTTGCGTCGTTGGGGTGGTGCGCTGATTTTGGTTTGGTGCTAATGATCTTGAATTAGTTGAATTAGTTGTATTCGGCTGTGCAGATTGAGGTGTTGTTGTCTGGGGGACAGCACTGGGATTTGACCTCGGTGTTTGGTTTTGAGGTTGTGTTGGTGCTGACTGAGGCTGGGTGGTGTTTGGTTGAGAACCTTGGGGTTGTCCTGAATTAGGAATATTTATCCTAATGTCTGGGCGCACTTCTATAGGAGATGCAGGAGGTTCCTGATTTGTGGTAGGTACTTCGCGGATAGTATTAGTCGTTCGTTCAATAACTGTTGTTTCTGGATTTGACTGGGGAGAAGACTGAGCAGAAGGTTGAGCAGAAGGCACAATGACTGGTGTTACAGGTGCCGATTGCTCGTTTTGCCGAGCTAAAAAGAATAAACTACCAACTACCAAGCCCACTAGAGATGTGAGGGCAATACCTAACAGCAAACCACGAGCGGCAGTATTTTGGGCACGAACATCCTGCACTTTGTTTTCCAAACTGCGCTCGGAAGCGCGACCATGAACATAACCTTCTGTATAGGTGGCCGAATTGGATTCAACAGTTTTAACCTTGTTGCCCAAATGGCCGTCATTTTGCAGATGAGTATCGAGATTGTGGATCGGGCGCTTGCGTTGATTGTCCATGACTATTTCTCAAAATGTTGCAACAATTGTGGCTAAATGTACAGCTCAAATTTCTTCTCTTTTCCTGATCTCTAGGCTTGAGGAATAGGAATCACGTCCTGAGTTCGAGTTATAGTTCTGCCCTTAAAAGCTGTCTCATTCCGAATGCTTTCAGGCTGGTTGCTATTAGCACTATTAGGCAAAGGCAGCATTAGCATTGATTGTGTGGACTGCTGCTTGGCTTGTACTAGGAAAAAGATAGACACACCCAAGAGCAGAGAGAGGGTGGCTAGCACGATTCCTAAAAGCAAGCCGCTAGCTGCACTGTTGTTTTCCTGGACAATGCGGTTTTGTTCTTGAAGTTCATGCTCTAAGGTCTTACCATCTAAATAACCCTTCTGGTAAGGTGTATGATGAGGTCGTCCCCTAACATTATTAAAATATCTGGGCATCGTAGTTTTATGGGTGTTCATGGAATTCGCCCTTCCTTGTCAGTTAAAGGTTTATCAGCTTATGTTGCTTGACCTTCTAAGCACAAGGCTCTGCAACATAATCTCTTGTGTATTTTGGCCAAATCCCTTAAGCTATAAGCTAGGATTTGGTTCAGATTAATTCTTGGCCTATATCGTTAAGATATCTGTTTGCCTAATAAGAATGGCTCTATCGGCAAATAGATTCTCAGCTACATCGCAAGAATGATATAAAATCAGTCCGAATCCACCCAAAAACCTTGTAGGGGGGAAGCTTCGGACGATACCTACTGTAAGAAGGCAGCAAGTAGGGGCGGGTTTACCAAATATCTATGTGGGAAAGCTTTTCATATTGGTAAACTCGCCCCTACTTGTCATATCAAGCCTTTCACTGGCCTACGGCATATCTGAGAAGCCTATAATATTGGTCGGTAAAGTGAGTCCCTACAGATATTATGGGTCTTCTGCTCTCCCCTTTCCCTCCTTAAATGTTATAGTCGGGCAGCGGTCGATAAGTATAATGCAGGTTGGACGCCTTCTGAATATCAGGTTTAATGGTATCGAGGTCCATGTAGCAATCAGCAACATCAATTAAGCTATCGCTAGTCATCGATCGCAAACTGACGACCTCTACTCTGGCTCCTCGGTAGCTAACGGCATTAACAGCATAAGCCATATCACCATCACCGCTAACTAAGACTGCCGTATTGTAGTAACTAGCTAAAGCCATCATATCTACAGCAATTTCTACATCTAGATTGGCTTTTTTGGAGCCATCGGGGAACTGGACGAGATCTTTAGAGATCACACGGTAGCCATTCCGACGCATCCACAGCAAGAAACCCTGTTGTCTTTCATTAGTGCGATCAACTCCGGTGTAGAAAAAAGCCCGCAATAATGAAGCATTCCCAGTTAAACGGTTCAGCAGTTTGCTATAGTCTATTTCAATACCAAGTTGGGAAGCAGCATAGAATAAGTTCGAGCCATCAATAAAAATAGCTACTCGACCGCGATTTAAGGTAGTGATATTGGAATTCTCAGGGAGAGAGAGGAGAGAGGAAGAGGGTAACCCCTGGTTGGATGTACTGACTTGGGTCGGAATGCCAGAGGATGTATGCCAAGCGTTTTCTTCATCAATGTTTATTTCTTGCCCGGATTTCACGCAAGGGGCTTGCAAACGATTTTTAGACCAGCCATCTCGCTTGTCTTTTTCCTTAATTGGCGCGTGACAAGTCTTTGCCATCTGGATGTCTTCACCGAGAACATTTGTGTTCTTTATACACTCTGCTTGGTCAAGTGTTTCTTGTTTAACGGCTTTATCTTGAAGATTTTCTTTAGTAAAAGTCATTGATACCTCTGAATTAAGATATGAAGCTTTGTTAAGACAATCAGAAATCGTTATAAGAATTTCCTAGCTCGCTTAGTTCATTATTACTTAACACTAGAACCCAAAAGTGGAGAATTTGTGGAGATGTCCATAAATAACCTTAAGATAAGTTGAAGCCCCCACTTTGTAACCGGGAGATTGTCAGACATTCCAGCCCAGCACCTCTGCAATTTGACTAGGTAACTTCATAGCCTTGAAGGGCTTGGTAATAAGGCCCGCTACACCAAGTTCTGCAAATCGGCGCTGGTCAGGGGCTTGTACCTTGGCTGTCAGTAAAATTACGGGAATAGACTCAGTAGAAGGATTAGCCTGCAAAGCTTGAAAGGTAGCAATGCCGTCCATATCAGGCATCATGACATCAAGCAGAATGGCATCGGGCTGTTCCGCTACGGCTTTAGCCAACCCCTCAATCCCTGACCCCGCAGTTGAGACTTCCCAACCAGCTACAGTTTTAAGGGCGAGTTCAACCACTGCCCGGATATCATACTCATCATCCACGATCAGAATGCGTTTGGCGGTCATCTGTCCTGCCTCCTTTCTGGGTCTCGAATCATCCGGTTGAGCAAGTTAATTACTCGCTGTTCAAATTCTTGAGGTGTAAGGCGGCCTTTGGTCAAGAAGAGTGTCTCCCCCAATTTCAACCTTTCGCGATCGCGATCGCTTAGGTCTTGTGTGGTGTACACAACTAACGGTACCCGGCACAAACGATTATGCTGCCGCAGCCAGTCTACTACACCAAAGCCATCACATTCCGCTAGTCCCAACTCAAGTACCAGGAGATCGGGGATAAGACGCTGGCTCAACTGGATCGCTTCTCGTCCAGTCTGAGCATGACTGGTGACTATACCGTGACGGGCAAACATAGTAATGAGTACCTGTGCTAGATCTAGATCCTCTTCTACCACCAGCACTTTAATGGTCTGCTTTTGTTTGGCTAAAGCTCGCTCCAGCGCTTGACACAACAACTGCGGATCGGGAGGTTTCACGATCCAGTCACTTACATCTGGATAGGGACTTTTTTGGGCATCGGGAAACAAACCACTCACAACAATCGCCGGAATATCTCTTGTATCTGCCCGCTGTTTCAAAATTCCCAGGGTTTCCCAACCATTCATACCGGGCATCATCAAGTTGAGCAGAATGACATCAGGATGTTGATTCGCTGCTTGCTCTATGGCTTCCTGCCCCGATGCCACAGCTATCACGCGGTAACCCTGCTGTTCTAGCATGGTTTGCACCACAGCCCGTACATCAGGATCGTCATCACACTCTAACACTAACGGGGCACTAGAGTCGGCAACGGTCGAAGGTTGGCATTCAGCTTTCCATACTAGGGGTAGAGCCACGAAGAAGGTGCTGCCCTCTCCTAAGGTGCTTTCGACCCAAATCCTTCCTCCATGATGCTGCAAGATGCTGCGGCAGATAGCCAGACCCAAGCCAGTGCCTCCTTTCTGACGCGAGTCAGAGGCATCTACCTGCTGAAAGCGTTCAAAGATGGATTCAATCTTATCCGCCGGAATACCCCGTCCTTGGTCTTTGATCTCGAACAGGATAGAGTCAGTGGGAGAGGATGTTTTGCTAGTCCCTTGCAGTTTGGCACTTAACCAAACCGTGCTACCTGGAGGTGAAAATTTAATGGCGTTGCTGAGCAAGTTGGTTAGAACTTGGATAATGCGATCCGGGTCAACCCACAGATGAGCCGAGAGGGTTGACACAGATAGGGTAACTCCTGCCAGCTGAGCCATTTCTTGGATGGTTTCTGCGGATTGGGTCATCAAGTACGCAGCATCGCAAACTTGCTGGGTCATGGTGACCTTGCCGGACTCGATACGTTCGATATCCAAGATATCGTTGATCAAACGTACCAACCGATCTGTATTATTAGCAGCAATATTTAACATGCGTTGAGCTGCTTCAGGTTGGTTTTGCAAGACACCAGCCGCCAAAAGCTCCAAAGCACCAGCAATAGATGTCAGGGGAGTTCGCAATTCATGGCTGACCACTGAGACGAATTCATCCTTGATCCGTTCGATTTCCCGCCGCTCGCTAATATCTTTCACGAAGCAGTAATGGCCTATGAATTGTTGCTTTTGGTCGTAAGCTTTCACCATCACCACTTGCTTATCAAAGACCGAGCCATCTTTACGCAACCCTCTAGTTTCCACTTCCACCTTGCCGTTAGTCAGTAGCTGTTGGTAGGCTGCGATCGCTTTTTCTAGGTCATCAGGATGAACACTCAGCAGCCATTCCATGCCAATCATTTCTTCAGGTTGGTAACCCAACATCTGGGCATAGGCTGGGTTAACCTTCAGATAACGTCCCTGTACGTCCAACTGAGAAATGCCTTCTACGGCACTTTCAAGGGCTTTGCTCAGGTTGCGCAGTTCTTCTTCAGCTCGCTTGCGTTCGGCAATTTCAGCTTGCAACACTTCATTGGCTTGTAATAGCTCAACTGTTCTTGCCTGAACTCGAAGTTCTAACTCGTCGTTTGCTCTCTGCAAGTCTACCTCTACTTGCTTGCGATCGCTAATATCCCTAACTGTTCCGATCATCCGCACTGGCCGAGCCGTTTCTTCATAGATACATCGGCCTTGCGCCTCGATCCAGTGGATGCTACCATCAGGCCAGACCACTCGGTATTCTTTAAGGTAATCTGTTTCTGTATTTAAGGCATGAGCGATGGCTTGTTCCACACCTGCAAGATCTTCGGGGTGGATGCGATCGAGAAAAACCTCATAACTAACCTCAAAGGTGCCCGGAATTAAACCAAACAAGCGTGCATGGTGTTCGTTCCACCTCACCTCGTTAGTCAAAAGATTCCAATCCCACATTCCCGTCTCGGTAGCATCCAGCGCCAACCTCAATTGCTCTTCACTGTATCGTAATGCCGCCTCTACCTGTTGACGCTCGGCAATTTCACTCTTGAGTTGTTCGTTAGCAATACGCAACTCCTCCGTCCGTTCCATGACTCGTTGCTCCAAGTTTTCATTGAGGGTGCGAATTGCTACTTCTGCTGCCTTGCGATCGCTGATATCAATTAGTGTAGACCGACTCATGAGGTAGTTCCCTGCACCATCCTTAATAGTTGTTGCATTTAAAAGTATTGGCAGGATCGTGCCATCCTTGCGAATAATCTCGAACTCCAGATCGCGCACCCAACCTTGTTGCTTGAAAAGAGGAAAATTTTCCTGGAACGTTGATAAGCTCTCGACAGTGAGTAAGTCAGAAACCTTCTTCTTGCCAATCAACTCGTCTCTGGTATAACCCAACATTTTGAGTTCAGTTTCGTTGATCTGGATGAATATGCCATCTCGATCGAGGGAGTGATACCCGCAGGGGGCATTATCATATAAGTCTTGAATCTCGGCAGCGTGCCTTTGGAGAGCCTCCCCTGCCTGGTTGCGCTCGGTGATTTCATTGGCTAACTGCTGGTTAATCAATTCGATGTGTTTGCTATGCCGCCTTGCTGACTGAGCCAAGTAAACAACCCAACCTAGCAACCCAGCCATTGCCCATCCTGCTCCCAATACTACTTCTGGAAGGTGAGATTGCTCCTCAGCTAACAGTGCTGGGCTTGGCCATACGCAAACCTGCCACGATACACCATAAAGATTGAGTTCCGCCACCTTGGGGAGAGGGATGAGGGATGAGGAAGAAAGCATCCTATTCCTACAGACAGAGGCTGGTAATTGATGGCTAAATCTCCCCTTTGCTTCTCCCTCTCTTTTGTTTCTCTCCCTCCTTGAACCATAACGATGATAAATTTCTTCGGTGCCGTCAAAAATGAGGATCTCGTATCCCGGCGCTATGTTGGAGTTTAACAGGGTATCGAGTAAAAACTGAGTGCGAAAAACTCCGATCATAAAACCGTCGAAGTTCTGAGAGGATAAGGTAGAAGGAAATGAAATCCTACTGCTCGCTAACCCATTTTTTAGCTCACCTTCTTCCTCTCCCTGATTCCTCTCCCCGATCGAGTCAGAACTGTTCAGAAACAGGGGGACATAAACCAGAAATCCTTTGCCGCCTTGAGCAAGTGTAACTGTGTGCGTCACGGTTACATCCTGTTGCTTGCGAGCTGCCTCTAGCGCAGTTCGTCGCCGTTCCTCTGTTGCTAAGTTCAGGTTTTGGGCAGCTTCATTGCCACTGTTCGGTAAGATCCAACGGACGTGGTAGGAGGAATCTACCCATTCAATAGCCTGAAAACCGGGATAGTCTTTTAGATACTGATTCACATCGGCTTCCCACTCCGCTAAGGGAGTCCCCCCTCGCACCTCCCAACGCTTCGACAGGCGAACCAGCCCTAAAATACGAGTTTGTATCTGTGCTTCTATGGTCTTAGTTGTACTAATAAGCGCTAATTCAACTTTTCTCTCAATTTGATCCCGTTCCTGAACGAGCAGCGATCGCCAAAGCACTAGGGTTACTAACGAGACACTAACACTTATGAGGATTGGCAGCCTTAGTTTTTGGCAACAAGTTGTTCTTATAATTGTATTTAAGGAGCGTCTCATTGTTCATTGTTAGTTGTTAGTTGTTGGTTGTTAGTTGTTGGTTGTTGGTTGTTGGTTGTTAATTTATAAATTGTTATAATTAGTCTAATTATTTTGTAAAATATTCTATTCCCCATTCCCCATTACCTATTCCCCATTCCCCATTACCTATTCCCCATTCCCTATTCCCCATTCCCCATTCCCTGTAAAGTTTCTTCAGCAGCTCGATATAGTGCCTGTAGGTTGGCACCATCTTGGGGATACTCGACAACTCCTACACTACAGGTCACTCGAAAGGTTGTGCTATTGGGATCTCTAAACTCGATTTGGTGCAGCTTATTTAGCAATTCGGACAGTCGCTGCACTCCATCACTTTTGGTCATCCCGGCCATGCCTACCACAAATTCTATTCCCCCTAAGCGACCGACCGCATCCTTACCAGAGAACGTCTGGCGCAAGAGTCGGCCTAATTGGGACAGCGCTTGATCTCCGGCAGCATAACCGTACTGGCGGTTTATTAACTTCATGTGGTCAACTGCCACAATTGCGAAACAGAGGGGTTGATGGAGGCGATCGCTCATCTCGATCAATTGCGTCAGTTTCTGGGTGACTTGGCGACGATTGGCAACTCCTGTCAGGGCATCGGTTTCGGCCAAACTTCGCAGCAGGCGCGATCGCTCTAGGCGGTTCAGGATGCGAGTCACTAATTCCGGGCCGACAATCGGCTTGCTCACACAGTCATCAGCACCTGCTGTAAAAACTTGATGCAGGGTTTGGGTATCGGTGTGGGCAGTAAGAAACAGAATGGGCAGTCCGCTCCAATTGGGGTCGTTACGGACGACTTGGCACAGCTCAATCCCCCTGATATAGGGCATTTCCACATCCAATACCAACAGATCTGGCGAGACAGCCGCTAAAGTCTCCCAGAACCGCAGTGGATTATCAAGGGTGGACACTTTGATTCCCCAAGGTACTAGTAACCTTTGAATAGCTGTCAAGGCTACGGGATCGTCATCTACAATCATTACCGTTGCCTCAATGGTGCCAGAGTGTTCAAGTGCTTGAGTTACTGCCTCCAACACGAGATCGGGGGAAAGGGATTGACCCTGAGCATAGCCGAAGGGCTTGTGTAAAACTGCATGTCCGCCCAGGCGAACTACTTTGACTCGGTCAATTAAACTATCCCCTGCGATCAACACAATAACGGGTACTGGAGGGGTAAAGCCATTCAGTTGGGTGAGTAATGCCATAGCTGAAGCGAGGGTGTTGGCACAGGAGAAGTCAAGCACCACCACGTCAGGGGAATTTCTAGACAGGCACTCCCTAGCGGCAATTGGATCGGAGGCTATTTGCGATCGCATCCCCCAATAACCCGCCTGTGTTGCTAATGCTTCTGCCAGCGATCTATCCTGGTCAACAATTAACAGCCACGGACGTTCATCGACGGGTTCAGTCGCTGATGGAAGGTTAGTATTTTCAGTGGTGTTCAGGCGTTGTAGTTCCTGGCGCAATGCCCTAACGAGTTCACCTAGGTGCTGGGTTTGGTCTGGTTCGAGTCTTACCCCGGTTTCTAATAGCAGTTCTACCTCTCGCGCTAAACAGGAGCCTCGATCCGATCCAAACATGCCTAGCGTTCCTGCTAGTTTGTGAGCCTCCTGCTCTGCTTGTTGCCGCAGTTCATTACTGAGTGCCTCTTGGAATAACATGGTTGTGGCTTGCTCTAGCACTGCCACCCGTTGACTAAGACTCTCGCTCACTTGCTGCCAAATTCTAGCCACTCCCGCCGCCATCTGCCGTGAAAGTTCTGGCGGTTGGTTTTTAGTTGTTTTACTAGTTTCGTGCTGTTTTTGATCTAGTTTTTCTGGCTTGTAGACTTCCCCATCTCCCTGTTCCTCTGCCTTGAGCCGATAACCCATGCCGTAGACAGTCTCAATCGGATCTTCAAGAACTCCTACTGACTTGAGTTTTTGCCGCAATCCTTTGATATGGGATCTGACCGTATCCTCTGAAGGGGGTTCCTCCAACGACCACAGGTGGTCGATCAGTACGCCACAGCTAAATATACGGTGACAGTTACGCAAGAACAGCTCTAATAGAGCATATTCCTTTGGTGTCAAATGGAAAGGCTGACCCCCACAGGTCACTTCACAGGTACTGGGGTTAAGCTGCAAGTTTCTCCACTGGAGTAGGGGTGGCAAGGCTGAACCTGCCCGACGCAGTAAGGCGCGGATACGAGCCAACAATTCTTGCAAATTAAAGGGTTTGACTACATAATCATCTGCACCTGCATCCAATCCCATGACCTTATGTGTCGTGGTATCTTGGGCGGTTAATAAAAGAATGGGTGTTTGATTACCTTGCGATCGCAACCGCTGACAAATACTAATTCCGTCTAGCTTGGGCAGCATTACGTCCAGCAATATCGCATCATAGTTCAAGGACTCCGCTCGCTCCCAACCCGCTTCACCATCACCAGCCACATCAACAACGTAGTGCTGAGCAGTCAGGGCTTTGGTCAGTAATTCAGCAATTACTCGATCATCCTCTACTATTAGAATTCTCATAGAGCAAAGAATCCCAAATTATTATGAACTGGCTGAAGTAAAGAGAACGAATTTAGCAGAAATTTACTGAGCTATTTAAGTTAAGCCCAAGTGAATAATTCCAGCTTTATTCTTGCGAATATAAGCTTAGACTTTAGAGCCATAAAGCTTAGATTTTTAATCACAAATCTAAGCAAATAATCACTTTTTCTGTATTCGTCATGTCGCCAATTAGTTTCTGTAAAGGAGGTGGAAGTTTCTTGATCAATGTTGGGACAGCAAATACCTGATCTTCTTCTAAAAGTTCAGGATGCTTATAGATATCTATTACTTCAAGTTCATAACGTCCTTGAAGATGCTTTTCACATAATTTTTTGATTTTCTGTACAGCACGTAAAGATTTCGCGCTGTTGTTAGCCACATACAAGCGCAAAACATATTTTTCTAATTCTAGATCCATAAGGGAATCGAATGCTTGTTGAGAGTTGTCTGGAGACTCATTTAAGTTATCGTTCCCTGCCACTGAATGACTCATAACTATCCTGCCTTGTAGTTGAATTTTTCCTCCAGTCAGTTTGGGGATTCATCGAGCGCATCTGCCTGACGGAGTCGTGCCCTGGCGATTTGATCCTGAAGCCGAGTTTTCTCTTGGAGTTCCTCTTGCTGAATCATGCGCTCTATCTCTTCCTTGTCTGCCTCAAATTCAGCTTGTAATTTTTTAATCTGTACTTCCATTATGAAACGCTTACGTTCGATTTCACGCTGTTTGCGTTCAATTTCTTGTTGGCGAACCAATGCAACAGCTTTTTCTTGTGCTTCTTGTACAGTTCGTGCAGTTCCCGCCAGGACGCCGCTACTTCCAAGATAGACATCGGTTAATTTCACTCCGGTATCAGTCAAACGGAATTCACGGACTTGATGCGAGTGTTTCATCCCGCGAGACTTGAGCAGATAAAGTAAGCGGTTTCGTTCCCCACTCGTCTCTTGATCTCGCAACAGTAACCAAGTATCCATTAACGATGAAATGCCTATATCAGTTTGTTCTAGAGAACTACCCCCTAAAGTTAGATTTGTTAATACCGTGGTGATTTGTTGGGTTTTCAGGAAATCAACCAGACGCATGAGAAAGGATTCAACTTGTGCGTTGGTACCAATATGCTTTAAAGTAGAGATTGGATCGACGATAACCGCAGTGGGTTTAAATTCGTTGACGAACTCATGTATCTTGACCAAGTGCATTTCTAACCCATAGAGTGTCGGGCGTCGGGCTTTGAATTTTAATAAGCCTTTTTGTACCCATGCCTCTAGATCGAAACCAATGGAGCGCATGTTCCGGGCGATTTGGTTTGGCGATTCCTCGAAGGCAACATAGAGGCACCGTTCTCCCCGTCGGCAAGTGGCATCGGCAAAATGAGCGCAAAGAGAACTTTTGCCAGTTCCAGCGGTTCCGGAAATCAGGATGCTGCTCCCGCGAAAATAACCTTGACCTCCCAGCATTTTGTTGAGACGATTGATACCTGTTGATATCCGTTCGTTAGAGACTTCGTAATCTAATCCAACCGAGGTGAGGGGTAACACAGAAATCCCCTTGTCCTCGATCAAGAAAGGATATTCATTCGTGCCGTGGCTCGAACCCCGATACTTAATGATGTGCAACCATCTGGTTGAAAGTTCATTCTCGATCCGCTGATCGAGTAGGATGACGCAATCTGAAACGTATTCTTCTAAACCATTACGGGTTAGTGTATTTTCACCGCTTTCGCTAGTAACGATCGCCGTAACCCCCTTGTCTTTAAGCCACAGGAACAACCGCCGCAGCTCGGAGCGCACGATCGCCGTATTTTGCAAACCTCCGAAGAGTACTTCAATGGTATCTAATACAACTCGCTTGGCATTAATCGAGTCAATCGCATAACCTAGCCGAATGAAGAGTGCTTCGAGGTCGTATTCCCCTGTTTCTTCAATCTGATTGCGATCTATATGAATGTAGTTGAGGGCAATTTTCTGGGAGCCGATCAGGGTCTCTAAACCCCAACCGAAGGATGTCACATTCTGGACTAGTTCTTTGGTCGATTCTTCAAAGGATATGAAAACGCCGGGTTCATCGTATTGAATTGCCCCGCGCACGAGAAACTCCATAGCCATCAGGGTTTTACCACAGCCAGCTTTGCCACAAATTAGCGTGGGGCGACCCTGAGGTAATCCGCCATTGGTAATTTCATCTAGTCCATGAATTCCGGTTGGGCATTTGGCCAGCGTAGCTTGAGCTAGCTCTGTTATCATATTGGCTTCACTCATCTATTTGGGATCTCCAGATATTAAGTTCATACTCAAATCCAGCCAAGTTGAGCGAGTAATGGGGGCACTACTGGAAATGTAATCTACGCCAGTTTCAGCAATAGAGCGAATACTTGCTAGGGTAATGTTACCGGAAGCCTCAATTTTAATGGGATTGCGGGCAGCACGAATCATATGTACGGCTTGCCGCATTTGGTCTAGGGGCATATTGTCAAGCATGATGATATCGGCTCCATGCTCTAGTGCTTGTGCTACTTGATGGAGGGTTTCAGTTTCAACTTCAATGTTGAGGGGATAGGGGATTTGAGAACGCAGATAAGCGATCGCCTCTTTAATCCCACCAGCCGCACTAATATGATTATCCTTAATCATCACGGCATCATCTAACCCCAAACGATGGTTAAGTGCCCCGCCGACTTGAGTGGCATATTTCTCTAACAGCCGCAGTCCCGGCGTGGTTTTCCGGGTGTCTACTAGTCGAGTGGGCAGATCCGCGATTTGCTCAACATACTTGCGGGTTAAGGTAGCAATACCGCTGAGATGCATGGCCAGATTTAGGGCAACCCTTTCTCCCATCAGGAGTGCTGCCAACGAGCCTTCCAGACGAGCAACGACCTGTCCGCGATCGCACCATTCACCCTCAGCCACGACAGGGCAGAATCTGGCTTGTCGATCTAACAGCTCGAAGACTCTCCGGGCAACTGGCAATCCAGCAATCGTTCCGGCTTCTTTAGCCGTCCACTCTGCTTGTCCAACTCCAACATCTGGACTAAATAAGCCTTGAGTGGTGCGATCGCCTCGACCAATATCCTCTAGCAACCAATTGTGCAGCAGCGGGTCAAGTACGATCCAGGGAGGTAAGCTAGCCATGGTACTCACAGGGATTGATGTTCTCTTGAGATACCTTAGAACAGAATGCTTTCTACAAGAGCATTCCCAGCCGCAAAAAAAAATTTGGCCAAAAGGTTGACAGTGAAGAAAAAACCTACTACATTGGTAAATGCGCTTGAGAAAGGTCAGTCCCGACGAAAGCGCCCGAACCTAGAAAAACCAATAGTTTGAAAGTTTCTGCATCCACAAAAATAACCTCGTCAAAGTTATGACTAGCTGACCTGGAGACAGGGCAGCTGTAAGTAAAAAAAAGAGGAACCAAAACGCTTGTTAGCGTTTCAGGAGCCAAAAAAACTCGAAAATACCATGGAGAGTTTGATCCTGGCTC
>DNXU01000040.1:3317-3665 GCA_003505715.1 Cyanobacteria bacterium UBA8803 | reverse complement strand
TTTTGGGATTCTTGAGGATGACCTAGCAGAAGGTAAGAAATTCGGTGGAGTAGTTGCGGTACGCTACAAACTCTTAAAACTTCCTGTCTCCGTCAGGGCACAAGCTTTAATTGGTGGCGGTACTGCTGTTGTACCAACGATTTCCTATGATTTTCCCCTCAACTGGCAAACCGATGTCTATGTAGGAGCAGGTNNCAGGTGCGGCTTTTGCGAGTGGTGATACACCTTCGCCAGTGGGGGATAAGACCAGTTTTGCCATACAACCGGGAATAGATTACGTCATTCCTGACAGCAACACCGTTCTTTTTGGCAATGCCATCATTGCTTTCGATGCCTTTCGCAATGGCG
>DNXU01000040.1:0-3237 GCA_003505715.1 Cyanobacteria bacterium UBA8803 | reverse complement strand
GTTACGCCAAAGCTAACGCACCATCACCTGATTGTTACTTTATCCCGGACGGATCGAACACAGATACTGGCCGATCGCTTTTCTGTGTAAGCAGGTAACGATAAAGCCGATTAACAGCGTTGGTATAAGCATAAGCAGCAGCAACCACAATGTCAGTGTCGGATGCCTGTCCGGAAAAAATGCGGTCTTGATGTCGCAGGCGAATGGTAACTGTACCTAGGGCATCAATTCCTTCGGTTACCGATTGGACGGAGAATTCAATCAGCTGGTTGGGAATTTTGACGAGACGATTAATGGCTTGATAGACAGCATCTACTGGCCCGGTGCCGACGGCAGCATCGGTGAAAATTTCGCCATCGGGGGTGACGACTGTAACGGTAGCAGTGGGACAAGCACAGTCCCCGCAGGTGACTTGCACCTGTTCTAATTGGAAACCTCGTTCGATTTGAATTTGGGTTTCATCTAGAACGATCGCTTCTAAATCCCAATCGGATACATCTTTCTTTTTATCGGCGACTTCTTTAAAGCGCAAGAAGGCTTTGTTGAATTCCACTTCGCTGAGGTCAAATCCTAATTCTTGGAGCTTGGCACGGAAGGCATGGCGTCCGGAATGTTTACCTAAGACAATCCGATTTTCGGGTAAGCCTATGGTAGCAGCTTCTAAGATTTCGTAGGTTTGGCGGTGTTTGAGAACGCCGTCTTGGTGAATTCCTGACTCATGGGCAAAGGCATTGGCACCGACGATGGCTTTGTTGGGTTGAACTACTAGTCCGGTGGATTGGGATACTAGGCGAGAGGTGCGGTAAATTTCTTGGCTATTGATATTGGTAAGGGGGGCTGTGGACTCAACTGGGCGACCGAAATAGGGATTGAAATAGGGCAGGCGTACTTGCAAGGCCATGACAATTTCTTCGAGGGCGGCATTGCCTGCTCGTTCGCCGATGCCATTAATGGTACATTCTACCTGACGAACGCCTTGTTCGATCGCAGCGAGGGCATTAGCGGTGGCTAAACCTAAATCGTTTTGGGTGTGTACGGAAAGAAGGACTTGGTCGATATGGGGAACGTTATCCTGGATACCCTGAATTAGTGTCCCCATCTCTTTGGGCGTGCAGTAGCCTACGGTATCGGGGATATTGAGGGTAGTGGCACCTGCGGCGATCGCTTGGGTTAAGACTTGATAGAGAAACTCCCGATCTGTCCGGGTGGCATCCATGGGGGAGAATTCCACATCCTCGACAAAGGATTTGGCATAAGCTACCATTTCCGAGACGATTTCCAGGATTTCGCTGCGGGATTTTTTCAGTTGGTACTTGAGGTGGATATCGGAGGTAGAGATAAAGGTGTGGATTCTCGGATGGGCCGCAGGTGCGAGAGCCTCGGCAGCCACTTTAATATCTTCTCGAATGGCTCGCGCTAGGCTACATATGATTGGCCCATCCAACACTCCCACTTGTTGAGCAATAGTTCTGACGGCTTGGAAATCTCCCGGACTGGCTACGGCGAACCCTGCTTCAATGATATCGACTCCCAACAGAGCCAGTTGTTGCGCGATCGCTAGTTTCTCTTCGGCATTCAGCGTTGCGCCCGGTGATTGTTCGCCATCCCGGAGGGTAGTGTCAAAGATGATGACTCGGTCTGGTTGTTGTGGAATGCTCATATCCTAAAAGCGATAGTTAGTAGTGCTTGTTCGCTTTGTATATTGTATACAATTTTTAGTATACAATATACAGTATGAACTTAAATGATCTAGCAGCTAACCTGCTGCCAGCTAAACGCAGTACCCCAGACTTAATCGCCGACGTGTTGCGGGAAGCGATTTTGCAGGGCATTTTTCAGGAAGGACAATCTCTGAGGCAGGATGAAATTGCCGCTCAGTTTGGAGTCAGCCGCATTCCCGTGCGGGAAGCGCTGCGGCAGTTAGAAGCGGAAGGATTGGTGACGTTGCATCTCAATCGGGGTGCCACAGTATCAGTATTGTCTCCCTTAGAAGTGCAGGAGATTGACGAGATTCGCAGCGCCTTGGAAACCACAGCAGTGCAACTAGCAATTCCCAAGCTAACGGAATCAGACTTAGAGAAAGCACGGGCGATTTTAGAGGCAATGGATCGGGCAACTGAGGCAGCTAGCTTGGCGAAACTAAATTGGGAGTTCCATGCTACGCTGTATACTCCAGCTGAACGTCCAAGATTACTGGGGATGATCAAAACCCTACACATCAATATAGATCGCTACGTCCGTCTGCAAATGGCGAAGGGGGATTATTTGGAGCGATCGCAAAAAGAACACTATCAATTACTTGATGCTTGCCGTCAGCGAGATTCTAAAGCAGCTGTCAGGCTATTAAAGCGGCACATTATTTCAATGTCGGATCGGGATTAAAGGTAATTTAAGCGGTCTTCTCTGCGGTAGCGAGGGTAGACTACTTCCAAAACGGAGTTAGGAAGTCAAGAGGGGACTAATATCATGTCCGGTTGCGTCGATATTGTTTGTTACTACGAACCTTTTTATACAAGGAAAGTTTCTTACCTGCTGTTTCCTAAACCCCAAATTTAGTCAAACCAATGAATTACCAAAGCATTATTACATTAGAACCTGGAAAACGTGGCGGTAAGCCCTGCATTCGAGCGATGCGAATCACCGTCTACGATGTTTTGGAATACCTCGCTTCTGGCATGAGCCAAGACGAAATCCTAGAAGACTTCCCCTACCTCAGCAAAACAGACATCCTCGCTTGTCTTTGGTTTGCCGCTCAACGCGAACGTCTCACTTCCGGAGGTACTCCAGAATAGAGAGCATCACTGCTCGATCTTGTTCAGCTTGGTGAGCCAGTCCCGTCCAAAGCACAGTTAGCTGGTTCACATTTTCTTGCAGGGCAATTTGGCTGTTAACCATAATATCAAAGCGCTCTGCCAAGAGAACAAGCTGGTTGTCAGTCTGATTTTGCCGTTCAGCCATCTGATCTAGGCGTTCAGCGACTCTATCCAGGTGTTCGTTGGTAATTAGGATTTCATCCAGCAGGGTGTTTGATCGTCGAGCGAATATCAGGTCATTTTGCTCAAGCTCCTTGATCCGCTCCCTTAGTTCCTCTATATCGTTGTTTCCTTGGGTCATGGTTGCCTACTATATGGTGTTGAAGGGTAATGGTTCCGATATCGAAGCAGTAAATCTGGGATTACTAGAGCAAGGGGAGCCTTGCTTAAGGATGGCTCTCCTGTTTCAATCCCTGATAGGGAT
>DNXU01000236.1:3632-8461 GCA_003505715.1 Cyanobacteria bacterium UBA8803 | reverse complement strand
TTCTCTATCGACAATAAATCCGCCCTACCAACCTTGGGGGGAGAAAAGTCGCCCATGAAATTTGTTGACTCGTCCTCGTCTTGCTTGCAGTATCCTAAATGGTATTAACGGCAACAAGACCCATAATAGAAGCCAAAAAAGTTATCGCGGAATGTCTCTAATCTTGAGCATCAGGCTACTAGGGGGATTCTTCCTAACCTATGGCGATCGCCCAGTGACGGGAAACATTACTGGGCGATCGCAAGCGCTGTTGGCATACCTGGTGTTGCATCGTCATACACCCCAGTCCCGCGTTCGGATCGCCTGCCAGCTGTGGCCAGAATCGACGGATGCTCAAGCTCGTGCTAACCTCCGTAAGGAGTTAAGTTGCTTGCGTCGTGCCCTGTCTAATGCTGAGGAACTCCTGTGGGTGGATGGTAATACCTTGCAATGGTCATCCCAGGCTAACTCTATCCTGGATGTGGCTGAGTTTGAAACAGCGGTAAAAGCGGCAGAGCAAGCAACGGAGCGCGAGGTAATCCAAGCCAATTTGCAACAGGCAATTGAGTTATATCGAGGGGATTTGTTGCCCGATCGCGATGATGAGTGGGTGTTACCGGAACGGGAACGACTGCAACAGTTGGCAATGCGAGCATTAGAACGGCTGGTTACTTTGTTAGAAGCACAGCAAGATTACCAGACTGCACTGACCTATGCTCAACAAATGTTGCGGGTTGATGCGTTGAATGAAGCGACTTATGGTGTCTTAATGCGCTTGCATTGGTTAAATGGCGATCGCGCTAATGCCCTGCAAGTCTACCATCAGTGCATGACTTTGCTGCGTGAGGAGTTGGGGGTCGATCCTAGTTTGACTACTCGGAAGCTCTACGAGCAAATGCTGATGGAAGAGGAAACACCTAATCACCCCTCGCTGTTGCCGTCAGTATTGCCCTCGTCTTTCCCTTTAACCCCATTAGTGGGGCGAGAGCCAGAGTGGGCAACTATTCAGCAGTGGGCAAATGGGATACTCTGCGGTAGTCGTGGTGCGATCGCTAAAAGTGGGGCAAAGGTTGCTCAACAGAAGAACACAGGAGTTCATAATATTCTCAACTCCTATCAATCAGAAGTTTTGTTGCTGTTGGGCGAACCTGGCATTGGCAAAACTCGGCTGCTGGAAGAATTACGAGAGATGGCTCAAGCGGGTAACGCTCAGGTACTGTGGGGGCAGGGATTTGCCCCAGAAATGATGCGGCCCTATGGGATCTGGATTGATGCTTTGCGGGCATTAGCGATGTCTTCAGCCGTTAGTATTCCGGCAGAATTAGGATGCTTGCTACCGGAACTAGGGCAACCGTCTCCAACTGCACCAGATCAGCCTCCGGCAGGCTGGCGGGAACGCAGCTATTTATTTGATGCGGTTGTGCAACTGCTGGTGCAATGGGCAAATCAAAAACCCTTGCTAGTGTTATTAGATGACATGCAATGGATGGATGAAGCATCATCAGCACTGCTGCACTACGCGATCCGATTGTTGCGTTCTTTGCCAGTTTTGTTTGCTGGCACGGCTAGGGCAGGGGAACTAGAGGAGAATGCGGCAATTTTGCGAGTAGTACAAGCCCTCAGACGAGAGCAGCGGTTGCGTACCCTGGAATTGTCACCCCTCGATCGCGAACAAACAGCGGACTTGATTCGCAGCACTAAAGCAATTGATAGGTCAGAATTGTCTTTAGCCGTCGTTAATCATGTTTTTATAGACAGTGGCGGAAATCCCCTATTTGCCCTGGAAATTGCCCGGGCGCTATCCCAGGATCGGCCCACTCCTACCAACAACGTAGAAGCGCTGATTTGCGATCGCTTGCACCAATTGGATAATGCGGCGCAAGAATTTCTGCCTTGGGCAGCTGCCTTGGGGCGAAGTTTCAAACCTTCAACTGTAGCTCAGGTAGCAGACTATCCCCCCACTAAGTTACTCGCCGCGATCTCCCAGCTCGAACGGCAAGCGATTATTCGTCCCAGCAGCTCCCTAGGGCAGGAAATGGGGTATGACTTTGCCCATGATATTGTACGCCAGGTGGTCTACCAACAGTTATCAGAACCGCGCCGTCAATTAGTACATTTACAGATTGCCCATAAATTGCATCAAGGCGCTCCCCAAGACCATACTGTAGCGGGCGATATTGCCCATCATGCCTCCCTAGGGGGCGATCGTGCCTTAGCAGCCTCTGCTGCCTTATCCGCTGCCGAACGTTGCCTGAAATTATTCGCCTACGCTGAGGCATTAGAGCTAGCCCAGCAAGGAATCCAGCATTGCCAATTTCTTGATCGCCAAACCCAGATATCCTTGCATGTCCCCTTACTGCGGGTTTGTGCTTTAGCAGGAGTCACAGGCGATCGCGCCGTTGACTTGGAAAACGAGGTACATCAATTAGTCAATCAAGCCAAGTCTCTGGGGTTAAAAGAAGCCGAAGCGATCGGGCTGGAGACATTGATGATTTTGCAGTTCGACCGTAGTAATTTTACAGGCGTTCACCAGCAGTCCCTACGGGCGGTACAAGCCAGTCAGTTTGCCAGTCCAGCCACAGCGGCACGGATGCTGGCGTATAGCGGGTCCTGCCTAGCTGAAATTGGCCGAGATATGGCTAGGGCAGAGGCGTTACTGTTAGAGGCACAGTCTATGGCGGCGAGGGTAGGGCTAGAGATTTGTGATATTTTCAGTGGGTTGGGGTGCGTCAGCCGTCATTACGGGCACTATCTAGAGGCGCGATCGCTCCTGCAACAGGCATGGCGACTGGCGCAAGAGCAGCAATATCGCTGGCGCGAGTTTACCTATGTTAGCTACCTAGCTATGACTGAATTGGAAACAGGCGATCCGGTGGCAGCATTGCCTTACTGCCAGGAAATGGCGATGGTTGCTGCCAAGATTCAAGGCGAGGGGAGTGAAGGTGCTGTGGCAGTTGCCCTAGAAGCCTTAGCCCGGTATCAGATTGGGCAACCTCAGGCAGAGAAAAGGTTGAATGATGCGATCGCTACTTTGCAACACCTAGATACTAAACGGATGCTAGCTTACGTGCTAATTGGAGCTGCCGAAGTTGATTTGAAATGCGATCGACCTGAATTGGCTGTTAATCGAGCTGAAGCTTTTTTAGCAACTGCCCAAGCAGTCAATCATCCTAGCGAAATTGCTCTGAGTTGGGCAATTCTGATTCAGGGATTGTTGGCTTTGGGAGAGCAAGAGCGGGCTAAGACTCAGTTGGAACTGTTGCAACAGAATATCAACCGCAATGAACTAAGCCTGCCTGCTCAGATGGCGATCGAGCAGTCTAGTTCAAAGGTCACCCAATTAAGCCATACTTAAAGCAAGAACACTCGGATATCCTAACAGACGTAAATTAATGAGTCTCAAAATCACAGCCACAATTGAAGACTTGTACCGAGTACCAGAAAATGGAAAAGCCGAATTGGTCGATAGAGAACTGGTAATTATGGCAGCAACCGGGTTCTTACCTGGGTTTGCCGGGGGTGAAATCTACAGCAGCTTGCGCTCATACGGTATGAACACTCAGCGCGGTTACGGATTGCCCGATAATGTGGGTTATCTAGTCAACCTACCAGCCCGTTCATCGGTTAGCGTGTGGTGGGAATCTGCCCAGGGTTGGCAGGAATTGGTGACAGACTTACCCAAACGTTCCTCGTTTAGTCCCGATGCTGCATTTTTCACAGGAACGCTTCCAGCTAACCTGGGTAAGTTTCTGGAAGGCGCACCGATATTGGCAGTGGAAGTTAGAAGTGAAAACGACTATGGTGAAACTGCCGAGAAAGAGATTGCCAAAAAGCGGGTGGATTACTTTGACGCGGGAACTCTAGTTGTTTGGGATGTGGACGTTCTCAGGGGGCAGTTAATCAAGGTTTACCGCGCTAGCGATCCGCTTCATCCTACAGTGTATCTTCGGGGGGAGAATGCGGAAGCCGAGCCAGCTTTGCCCGGTTGGAGGATGGAAATCGAGCGGTTATTTCCACCGATTTTCCAATAGGAAGGTAGAAAAAATAGAACTACCGACTATTCTATTGCTTGTGCCAACGCGCATCGACTCCACGCCCTTGACATTCCAGATGCCCTGCATCTCTCTCCCGACGCAGGATGCGACGAATTAAGTCAATCGATACTATTGGGCATCTTTCCTGTAACTCCCTAATTGAGAATTCCCCAGGTAAATTAGCGATCGCATCCAAAAGCATCGCTGTCTTTGTTCCCTTAGCAGAAGTAACCAAACCTACCCGTTGTTCAAATTCTCGATACGCCGACAGCAGCATTACCCCCAGAAAGTACTCCCACCAAGGCAACAAACGATGTTGTCCTTCGTGCCAGTCTTGAGAAGACTGGTAGAGCGTATCATAGTAGCTTTCCTTCGTGCGCTCCACAATCCGCTCTAATGGCACTGTAATGCCTTCAATCCGGTTAGAAGACTCCGTACTCTGGATAATAGCCACTTGGCGCAAGGTTTCCAGCACTTGGGGAGCCTGTTGCTTGAATAATTCCTGCTTACCCTTATATTCCCCAATCAGGCGAATTGTTTGGAGGAATCCTTGGGGAATTGGTTGCTGCTCAATAAATCCCTGTGCAAATGAGGTCATCCCAGCGTGACGTGAGGTTAGACTTTCCCATTGTCTCCTGAATCCTTACAACTAATGCGATCGCAAAAATCCAACAAATTAAGTATAAATACCACCCACATCCTGCACCTATAAGCATCACAGCCTGATTATAAGGTACGCTTCTAATAACTAGCACAAGCAGATTATTCTAGCTCCAATAACCAATAACCAATAACCAATAACCCATCACCAATAAC
>DNXU01000236.1:2652-3593 GCA_003505715.1 Cyanobacteria bacterium UBA8803 | reverse complement strand
CACCCATCACCAATTACCAAATTCATCATGTCTCTTGTCATAGTAGAAACCCTGGCAGATCATCCCCTAAACCCAGAGGAACCAAGTAATACTGATATGCAAGTATTGTCTTGCTTGGCAGAACGTAATGCAACCTGGCGTTACTCGCTGCTGTCGAGCGATCGCCAGCGGATGATTTGCACCTTTGATGCACCCGATGCGGAATCCGTGCGGGAATCTTATCGTAAAGGTGGGGGCTTCTTTAGTCACATCTGGGCAGGGGAATTGATCACACCAGAGGGACTTCAACCGCAACGAAATAAATCCTTACTTAAGGTAATTGAGGGCACCTATCCTCCCATTGGACAGGAGGAGTGGCAGGAAGCTAACAGCAAAACCTTGACCTGTTACGCCGACCGAGGAATTGAATGGATTCAATCTTATATTTCCCGCGATCGCACTAAAGTAATTTGTGAACTTAATGCTCCCGATACCGAATCAGTGCGGGAAGCTCAGCATAGAGTTGGCATTCCCTTCGATCGCGTCTGGTCTGCCATGTTGATTCAACCTTAAAGAATTCCCAATAAAAAATTATGACAGAATGGTACAACGAAGACCTCGCCTATATTCATGATGTTGGGTTTAGGAATTACGCCTTGAATTCAGCGCCTGGAATTTTGGCAATCCTTAAACAGAGCAATATCACAACTGGGTTAATTGTAGACTTGGGCTGTGGCAGCGGGCTTTTGGCACAAGAACTGCATCAGGCACAATATCAGGTGCTAGGAATTGATATTTCTGAAGCGATGATTGCGATCGCCAAAACCAGAGTACCCACGGCTGAGTTTCGTGTAGCATCCCTCTTTACCACCGAGATTCCGCCCTGTGCAGCGGTGATTTCCCTGGGTGAATGTTTGTGTTATCTGTTTGAGGAGTTAGGCAAAAGCCCCCCTAACCCCCCA
>DNXU01000236.1:2111-2618 GCA_003505715.1 Cyanobacteria bacterium UBA8803 | reverse complement strand
AGTTGGGGGGGATGGGGGATGGGATGGGGGGAGCAGGGAGCTGGGGGAGAACAATGGGTAAGTCCTGCCGTTGAAAGTAACTACGATCGGACTCTGCATTCGCTTTTCCAGCGTGTTTATCATGCCCTGGCACCGGGCGGTGTATTTATATTTGATGTGATTGTACCGGGGCAAGTGCCACCTAATCAGATCGTGAAAAGTTTTACTGAAGGATCTGATTGGATTGTTCTGGTTGAAAAGCAAGAAGATCTAACTCAGCAGATTCTCACCCGTCGAATTATTACCCTGCGGCAGGTTGGAGATCTCTACCGACGCACCGAAGAAGTACATCGTCAGCGGTTATTTAATACTACAACCTTAACCCAAGCCCTGAATCAAATTGGGTTTGAGGTTGAAATAGTAGATCGTTACGGGCAGTTTAATCTACCGCCCGCTCGTGTCGCATTCATTGCCCATAAATAGGTTCGTAGTAAGGACTTTAGGAACTCCCAAATAAAAAAGTATCCA
>DNXU01000236.1:829-1990 GCA_003505715.1 Cyanobacteria bacterium UBA8803 | reverse complement strand
TGAGCAGTAAGCCAAGACCTAAGACAGCTAAAGTCGCTACTCCTCCTGTAGGTTCGGGGACTGATGTTGGTTTATTAAACCCTTGAATCAGAAATACTTTCGGATCTTCAGCACTTTGACTTGAGAAGAGTAGGTCTCCGGTTAGCGGATCGATGGTCGAGCCAATGGGCAGATTTATATCGGTTACAAAATCTTGACGGGTATCTGCGATCGGATCGCCATTATCATCTATCGCATAAGCAGCGATTTTCCCAGCATCATATTCTAAGAGTAAAAGGCTGTCTGTAGCAAACCCCGGATTTTGGGCTTTGATGTAGTTAAAACTATCAAGTCCGCCACTCAGTTGGATGCTTTTACCAGGTGCAGCAATATCATAGGTTCCCAACCCATCTGGAGTGATGGTTGTGTCATAAAAGATGTTAGCTGTGTAAGAAGTAAATTTGAGCCGACCAGCTCCAGCAAACCCCTGAGGTACAAAGTTTAAGCCACCTGTGGAAACAGGAATACCAAAAGAGGTACTCAGATCGATTTGTTTATCAGGACCAGTGCTACCCTGCTTAATTTGACCGATACTGTTGTCAGGGTAGGAGGTGTAGAATAATACGTTTCCTTGAGGACTATAGGCTAAACTGGCATCAACTCCTCCTTCCCCTAGTCCAGGGAAACCCGGAGCTTTTGCAAAAAGAGATGCGGCACCGAACCCAGTGATGTGGTTGTTATCACCCCGCGTTACTGTAACTGCATAAATTCCGGCNNNTAAAGGTATTTGCCGCCCCCCCAATTAATAGTGTATTAGGGTCTCCAGCTTTAAAAGTCATGCCAGCATAGGTGATGGGCAGCTCTGGCACTACACCTAGATCGGTTAGCGAGTAGAAACTTGAGAAAGACGATGCTAGTGTTGCCGCTTGTGCTTCACCAACTACTGCCAAAGCCAGAAACATTGCTCCAGCAGTAGCCCTAGATAACTTGTTCGGGAAAGTTGAATTACTCATAGAAATTTCAACAAAGCTGTTACTACGATTCCCATTGTTAGAAGATTGACGGTAGCTTCTTTTAGTTCCCGTTCAATCGCTTAATGAGGGGCGGTTCCTCGTACAGCTTTGGCCTAGCCTGCCGTTCGGCCTATCGTAATCACCGCATCTTCAATATAAGCTCTGTCTA
>DNXU01000236.1:0-778 GCA_003505715.1 Cyanobacteria bacterium UBA8803 | reverse complement strand
AAGCGGTTTTGGATCGCTGCTCTCGTTACCTTAGGTTCAGATGCATGGAAAAGATGCTGCATTGCAGGAACCTATGTCTACTAGTCAAATTAATTTAAGACCGATTAACAACAACGTTGCTGCTACACAGCAGTGTGAATCTAATCCTAAGATTGAGTCAACAGCGACTCCGATCAGAACCGCTAACGTTTCCGAGCAAAAATACATCGTTGCTGGAATGGTGCTAGCTTTTGGCAGCGATCCGGTTGCTCGTTGGATGTATCCTGATTCCTATCAATATCTAACCTATTTCCCACACTTTGTTCAGGAATTTGGAGGTAAAGCTTTTCAACACAATAGTGCCTATTCTGTTGCAGGTTACTCCGGTGCCGCGCTCTGGTTTCCGCCGGGAGTGGAGCCGGATGCGGAGCCACTAATCGCACTGCTAGAGCAAAGTGTTTTTGAGTCGGAGCAAGCGGACGTATTTGCAGTATTAGAGCAGATGGGAAACTATCACCCCAGCGCACCCCATTGGTATTTGTCAATGGTTGGTGTAGAACCAGCGCAACAGGGTAAGGGCTATGGCTCGGCGTTGATGCAACAGGTATTAATGGAATGCGATCGCACTCGCACCCCTGCCTATCTCGAATCCTCCAACCCGGCCAATATTCCATTTTACGAACGGCATGGATTTGAACAAATCGGCACAATTCAAGCTGGCGCATCACCCTCTCTATTTCCCATGTTACGTCACCCGCGATGACTAGGAAACGGGAAAAGGGGAACAGATCCAGATAAT
>DNXU01000409.1 GCA_003505715.1 Cyanobacteria bacterium UBA8803 | reverse complement strand
TAACTGAGCTAGAATGCCCTTTCCAGGTACGGATTTCTTGGTAGGTGGCTAAATTCCAAATTTTAATCTTACCATCAGCACTACCACTAACTAATTTCTTGCCATCAGGACTAATCGCTAGAGAATTAACTGAGCTAGAATGCCCTTTCATGGTGCGGATTTCTTGGTAGGTGACTAAATCCCAAATTTTCATCGTACCGTCAGCACTACCACTGACTAATTTTTTGTCATCGTTGCTAATGACTATAGGCTTAACAGGACTGGCATGTCCTTTGAGAGTCTGGAGCAATTTGTCGGTATCAAAATCCCAAATTATGATGGTAGTGTCAGCACTAGCACTCGCTATTTTTTTACCATCATGAGTAATAGCAAGATAATTAACTGGACTAGAATGGCCTTTGAGAGTTTGAATTAATTTACCCGTATCAAAATCCCAAATTCTAACGGTATTGTCAGCACTAGCACTCACTACTTTTTTGCCGTCGTTGCTGACGAGCAGGTAGTTAATATAGCTAGAATGACCAACGATTGTGCGAATTAATTTTCCAGTAGAAAACTCCCAAATTTTAATAGTATTGTTAGCACCACCTGTGGCAATTGTTTGCTCATAAGGGCCTAGAGCAAAGAAATTAATTGGTATAGAATACTTGACAATAGTGCGATTTTTTTTCCCACTTGTCAAATCCCAAAGTCTAATCTTGTTATCCGCAGTACCACTAAGTAATCTTTTTCCATCAGCAGTGAAAGCCAGATAGTTTACATAGCTCAGTTCTCCAGTCTGACCGTTAAGGATAGGGATAACTGTTGGTATAGAGTTTTGATAAAATTGCCACATTCCATATCCGCCCCACCCAACAATTAAAGTTACAGTCCCCACAATCAGCCACTTTTTTTGAGGTTTGATAACCTGCTGAGTAGTTGAAGAAATCTTATCAGGTGCTGGTAGGGAAGAAGATTGATTTGTGGTAGTTTTTTCAACGTAAGTAGCTGATTCAGGTATTGATTCAGCAGGGGATAAATCTTGACCAAAATGAGCTATATCGTCTAAAATATCCTGAGTATTTTTATGCCGATCCGTAGCTCTGGGAGCCATCAGCTTATCGATAAAGTTGGCGAGTTGAGGTGAGATACTAGGAGCTTGGTTGCGCCAATTACATTGATCGGTTAAGGGATCGTAAATAATCTGATCGGTTACCTGTTTAGCCGTTAACAAATAGACAAAAGTACGTCCCAAGGCATAGAAATCAGATTGGGGAACGGCATGACCCTTTTCTTGTTCTGGTGGGGTGTAACCAGCGGAACTAATCCTAGTAACACTGCCTGCACCACCGACTTCAGCTAGGTAAGTATAGGTCAACTCTCTGGCCGTGCCAAAATCAATCAAAACCAGTTGCCCGTCGGCTCGGAGCATGATGTTTTCCGGTTTAATGTCACGATGGAAGTAATTTTTTTGATGAACGAGATGCAAAATCTTGACGAGCTGTTTTAACCAATCCAGCGCCTGCTCCTCTGAAATTGGGTGATTACCTTGCTGCTTCATCCACTGTTTTAAGTTAAGCCCATCAATTTTCTCCATGATGATGCAATGCAACGGCTCAGTACCCTTTCTGGAGAAAAACTGAAAGTAGCTATCGGACTCTACTTTAGGAATGCCGGGATGATTTAGCTGACTTAGGACTACAGCCTCTTGCTGGAATAGCTCAATTACTCTAGGGTTATTGTTGTGCTTTGGTTTCAGGACTTTCAGAATTTTGGGTGTTGTCCCTTCATAGGCTTCATAAACCTTCCCGAAGCCACTAGTATCACTCAACAGACGCATCACCTGATAGCGTCCTTGTAGTAATAACTCTGAGCCACAATGGCGGCAAATGCGATTGTTGGTGTTGGCTGGATCTTCAGGCTCAGGGCAACTAGGGTTGATACAGTAGCTCATCTGTCTTCGCGGCAGGAGACCCATGCTATACCCGCTCTACTTTAGCGTGGGAGGAATACCGCGCCTCCGCATTATTATTTCCCCAATATTAATATCCTAAGGAGACGGAGAGGGAAGAGAGCGTGATGGGCCCTCCCTCTCCCTCTTCCACGGAAGAATTTTAACACTCTCTTGAAATAACTCATACTAATACTAAATGTTAATAAAGCTGCATTAAAAATTGTGTTGAAACTGTTATCGTGTAAAGAAGCATTTCACAAAAGTACGTCTCAGTAAAGATTTATGACCAGCGTTGCTGCCTCAGACTTGCAACCATCCCACTACTATCCCAGCCACAATACTACCCCCCTCTGCTCAAAACAGTTAACTGTATATTGTGACTTTGACGGTCCGATCGTCGATGTTTCCAATCGCTATTACAGCACGTATAAGCTAGCCTTAGCTTATACCAAAGCCACCTACCAAACCACGTCCATCCAGCAGCTGAACAAACAGCAGTTCTGGCAAATGAAGCAAGACCGCGTCCCCGATATGGAAATTGCGATGCGTTCTGGTCTCCAAGGGGAACAAAGTGATTTCTTTTTGGGGCGCGTAGTCGAGATTGTGAATCAACCTGCCTTATTAAAGCAAGATAAGCTACAATCAGGAGTCAGTTGGGCATTAGCCTTGCTCCACGCGAGGAGAGTCCGGCTCATATTGGTGACATTGCGCTGTCAGAAACAAGCCACACAAATCTTAAGAAATTACGGTTTGACTCGTCTTTTTAGCGGCATTTACGGGACTTGCGATCGCCATGCCGCTTATCAAAACTATGCTGAGGCGAAACAGCAACTTTTACAACAAGCTATTCTCGATCAAGCTCGCACTAGCCCTAATTCTATATCAGCTTGGATGGTGGGCGATACTGAAGCTGACCTCCTAGCCGCGCAAGCGTTGTCTATTCCTACAATTGCACTCACCTGCGGCATTCGCTCTAGTCTTTACCTAAAGCAATTCCAGCCAACTCAAATATCTAGCGACCTGCTGGCAGCTGCCCATTACCTTTTAGGAAGGATGAAGGATGAAGGATGAAGGATGAGTATTAAGTGTCCTGCATTTAAATCACATATTCCCTGTTCGCTTGCTCCAAATACTCATACCCTATTTAAATACAGCAACAGCTTAATTTAATCACGATTGTTCAATTAAATTCATCTGCTCCCACCAGCGATTGAGGGGATAGTAAACCACTGGTGCCCAGAGACTACTGAGAATAGCTGAGGAGAGGGCAATGCTTTGGTGGTCAGTCCAAATTGTTGCCAGAGAGCGATCGCCAAGCAAACTATACTGAATGGCAGTCACTGTCTCGCCAACCACTACCATACCAAAAACAATTAACGCCACTGAAATAAAATCTTCTTGAATATACCTTTGCTTTTGTATTCGAGCCGTCAATATTCCCACTAAGGCAAGACTCAAGACGTGGGTGGGTTCAGGGGAAGTCATACCATCTTGAATCAGTCCTAATACCAACCCAGCCAGTGCCCCTTGAATTGCTGGCCGTTTGATGCTCCAGGCCACCACCCAAATCAACAACCAGTTGGGGGCAATTCCCAATAATTCCATCCCTGGTAAACGTATTGGTAAAATCATCACGCAGATCATGACTGAAGTAACCGTCACTGTCCAATTGACAATTTGACGAACCCAAGGTGAAAGGTTAGAAAGGTTGGAAAGGTTAGAAAGATTGTTCACGACTTTACTTCTCTACCATGCCCCAAAAATTATGAATTTCTATTCATTGAAAGTTCATAATTCAAAATTTCTTATTGCCCATTCCTAAATTGGACTAGGAAGAGCAAGCTTTACTATTCTGTCTCGATCGCCGTTGACTGCGGATAAACCATTACCCATTCTAGGGAATCAAACGGTGCGGTCAGAGAGATTATCGCCTCTGGAGCAGGGCTTTTATGGATATTTACAGACTCTACCCGTCCCAACGGCAAACCGGGCGGGAAAAGTTTGCTGACGGGTGAGGTTGATACCACATCACCTCGACGTGCCTCTGGTACTTTATCAAAGAATTGCATTACAGCACGATTTGACCCTTGTCCCCGGATAAACCCCATCCTGCGACTGCGACTGACTACAGCACCCACCTGACTGGTGGCGTCGGTGATGAGCAAGACCCGGCTAGTATTTGGTGTCACGTTCACCACTCGTCCGACTAAACCACCAGGAGCCATAACTACAGAGTTAACTGTAATACCCGCTTGACTGCCGCGACCTAGGGTTACCTGTTGCCACCAGTGATCGGCACTCCGCCCCACAATTGGTGCAGAAATTCCTTGCTGTTTCTGGGTTTTAGAGAAATCTAACAGCTCTTTGAGCGTCTGATTTTGACTTTCGAGTTCGGCTAAGCGCTGTTGCAATTCCAAGACGCGAGCATTGATTAGGCGTTCCTCTTGGGTAGGACTAGATTGAAAGGGACGAGCCAGTAACTGGTAAGCCTCGAAGAGTGCTGCTCCCTGAGTCTGGCGAATAAACCACGCCGTACTCAGAGTTAGTCCTCCTAGCACAATGGCTACCCCATGTTTGTCCCACCAGCGACGCATTATGTACATAGTTTGTCTATTGACCAGCTTCTAGCTGACGCGCTTGTTTTCAATAGTGCAGGTAGACGGATCATGTGGCTTGCGAGCAAAACTCCTCAAGGCCGATCTTTGATGAATCAACTCTATAGATGGCGGGAATGTCCGCTGAACACTCGCTCTAGCTGTTTGAAGTTCTCCAGAACTCGACCAGTTCCCAAAACTACACAGCTTAGTGGATCTGCCGCCACATGAGTAACAATACCCGTTTCATGGCTGATCAATGTATCCAAGCCCTTCAATAAAGCGCCGCCACCCGCGAGCATAATGCCTCGATCTATAATATCAGCTGCCAGTTCCGGCGGCGTCCGTTCTAGGGTGCGTTTCACAGCATCAACAATGACCGAAAGTGGCTCCGACATGCTTTCGCGAATTTCCGGTCCTTTGATGCTAACAGTTCGCGGCAAACCGGAAAGTAGGTGTAAGCCCCGTACTTCCAATGTTGCATCGTCATCATCATGAGTCGGATAAGCTGAGCCGATCTGAATTTTAATTTCTTCAGCGGTGCGCTCTCCAATGACCAAGTTATGGACTTTTTTCATGTAATGAGTGATGGATTCACTCAATTCATCGCCAGCAACCCGTACTGACTCGCTTAGTACCGTACCTTGTAAACTCAGTACCGCCACTTCTGTAGTGCCGCCACCGATATCAATAATCATGTTGCCCGTTGGCTCTGCTACCGGTAGTCCTGCGCCAATGGCGGCTGCTACTGGCTCATCAATTAAATAAACATCTCTAGCACCAGCTTGAGATGCTGCTTCCATGACCGCCCGCCGTTCTACGCCCGTCACGCCACTAGGAATGCCAATGACAATCCGAGGCTGAACTAGCGTTTTACCTTCGTGTACTCGCCGGATAAACTGCTTGAGCATCAGTTCGGCAGTATCGAAGTCAGCAATCACGCCATCGCGGAGAGGACGCAGGGCAACCACATTACCTGGGGTTCTCCCTAACATTTTTTTTGCATCCTCGCCTACGGCTAGCGGAACTTTTAGATCTTGGTCGATGGCGACCACAGAAGGCTCTTGCAGAACAATGCCTTTGCCGGATACATATACTAAAGTATTAGCAGTACCCAGATCTATACCCATATCCCGTGATAAGCGACTGAAAAGACCCACTCGTTTTTACGCCCCTAAAGTCGAATGTTGCTATGTATAACCGAAATGTAACTAAACTGTAACCGAGGTGGATTCTATTACGTTTTTTAGGCTGAGTCTAGTGAAGTCGGATAATTCATAATCAGAAATTCTTGAAAACCAAGCTGAAAGTATCATTCAGGCGACGCCATACCCAATCCGGAGAAAGTTAAGTTTAATGTCTGGGTTCTCTAAATTCAAGATTTTGTCCGGTGGAGAGGGTTATTGATTGTTGGGATGTCTCTAAATTCGCTACAGTAGATACAATTCCTTTATCAGTACATATGTACTAGGATTTATGAGTCTTAATCTTGTCAATCTCGTCGGTCATGTCGGTGGAGAACCAGAAGTAAGGTATTTTGGTGCGATTCGTTGAGTGAGAAACCAGTCTTCCTAAGATTGGGTGTCGCTCGCAGGGATAAGTAAGAGTACTTACTGAACCTTGACAACTTAGCTCCTGAGAGGGTGAGATATTAAGGAAAGTTAAGAGAAAAATCTAATCTTAACAAAGTCTTTAGAATCAATTCCCTCCTCCCAGATGCAAGGAGATGCAATTCCCCCACCAGAACGATTGATTACCAATCTGGTGAAGCGGGGAATAACGGAGGTAATTCTGAACCTGACAGAAAATCCCTTCAAGCAGAGACTGGCACGAGTAAGATTATCTGAATCTACGCTTGAACCATCGTCACTTACAACAGCCTACACAGGTTATTGGCTGAGCCAAAAGGCAAGGATAAGGGCTAGGCAACTCGAAGTTTGACCTAGAAGCATCCCCAAAGAAACCCGGTGGATAGTAGGACTCTAAACCAGTCGCCAAGCAGGAGCTAGGAACGAAGTAACCCTCCATTATCTCTCGTCTCGAAAGGTCGATATTCGAGAAGGTAATCAGCCGGATGGTAATGAAGGGGGAGATTGATTCAGAAGCTAACGCCTTTAGGAAAGCTAAGGGATATGCTGACAGAATCACGGTGATTTGGAGATAAATGATTTAGTAGAGGTTCACAAGTCATGAACACGGTTGAAAAGCCGATGTATGGATGGGAGACAATAAACTGGGGTAAAGCCCAGCGCTATGTCTTCAAGCTTCAAAAAAGAATTTATCGAGCCTCTGAACGTGGTGACGTTAAGGCAGTCCGCAAGTTACAAAGGCTGTTGACCAACTCTTGGTATTCCAAAGTTGTTGCGGTCAGAAAAGTAACCCAAGACAATCAGGGTAAGAATACTCCTGGAGTAGATGGTGTATCGCGCCTTCGCAATCACCAAAAAGTTAAATTGGCACAAAAGCTTAAATTTAACGACAAATCCCAGCCTGCCAAAAGGGTTTGGATACCTAAGCCAGGAAAAGACAAAAAAAGACCCCTGGGAATACCAACAATACAGGAAAGAGCAAAACAAGCCCTGATGAAAATGGCACTAGAACCGGAATGGGAGGCTAAATTCGAGCCAAATTCTTACGGTTTTAGACCAGGAAGGTCAGCTCACGATGCGATATCAGCTATCTTTAATGGCATCTGCCAGAAAGCTAAATATGTGTTAGATGCTGATATTGAAAAATGTTTTGACCGAATCAATCACTCTAAACTGCTAGACAAGCTCCAAACCTCGCCCACATTTAGCAAGCAAATCAAAGCTTGGCTGAAATCTGGTGTAATGGATGGGGAAAGATTGTTCCCTACAGATGAGGGGACTTCTCAGGGAGGCGTAATTTCTCCCTTATTGGCTAATATAGCCCTGCATGGAATAGAGAACATCCTCGTAGAAAGATTCTCCAGGAGAGTCGGTAAGAATAGCGCGAACCGAAAAATAAGTTTCGTCAGGTATGCCGATGATTTTGTCCTCATGGATGAAAGTCTTGAGGTCATCTTAGAAGCAAAAGCAGTAATAGAAGAGTGGTTGGCAGAATTAGGGTTAGCCCTCAAAGCCAGCAAAACCCGAATTACTCATACATTTAAAGAGTATAAGGGGAATGTAGGATTTAACTTCTTAGGGTTCAATATTCGACAATACCCATGTAGCGATAGGCAAAGTGGATCAGTTGGAAGCACCGAAAGAAGAAGAGGACACAAAACGCTCATCAAACCTAGTGAAGAAGCCATCCAAAGGCATTTAGAAAGAATAGACTGTCTAATACAAAATCATACTGCGTCTGCTCAAGAGCAGTTAATAAATGCCTTAAACCAGGTTATACGGGGATGGGCGGCATACTACTCAACCGTAGCTAGCGCCAAAACGTTCAACAAAATAGACAGTGTAGTCTTTCAAAAGTTATTCGGATGGGCTAAAAGAAGAAGGTCGCGAAATCAGAACAATACTGATGTCGTATCTAACTACTGGGGGGTCAACAGAGGATTAGGGTGGAAATTCATTACCCAGGATCATAAATACGTCCTAGAAAAACATCAAGACGCTAAAATCAAGCGTCATGTGAAAGTCAAAGGCACGAAAAGCCCGTATGATGGGGATTTAACCTACTGGGGTAAAAGACTAAGCCAACATCCTATGCTACGAAATGTAGTAGCCAAACTCCTGAAAAAACAGGAAGGAAGATGTAGCGAATGCGGCTTAAAATTTACCAGTGAAGATTTGTTAGAAGTGCATCACCTCGATAGAGACAGATCTAACAACAAAACCAAGAATCTTGTACTGGTACATAGACACTGCCATGATGTTATACATTCATCAAGAGGTACTGTAATGAGCCAAATCATTGAGGAGCCGAATGAGGTGAAAATCTCACGTTCGGTTCTGAAGGAGAGGTAGGGATGGCGACATCCTTATCGACTCTAATAGTCAGGGACTGTTAAATGTAATCTGACTTTGGCAGTTAGACGTAGAAGTCGTAACAGTGACCAGCCGGACTGGTTCTTCCTGGAACTATGGGGTAAAACAGCGGGTGCGATTCGTTTCTCTGAAACCGTTGCTGCGTAAGCAGCTGGGGGGATAGAGAGCAAGGAGAAATCCTTGACAACTGAACGGAACATGAAGGTGAAAGTCCTTCTCCTCTAGCAACTGAGGTAAAAGCATATCCCTCACTTCAAGTCCTGGTAAGGCTCAGAGGTGTAAGCAAGGGGTAAACGGCAAAAACCAGATAACTCAATCTGACTCATGCCTAGCAAGAGACTCAAGAGTAACGAAAGTGAAAGTGCATTTGAATCATCGTCATTGCCAATGGGGAAATGAGTACAGGGATAAAACCCACCCCAAGCCAAAAGGTAAGGATAAGGATCAGCAAGTCGGCTGTTGACTGATCAGTTGCTCAAACAAACCCGGTGAATAGCACTGCTCTAAAAGCCTCAAAATGACCGTTCGGAACGAAGTAACTTCCAAAAAGCTCTTGTGAGGTCGATTACACAAGCAGGAAACCATCCGCAAGCTTTTTGGAAGTGGGATTGAGTCAAAAGCGAACGCCCTGTGTAATGACAGGGATATGCAAACAGACTCACGATGTATTGGAAGAAATAGTCTTGAGTGAGAGTAATGTCTAAAACGCTGAACAATCAGACGGTGGAATGGAACAAACTGCCCTGGAAACAGATTGAGCGCAGAGTGTTCAAGCTCCAAAAGAGAATATTTCGAGCCTCTCAACGTGGTGACGTTAAAGCTGTTCGTAGGCTCCAGAAAACTTTGATGAGATCCTGGTCAGCCAAATGTCTTGCGACACGAAAAGTTACACAGGATAACCGAGGCAAAAGAACCCCTGGAGTGGATGGATTGAAAAATCTAACCCCAAAGCAAAGGATGAGCCTGGTAAGCCAATTGAAGGTAACAGGAAAAGCCCTTCCAGCCAGAAGAGTTTGGATAGACAAACCTGGCAGAGACGAAAAACGTCCATTAGGAATCCCCACAATGCAAGACAGAGCAAAACAAGCCTTGGTAAAGCTCGTACTAGAACCCGAATGGGAAGCTAAGTTCGAGCCAAATAGCTACGGCTTTAGACCAGGCAGATCGGCTCATGATGCCATCGAAGCAATATTTAAGCACATCAACCGTAAAGAAAAGTACGTGCTGGATGCAGACATATCGCAATGCTTCGATAAAATTGACCACACTGCCCTCCTAGAAAAACTAAATACATTCCCAGTGTTACGCCATCAAATAAAATCGTGGCTTAAAGCGGGAGTGATAGACTTTGGAACCTTCTCTAAAACAGAGACAGAAGCTCCTCAAGGAGGGGTAATATCGTCATTATTAGCCAACATAGCCTTACATGGCTTTGAGGATTATATTTCAAGCTTTAAAAAGTCTGGAAGATATCCCAACGGTCAGGCTAATAAAACAAGTGCAACGGTTATCAGATACGCTGATGACTTCGTAATACTGCATGAATCCAAAGAATTTGTGGAGTATCTACAGGAGAAAGCGGCAGAGTGGTTGGGCAAAATGGGATTAGAGCTGAAGGCTAGTAAAACCAAGATATGCCATACATCCGAAGGTTTTGATTTTCTAGGATTCAATGTAAGGCAGTATAAAGTAGGTGCATACCGAGCTGCAAAGACAAGTAAGGCAGGTTGGCAAGAACCAGAAAATCTTGGGTTTAAAGCGCTCATCAAGCCCAGTAAAAAGGCAATCAAAAAGCATCTAGACGAAATTAAAAGAATTATCAAGGCACATCATGGTTCACCCCAAGAAGCCCTGATAAGTAGGTTAAATCCAGTCATAAGAGGCTGGTGCAACTACTATTCGTCGGTATCAAGCAAAGATACATTCTCTGAATGTGAAAGCCTGGTATTCTCAATGCTGAAAGCCTGGGGAAAACGCAAGTGTACTAGAAGTAATTCCTCTGAAATAATCCGAAAATACTGGAGAATCATAGGCGGAGATAACTGGGCATTTGCAACTGAAGATGGACATAAATTGATTAAACACCAAGAAATGCCTATAATCAGGCATAACAAGGTTCAAGGTACAAGCAGTCCATTTGACGGAAGAGATTCATACTGGAGTCTAAGAACAAAGAGCTATCCTGGACTAACTCCCAGAGTAAAGAAACTTTTGGAACGCCAAAAGGGAAAATGCGAAAACTGTGGACTCCTGTTCAGGAATAAGGACGTAATGGAAGTAGAGCCTAAAACGCCTCTGACTATCGGAGGACAAGACACGAGGAGCAATCTACAGCTTCTACACGCCCATTGTCATGACGTTAAAGGTACGCATGAAAAGCGCCAATTCATTGAGGAGCCGTGTGCGGTGAAAACGGCAAGCACGGTTTTGAAAGAGAGGGTAACGAAGTGATTCGTTATTCGACTCGAACAAGTGGCGGCAAATTACGTACACAAGGGCACTTTAATTGGCGTTCAAGGTGCTTTAAAAATTGAGACGTGGAGCGATCGCGTCACGGGAGCCAATCGCTCGAAGCCAGTCATTAAGGTCGAGCGACTGGATTTGTTAGGTTCCAAACGGGATAGTGACCCTGACGCGGTAGATCGCTACGACGAAGCGGAGTTCTGACTTGAAAATAGCGAGAGGAGGTGAGGGGGTGAGGGGGTGAGGGGGTGGTTTTCAGGCGTTCTGGTGTACGCAGTTAATGGCAGACTCCTGAGCGATGAATTAGTAACTAATTTGCAGGGTAACAGATGCCTGCACCTCTTGTTCGCCACCCACGATCGGCGTGCTAACTTTTTGCTCGGCAAAAGCGGCTCTTTCCAACAGGGGCATGGGTGGGGGTGGCGTAGCGCCATTGATTTGAATGTTGACGATATCTTTACGGGTGAGGTTCAGAGCGCTCAAAACGGCATCCCCTTGTTGTTGAGCATCCTGGGTCGCTTCCCGCAGAGCTTGTTTTTGAGCTTGGGCGATCGCACTTTCGGAGGCTGTAAAACTCACGTAGTCAATCCGAGTGGCACCGGCCTGAACTGTATCATCTAATAGCGTCCCAGCTTGGTCAGTGGACACCCGAAACTTGACCGTATTGGTAGCAGAATAGCCGGTGAGGCGTTGCACGTTATTCTCGTAGCTGTAAACTGGGTTGAGCTGGATATTGGTGGTTTGCAATTGTTCGACATTGCGCGATCGCAGTAATTCCACTACAGCAGCTGAGCGGCGTGCCACTTCTTGCTGCACTTCCTGGGCCGTTTTTCCCTGCACCTCAACCCCTAACTGTACCTGAGTCATCGTCGTGGGAATTCTTTCCATCCCCTGGCCAGTAACCGTCAGAGTCCGCAATAGGCGCTCTTGAGCTATTGCTGGGTTAGCCAAACCCATCACCGCCAGACCCACGGCTAAAGCAATAGTCTGTAAGTGCCGGCTGGTTGGGAAACCGTAACGCGATAGAAACCTTTCAGTCATTGGATCGTTTCTCCTTACTTGACAAATGGCACGATTCTGTATAATACAGCTGCCTTTGTCTTCTACACTGCCACGCCTAAGTGTTAAAGGTTTAAATGGTTACAGTTTCAGCAACGACGCTACCCGACGAGGGAGAGGAGGGATGAGGGAGTGAGGGGTGAGGGAT
>DNXU01000025.1:8617-18438 GCA_003505715.1 Cyanobacteria bacterium UBA8803 | reverse complement strand
CCTCATCCCTCATCCTTAATACTCTGGTACTGATGAGTCTATTTCCCGACTCCAGGCGGTAATTCCACCTTTAACGTTGGTTCCTTCAATTCCGGCATCTTTGAGAATTGATAGGGCTTTGGCAGAACGTCCTCCCATCTTGCAATGAGCAATTAAACGATGACCGTTAAGCAATTCCTTAATTTTTTCGATACCAGAACCATTCTCGATGTCCGGTAAAGGTACGAGGACTGATCCTGGAATTTTAGCAATCTGGTACTCGTTGGGATTGCGAACGTCAACGAGGACAAAGTCCTTCATGCCACTATCTAGCAGTTCCTTCAGTTCCTGTACGCTCATCTCTTGGAGTGCCATCAACTGTTTTGCCTCCTGTTCTTTGGCTTGGGTAATACCGCAGAATTGTTCGTAGTCAACTAACTTCTCAATTACGGGGCGCTCTGGATTTGGTCGCAGTTTGAGTTCGCGGAATTTCATATCCAGGGCGTTGTACAGCAACAACCGTCCGTTGAGGGTCTGGCCTTGCCCCAAAATAATCTTAACGGTTTCCGTGGCCTGGATGACACCAATAATTCCTGGCAGAATACCTAAAACGCCACCTTCTGCACAAGAAGGCACCATTCCTGGTGGTGGGGGTTCGGGGTACAAGTCGCGGTAGTTTGGCCCGCCTTCGTAGTTAAATACAGTTGCCTGACCTTCAAAGCGGAAAATTGAACCATAGACATTGGGTTTCCCCAGCAATACGCAGGCATCATTGACGAGGTAACGGGTGGGGAAGTTATCAGTACCATCTACGACAATGTCGTAGGGTTTCATAATATCCAGGGCATTTTCGGAAGTCAGACGAGTTTCGTAGAGTTCTACCTGGCAGTTGGGGTTAATTTCGAGAATTCGGGTTTTGGCGGACTGAATTTTCGGTTTACCCACCCAGGAGGTGCCGTGAATCACCTGACGTTGGAGGTTAGAGCTATCGACGACATCAAAATCAACAATCCCGATGCGCCCGATACCCGCAGCAGCGAGGTAAAGCAATAGCGGTGAACCGAGTCCACCCGTACCGATACAAAGCACGCTGGCGGCTTTGAGGCGTTTTTGCCCTTCCAGCCCAACTTCCGGCAAAATTAGATGCCGGGAATAGCGTTCGTATTCTTCGCGGGTTAGCTGGATTTCATCCAGATTGGGATTTAACATGGCAATTCGGTAAGGAGCTTCAATAGTGAATAGCTTATCCAAGAAGTCGTTGAGGCCAGCCGTTTAGCTGTTAGCACTTGCTCCCCCATCCCCCTAACAGCAGCATTTATCCGCTAGAGGATAGGGTGCCAAACTCCCCAAGAGCCGAAGCTTCGACCTTGAGAACCTCCTCTGGCTGGAATTGGCCATCATCATGGAGGCTCCAGCTTCTGAGGTCACAAGCTAAACCTTGTTGAACGGAAACTATAATATACGAGTATTGCTGCCAAGCGATCGCCCGATCGAATTCCGAAGGCACGGCTGGGTAATCGGGATGAGAGTGATAGATTCCAATTATATCCAAATGGCGATCGCGTGCGTCCTTTTGAGCCTTTAGCATGACTTGAGGGTCAATCGTAAAGCGGTTGCGTTTCCCAGACAAGTGCTGGACTGAACCCTCAATCGCTTGGAAAGCCTCAGCTGCCTCATCATTCCAAGCATTTTCGGTAGGCCATACCTCAACTAACGTTTTGACATCCCCATTGAGCTGACCCAACAGCAACCCGCAGCACTCCTCCGGATAGGTGCTTTCGGCCTGAGTTTGGATAATCTGGAGATGGTGGGAGCAGAGTTTAAGGATTGCCAACCTTGTCCTGAAATCAATATCAACAAGTCCTTACCTATTATAAGGCGCATACCTAAAAACCCTTCGACTTCGCTCCTGGCATACCGGAACTTACGCCATTCTAAGTTACAACCATGACTCAAAATGTCGATCGCACTAAAAGCTACGAGTATTTCCTAGATTTTTTTCACGAATATGCCACAGAGCTGTTGAGAAAGCTAGACCAGGACATCAGCGAATCTTTAAGGCACAGGCAAATTCCTGCTAGCCAAATTACTCCCCTAGAAGAATCTTACAAAATTTCGTTAAAAGTCGGGAAAGATCTCGACTTTAATTCGATTAAAAAACAGCTTATCCATCAACTTGAAGCAGCCGCTTATTTTATTCGAGATTTCCATATTGGAGTTTTAGGCAGACGCACCAGTCTCTTCGACCTTTACGACGTTGAAATTCAAATCGAAGAAAATATTCGCTATGCCTTAAGCTTTGAATCAGGCAAACTCTTAATCCAAATCCCTTATTGGCAGATAGCCTCTCTAAAACGCTACCTGCCCTATCAAAAGTTAAAATATCGCTGGCATCGAGGTCAACAGTTCCATCGATTATCTCCCACCCGGAGGATTTGGTGGTTATTGAATCCGATTGGTGAATTGCGGTCGAATCTGAGATCCATGCTGTTGCTAGCGATTCAAAAGCAAATCTTGGGGATTGACAAACTGTTGATTAAATTTGGCCTGATCGATATCGGAGATGGACAAAGTTTAGCTGCTAAGGAGGAGCAGGAAGTAAGTCAGAGGTTTAAAGAAACTGCGATCGCGTTTCTCAAGGCTAACGTTAATGAAGAGAAGCTGGGAGTGAATCTAGAGTTGATTCTCCGAGATCGCGATGAAGTCACCTTAATGCAGCTTTTAGGGTTGTTCAAGAAAAATTTAGCCGATACCGCTCAAATGGAAGAGTTAATTGATGTGGGAGCCTTAACTTTACAAGAGCAAATTCAGCAAGAACAATCTCAAGTAGATATCAAAATGTTTGGCTTGGTTAACGTAGGCAATTACCATCGTATTGATATAGCCGTTAATATTAGCGCGGGTTACTTAAAAAAATATGTCGAGATCTTGCCCAGAAAAGCCGATGTCAAAGCCGTTCAGTTTGGAGTCGTGAATGTTTACACGATTGATGACATTACCGTAAAACCTAACTTTCATGGAGCGATGACCCTAAACTTTGAAACCGCTGCTCTAGAACGGGCACTAAAAGAATTAGACTTGGTTCCAATAGAAAATTAACCTCTCTCCCTCTCCCTATTCAACAGTGGACAGTTGAGAGTTGATAACTTGGTACAATATTGTCCATTGTCAACTGTCCACTGTCCACTGTGAAAATATGGAACGCGGTTTACTCTGGTTACCCTTACTGGCTGTATTTATTTGGCTCGCTTGGTCGGGTTGGAACGAATACCAAAAAGTTGAAGCTTATCGCCATTGGGCGCAGCAATTCGATCGGGCAAAATACGATATTTATGCGGTGCTGGGTCAAAAAAATAGCCAGTTGACCTGGGGAAAACCCAGCCGTTCTGGGCCAGTGCATCTACAAACCTTCTCCCTTCAAGACGTGCAATCAATCCGCTTACTAGTGAATGACCAAGTCGTTAACTTAGAGACACCACCCAGTCAAGGTCGAGCGATCGCTTTAGAATTCCTTTTACAAGAACCCACCGACCCGATCAAAATCCCCTTTACCGAAATTCCCTTAGCAGTAGAGTGGGGCAAGTTTCTTCAACAGGAATTGCAGCACTAGGAACCATTCCCCAAATAGCTAATTTAGGAGAGTTTCCAACAGAGCTTGAACCTTTTGTGCAGCTGCCTCACTTGATAGTTCGCGTTGAAAATCTAGTTTGGCTTGAGCAGCCATCTTGTCCCGCAATGTCGGATCAAACAGAAGCTTATAGATCTTTTCTACCCACTCATCAGGCTCACTAGCAAGCATCCCGTTTTCCTTGTCACGAAAGAAGTCAGGGTAATCTAGCTTTCTATGCGTTACAATCGGCACGCCACATAGCATGTAAGAATTCAGCTTGCCAAACGACTTGCCAAGGCTAAATAGCGACGAGTTACCGATAGGATGCAAACCCACTGCCGCGTTTTCCAGGGAAGTATGGTACTTCTCAAATGGCAAAGGTGGAATTAGCTTGACCTTAACCTTATGTTGCTCCAGCCGATTCACATAGGACTGCAACGCACCGAAATCGTTAGCACCGTACACCCAGAATTCAAAATCAATCTTTTCGCACAGCTGGATCATCACCTCAGCTAAAAAATCGCGCTCGTCCAGATAAGCAACGGAATTGCTTATACCCCAAGCGACAATCCGTTGACGCTGACTAGGCGGTGGGTAGTCTTGCTGCCGAGGAGCCATGCCAGTCCAGACGATGTGCGTATTAGAGTTGTACTGACGGCAGAAATCAGCCACGAATTTGCTGCCGCAAATCACTAAATCGCTTCCTTTACAACACTCGATCACTCGCGGTTTCTGCTCAGGGTCAAAAAAATCGGCATCATCAATGTCAAAGATGATACGTGACACATCGTAGAATTCCGGAAGATTCAACGGGTGGCGAGCCATTTCGATCAACAGAATTTGGGGCTTTTCCCAGCGCAATATCCGCCTCCGCTGCTCTAATTCAAGCTGAAAGGGTACTATGGTCACTCGCCAGCCCTTGGTTCGCAGATTCTTACCAATATTGTAAGCACGTTCACGCGCCGAGCTAGCCTCTATGCTACACCATGGGAATATGACCAATCGCTTCTCCGATTTGGGATAAGTCATCCTTTGAAGGTACAGCAGTCCCTCCCTTAAGCGATGTCCAACCCAAGACTGGAAAGATCTACTCACAAATTATCTCCTTGCTGTTCGGAAGTTATAAGTAATCTTTTTAGCTCGAAAAAGTCCAAGCTTAAAGACCATGTGGTGTTCCCTCAAGCTTTTACAGAAGCACTTGTAGTTGGTTCGGGTGGCTTTGGTCTATATGTTCCGGCTCGATCGTGATAGAGATCTGCTACTCGCTGCTCGTCTTGAGCAATATTAATTTCCATGTCATCGAAGATAGCAACCGTGGCTGGGTCGGTAAACTTATTGCGCAGGTTGTAGGTATCGACAACACCAGTCTGTAAATCTCCTAAGGCTCGACGCAGGATCTGGAGATCGTCGCGTTCTGACTGGAACCAACTCCTCAGTGTAGCTAAAGCTCCACTGTTAGCGGCTTGGAAAGACTCGGTTTCTTCTAGCACCGCTAGGCGTTCTTGCAGGCGCTGGATGTTACTGCGTTTGTGGACGCAAATCTCTCTGAAGCAAGCGCTAAGTTCTCGATCCGAAACCCGATCGGCATAATTGTCAAATACTTCAAGAGCGTATCGCTCACCTGCGATCGCAGTATTTATCCCGTCTACAATTTCTCCTTTACTAGAACCACCCCACTCTTGCGCCAGTTTCCACCATCCAGCATTGCGATCGCTCTCATCTGGTATTGTGGTATCTGGAATGCTCAAACCTAGACGAGTCAAAATAGCAGAGGTGAAGATGGGCAAATCACCAGGACGGCGAGAGGTAAGCAGGTTACCGTCAACCACGAGCGGCTCATCTATATAATTTGCACCAGCATTCTGAATATCTTTCTTGATGGCAATAAAACCAGTGGCATTCTTGCCTCGTAGTAAGTCACCTTCAATCAAAACCTGTGGCCCGTGGCAAACCGCAGCAATAAGTTTACCTTGTGCCATTGCCTCTTGGACGAATCTTACGGTTTTCCTATTGGTACGCATTCTATCTGGAGCCATACCACCTGGAATAATCACCACATCAAATTCTGTAGCATTTGCTTCTGTGGTGGTGCCATTTGGTTCAACCGTTACTTGACCTCGCTTACCTTTATACTGTTCGTTCATACGGGAACCAAGTACCTTAATGCTCGCTCCAGCTTTTCGGAAAGCCGTGTACGGAATTAGAAACTCAACATCCTCAACGTTTTGTTCCATGAGGATGGCGATGCGTGGGGCGTCGGCTTTATTGTTCGAGACCATAATTCACTTTACGCTTTTCATTCTTCTTTTCATTCTTTTTTTAGGGGTTGTCAGCCTCTATCAGTTCAAACCGCTGTTCAACCATTAACAATACTGCTTACAAACCCCCAAACTCTTATAGCCTATGTCTATTAATGATTGGATTCGTCACTCTCAAGATAGATATTCAGCAGTTATTTGAAGACAACTCTTTATAAAAAGACGTGGGCTTTCTCGCTCATTTACTGTAAGAAAACCCACGATTTATTCATATTCACGAGCGCAACCCAACTATTATTTCAAACCCCAGTTATAAAATCAGCAATGACCGGAAAGTGATCTGATGGCCAAATTCCCTGCCATTGACTATTGTCTACCTTGACTTGTTGCAAGTTAACTTGACTGTCGTAGTAAATTGTATCGACGGCAGCGAAAGGTTGACCTGTAAAATTATGGAAACTAAGTTGATGTTCTAAAGTCACCTCTGCTAAGGCATCGCGGAGAGTGAGGCCATTGGGTAACGGCGGGGAGAATATTTCCCTGGGTAGGCTGCTAGGTTCGGCGTTAAAGTCTCCGGTAAGGAATAGATACGTGTCTTCGGGTTGAAGGCGAGTGAGGCGATCGCAAATCAGCTTAGCCCCCAATTCTCGCGCCTTGGCACTCTTGTAATCGAGATGGGTATTAAAGCAGGTTACCGTTTTTGATTCGCCTTTTACAGCAAATACTGCCCAGCTGGTCATACGCGGCAAGGGGTTACCCCAGTTTGGACTAATACTACCAGGAACATCAGGAGTATCGCTTAAGAAAAAATCACCTCGATCTCGGCACTTAAGTCGATCTTGACGGTAGAAAATAGCACAGTATTCGCCCGTATTTGTGCCCGTGCGATCGCCTCCGATGCTTTGGTAATCCGGTAAAAGTCGGTGCAAGTCTAGAAGCTGCTGGGCTTTACCTTCCTGGGTGCCGATAATATCCGGTGCGTGGTAGGTGATAATGGCAGCCACTGCTTCTTTGCGCACTGTCCAAGCATTTTTGCCCGGGTCAGGTTTGTCGTGGCGCAGGTTTAAGGTCATGAGTTTGAGTTGCATGGTCGATGTTGTGCTGTGGGTAATTGGTAATTGGTAATGGGAAATACCACTTTCATTCATGGCTGTGAAATTTTTTCATCGGGACTACCTTCTACCTCCTGCCTGCGTTCGGACTTCGGCCTCCTGCATAGCTGCTTTCACCGCACTAGGCTGCCACGATGCGCTTAGTACTGACTTCATTCGGGCAAGGATGACCCAACTCAAAGTCTTTAATATTAGACAGCGTAGTCTCGGCAATATTTTTGAGGGCGTCTTCAGTAAAGAACGCTTGATGACCAGTAATGAGAACGTTAGGAAACGTTAGCAGGCGTTCAAAAATATCGTCCTCAATGACTTCTTCAGATAAATCCTCAAAAAATAGCTCAGACTCTTGCTCATAAACATCTAGGCCGAGATAACCAATTTTCCGAGATTTGAGACCCTCAATAACAGCTTGGGTGTCAACTAAGGCTCCTCGACTAGTGTTAATCAGCATTACCCCAGGCTTCATATGTTCTATCGCTTCTGCGTTAATTAAATGATAGGTTTGGGGAGTTAGGGGGCAATGGAGGGAAATAATATCAGAAGTTGCGAACAGTTCTGATAGCTCTACATAGGTTGTACCTAGAGCCTCGCAATGAGGATTCACATAGAGATCGTAGGCTAGCAACTCACAGCCAAATCCTTTGAGAATCTGCGCCACAATGCACCCAATTTTTCCAGTGCCGACAACCCCTACAGTTCGGCCATGCAAGTCGAATCCCATGAATCCATCCAGAGAAAAATTACCATCTCGCACTCGGTTGTAAGCGCGATGGATCTTGCGATTTAGGGTCAAAATCAATCCGACTGTATGTTCGGCAACCGCATAGGGCGAATAAGCAGGAACGCGCACAACCGTCATCCCCAAATGAGCAGCAGCGTTCAAATCGATGTGGTTGAAACCAGCAGAACGTGTGGCAATTAGCTTCGTTCCCTGTGAGGCAAGAGCTTGTAAGGTTCTGTCCTCAAGCTGGTCATTGATAAACACGCACACAGCTGGAAATCCTGCCGCTAGGGCAACTGTATCATAAGTGAGACGCGGTTCAAAAAAAACTAGTTCGTGATTGTAGTGGATGTTAGCAGTTTCCAGAAACTTCTGGTCATAGGATTTGGTGCTGAATACTGCGACTTTCATGAATTTTCTCAGAACTTACAAATGATTTCTGTTTACAAGAGTAAGGCTTCGTTTCTAGCCTAGATAGGATTTCTCCAGCCCTTGATGTAAAGCTTATTTACAGGTCTATTCAGGAGGTTAGGGACTCCTAAATTCATCAACCCATAGTATAAAGTTGGACAGGACTCAGTTAGCTGAAGGGGTGACAAGAAAGTTGGAAAGTGAGATGGGGTCTAGGGTGTGGGGTAGAGTTTTGAGGAATGAGTTTTGAATTAGGTGGGGTGTTGGTCGATTTTCCCTACACCCTACACCCTACACCCGGACAGCAAAACTCCCTCTCCTCATCTATTTTTTGCAGAAAATGCATCGATCCTATGCTATTAAATCATGCTCGCTTGCTTAATGAGCCAAGGTTTGGCAAATCTTTAGATGGGGGACAAAATTACCAATCCCATCGATGTGGTTAAAGGTGTCTGAAATAGGATTGTATAACAGTGAGCAAGTTTCCTGCAAAAACGTTACCAGAAGGCAAGCACTCAAACATGTCCAATACTTTAGAACAAGGGATCGCAACGCCAGGGCAAGAGAATTGGTCATTACTGAAGCAATATTTAGAGCTGCCGCTGGAGGAAAACCGCAGGAGCTTACAATCCTTAGAACAAAAAGATCTTCAGCAAGTACTTAATCTAGCGCTACAGGCAATCGAGGTAGGTGATTTTCAGCAGAGGTGGGAAGTAGCGAAAGTATTGCCCACCTTTGGGCAACAGGCGATCGCACCGTTGCTAGAAATCCTCGAAGACGAAGAAGTCGATCCCGAAGCGCGTTGGTTTGCAGGTCGGATCTTGGGACAGTTCAACGAGCCGATTATCATCAAGTCGTTAATAGAACTGCTCAAGACCGCTGAAGATGAAGACTTAGCCCAGATGGCAGCACAGGCATTAACCAATATAGGCACTTGTGCTATTGAAGCATTAAGCGGTTTACTAGCACAAGAAGAATCAAAAGCTTTAGCCGTAAAATCCCTCGCCCACATCCGACACCCAGAAACAATCGTACCGCTGCTCAGTGTGGTCAAAGACCCCCTACCTACTATTCGAGCAACTGCAATTGAAGCATTAAGCAGCTTCCAAGACCCGCGAATTCCCCCTGTGTTAATAGACGCCTTAAAGGACACGGCGGTACTGGTGAGAAAAGAAGCGGCGATCGCTCTGGGGTTACGCGCCCGCCAATTAAAAGAACTAGATCTAGTTAACTACCTCAAACCTTTGCTGTACGACCTCAACAGCGAAGTTTGCCAGCAAGCTGCGATCGCTCTAGGACGTTTGGGAACTGACGATGCTGCCGACGCCCTATTTCGAGTACTCAAGTCATCGGTAACACCGATCGGATTAAAAACAGAAATCGTGCGAGCTTTAAGTTGGTCGGAAACTGCTAAAGTCTTAGATTGCTTACAGGAGGGACTGCGTTGGTCACCTCAGCCCATTTGTCAGGAAATTGTAACCGTACTGGGTCGAATAGAGTCCTGGGAGTTAAAACCCCAAGCGACTCAAATTCTAATCAACTTCCTGCACTCCGGACAGTTAGCCACTCAACAGACGCCGATCAAACAAGCGCTCGCTCTATCCCTAGGACAACTCGGAGAGACTCGATCTATAGAGCCTCTGATATTCTTGACCAACGACCCAGACCAGGCAGTGCGGTTACACGCTATTGCAGCGCTTAAAAGATTTAGTTGTTAGTTGTTGGTTGTT
>DNXU01000025.1:3262-8557 GCA_003505715.1 Cyanobacteria bacterium UBA8803 | reverse complement strand
GTTGGTGGTGGTTGGTGGTTGGTTATTGGTGGTTGGTTATTGGTGGTTGGTGGTTAGTTGGTACCCACCTTCCGCACCATTACTACTCAAAATTGGCGAAATGACGGATCAGTTCGGCAACTGACCATGCTTGGGCGATCGCACCTTGGGGTAAGTGGGGGGGGTTGCCGTCAAAAATTTCGGAAATGGAGCCAAGACCAGCTTGCTGCTGAAGGTGATCCAGCAATGGCTGCCAGTCAAAGGGGAGGGGTTCTGTGGGATAGAAACGCTTCCAGGCGCGGCTAAAGGGTCCGATCAGCCAACTCCAAACCGTTCCCTGATGGTAAGCGCGGTCTCGATGCCAGCGATCACCGCTATAGTAACCGATGTAGTCCGGATCTGTTGGGTCGAGGCTGCGTAGGCCGTAGGGGGTGAGGAGGCGCTCTCGTGCCACCTGCAACACTCGGCGTGCCTGATCTTCAGGAAAACCGCAATGAGCAAGGGAGAGAGCTAAAACTGCATTAGGACGAATCCGAGCATCCCGTCGATCGTCTGGGGCGATCGTATCGAAGAAATAATTACAATCCGGATTCCAAAACTTTTGTAAAGACGCCTTCACCTTCTGTGCCTGTTGAAAATAGTGTTGGGCATGATGCATCAGACGCACTCGGTCGGAAATAGCACCGATAACCATTTTTTCTGTCCACTGGCCGATCCAACACAATGCCGAATACCAAAGAGCGTTGATTTCTACAGGTTTGCCTCGACGTGGGGTAATTGGTTGACCGTCAAGCACGACATCCATCCAGGTAATGGCAACATCTGGCGCATCCCATGTCAGCAGTCCATCGGCAGCATCTACCTGAATCTGATAGCGGGTTCCTGCCGTATAGGCTTTGTAGATTTTCCGAACTACAGGGTATTGCTGAATCAAAAAGTCCCAATCTTGGGTTGTTTCTAGATAAAGTCCCAGGGTCTCCAGCCACCAAAGGGATGCATCAATACTGTTATAAATAGGTTCGGCACCAGCATCGGGGAAAGTATTAGGAATCAATCCATCCTGACAATAGCTGGCAAAGGTTTTGAGCAATCCCTTAGCGAGAGCAAAATTTCCTGTGGCTAAAGCCAGTCCGGGTAAAGCAATTAGCGTATCGCGGCCCCAATCATTAAACCAGGGATAACCTGCAATGACCGTTGGGCCATTAATCGAGGCGCGGTAGGCAATAAAGCGATCGCCCGCTTGCAATAGTTGATGCCAAATTGTTTCGGGAATGGGAGTCTCAGGGTGTTGTGGCCTGCGCAGTTGATAAAATTTCTGGGCAGCTGTAGAGCCTAGGATGTAAAGTTGGTTTTGTCGTTTTTGCTCTTCGAGTACTGCTTGCCCAAATAACTGGGAATTGAGTTGGGGAAGTGCTGCATCCGGACATCCTACCCGTGCTTCTAGGGTTACGGACGAGCCGGGATGCATCCTTACTCTTAGGTAGCCAGGACTGTAGAGGTCTTCCTTGTCACCTAACCCCCGCTGGTTTTCTTCTGGATAGTAATAATTCCAATACCAAACTCCTTCTGGTTCGTAATCCCCCCTACTCCAGCGCAACTGCCAGGGGGTTCCTACTTGATTGTTGTGAGTGCATTGCAAGTAAATTCCCTGCTCTCCTACTAATTGGGAGAATTGTACATTCTCATCAGCTGACTGTTGGTGGTGAAAGTCGCGATCCGCAATCAAAGGCCGCAGCCTCAAGATTGCGGAGTTGTTCCCTTCATACCGATAGTGAATTAAGATGCGGTTGCAGTATTGGCAATTGGTGATCGAGCATGAGTCCTGAGGAATTTCTTGAGTCCATCCGCCATTCCCCTGTAATCCATAAGGCATGACTACCTGCCGCGTCAACTGCCACTGTTGGTAACCCCACACCCACTGAGGTACTGGGTTGATTTCAAAGGAACGCAGGAGTTGGTAACCGAAGGGAGCGATCGTCTTGCCGCGATCCCAAAAATTGGTTGAGATCGCCCAAACCTTCCCTGCGATTTCTAAGCTGGCATCAAAATGAGACAGCAACAGGGTACGGCGTCCTGGCGGATCGAGGGCAGCGATTAACCAACCGTGATAGGTACGGGTGCGAGCATCGCAAACTGTACCACTCGCAAAACTGCCCAATCCATTGGTAAGCAGCCATTCTCGCCTATCTAAGTAATTCACCCCGATGGAAACGATTGTGCCTTGCATGTCTAATCTACGGTTTCCTGTATGAATTTTCTGCTCAGAAGAAAAAATTGCCAAAACCCCAACCCCCAATCAACTGCCTACTCAAAATCGTTATGAGTATGATATAGTCGTTACAGTTCGTAAATAATCAGTATTTAGTAATCTAGGTAAGGTTGCGCTAACCTTACTGATGGTTTGTGGCGAACGTATACGCCAAAAAGTTCAAGGAGAATGATTTCATGACAAATGCAATGGAAGGATGTCTGCGAGTAGGCCAATCGGCTCCGGAATTCAGTGCTACTGCTGTAGTCGATCAAGAATTCAAGACCATTAAACTATCTGACTATCGCGGTAAATATGTCGTTCTGTTCTTCTATCCGTTAGACTTCACCTTTGTCTGCCCCACTGAAATCACGGCATTTAGCGATCGCTATGAGGAATTCAAAGAACTAGGCACCGAAGTTCTCGGCGTCTCTGTAGACAGCGAATTCTCTCACCTAGCATGGATTCAGACCGACCGCAAATCGGGCGGTGTCGGTGATTTAAATTATCCTCTGGTTTCTGACCTCAAAAAAGAAATCAGTATAGCATACAATGTTCTCGATCCAGATGCAGGTGTGGCGCTGCGAGGGTTGTTCATCATCGACAAAGAAGGCATCATTCAGCACGCGACCATAAACAACCTATCCTTTGGCCGTAGCGTAGATGAAACCCTGCGTACTCTGAAAGCAATTCAATACGTTCAGGCGCATCCGGATGAAGTCTGTCCTGCTGGTTGGCAACCGGGTGACAAGACCATGGTGCCCGACCCCGTCAAGTCCAAGGTGTACTTTGCGGCGGTTTAACTCTAAAGGGTGAGAATTTTGTAGACCGATAGATACGCCCCAACATAAACTTGTTGGGGTCTATATTTATATAGTTAAGGAGGATTCAACCCTCAATGCTAACGTCTAGTGACTTTAGCGGCTTATTTAACGAGCGCTTTGTCCGTAATTTTTTCCCAGTACCTGCCAGCAACCCTCTCCAACTGGGAGCGATAACACCTGACTTTGAGCTTCCAGATATTACCAACAACCGTCAAGTCAAATTATCGAGTTACCGAGGTCAACAACCTGTCCTTCTGGCTTTTACGCGCATTTTTACTGAAAAGCAATACTGTCCCCTGTGCTTCCCCCACATCAAGGCGATGAACGAGAAGTACGAGCGATTTACCGAGAAGGGGGTTGAGGTGCTGATGATAACAAGTACAGATCGGCAGCAGAGCCAACAAGTAGTTAAAGACCTGGGTTTAAAAATGCCCCTCCTGAGTGACCCCGACTGTCGTACTTTTCAAGCTTATGAAGTTGGCCAAGCATTAGGCGCTCCCCTACCCGCACAGTTTCTGCTCAACCCACAAGGGCAACTCCGTTTTAAACATCTGTTTTCTTTCCTGTCACCTAATGCTGAGGTTGAGAAGCTGCTCAGTGCCATTGAGCAATCTCAATAGAGGATCTCAGACTTGTTGTCTAAAAAACTTTTCTGCTGCATACTCAGTTTTTGTGTAGTGAAAGTTACTAGCGGAGTCAATGACATGGAAGAAACAATTAAAATTCGCTCGCTCGAACAAAGTGAATGGAGTACAACTCTCCAAGGTTTTCAACCCAGTGAAATTGAGCAGGTATTAGCAGTCTATAACGCTGATGGGTCGCTCGTGGGTACTATCTGTGAAGCTGTAGGAAGTAAATACTACATCAACGGTCAGCCAGAACTTGATTATCCTTCTCTTCAAGCAGCAGCAGGAGCGCTCATTAATAGCAAGAGATAATTTTGGAAATAGGGAATGGGTTTACCCTGAGCATAGCCGAAGGGGAATGGGAAATTAGGTTGCGTCTGAACTGAATACCTTAATATGGTTAGTTGGCAAGATGCTTTTTTCAGTTGCATCAACTGTATGGCTGAACGCTCAATTCTCATACCATAACGCCATTCCCTACCCCTAAAAGGTGGGAGTTATCAAAAGTAACTTTTTATACTTTTTGTACGTAAATCATTCTACCTGTTCCCTTGCTTGAGAATTTCCTGCTTTAGCAGTACAACCACTTGAAACTCTAGACAGACATCATCAGCACAAAGTTTGACTAGGATAAGACATGTAATGTGATTGATGCCTACAAAGCCTTCGAGCGACGGTAAGCAGGCTGTGCCAAAGTCCAAAGTTGAGCTACTGCCACGAGTGAAGTAATAACCATGAGTAAGAAATTACTATGGTAGGTCAATCTTTATTAAGGAAGTCATCATGAGTAATCAAATTAAACCTCAGGACATAGAATCTACCATCAATGATAGCGATCAAAAAGATATCGAGCTGCCAGAGCCACAACCAGAGAGCGGATTTATAGATCGAGAAGAACGGATGAGCATTCGCCAAAGTTCTCCCACCAATCCACGGGTCAGCGATAAACCTGAAGCCAATCAAGAAGAAGCTTAGGGGCTTTTATGTAAACGGACACTGCTGTAAATTACAATATCCAACCCTTGGCCTTTCTGGTTATTGTACTTTTGCAAGGTTGGGGACGATCGCCTCTTGATGTTGCTCGATCCAGTCCCATGCCCATTGAAAGGGTATACCTGCTCGTTGGGCAGCTTGTTCATCCTCGGAGCGATCGCCTACATACAGGGAAGTTTGCGGAGTATGTTTGTGCCTGACCATTGCTAGTTGCAACATGCCTGATCGCGGTTTGCGGTACTGCCCAGACCACTTGGTTTGGCTGTGGTTATGAACATTGTGACGAGTGACGCGGAAACACTTTCTGCCCTCAAAGTCGGGGCAGAAGTAGATTTCTCTTAATTCTGGGAATAACTCAAGCGTGTATTGCTGTTCCTTGATGCAGTTTTGCATAGACTTATGACCTGCAGCCACTCCGCCTTGGTTGGTGATGCCAACAATAATCCAATCCTCTTGGTAGGCGCAAAGGGCAATCTCAGCACCTTCAATAATCTGTTGATCTTTGGGATGTTGGAAGTGTTGCTGTCCGCTGAGTGGTTCGCGGAGCGTGCCGTCCATATCTATTAGTAATAAGCTCATTGTCATGAAAGTCTGGAATGGGTTATGGGGTATGGGTTTACCCTGA
>DNXU01000025.1:1175-3251 GCA_003505715.1 Cyanobacteria bacterium UBA8803 | reverse complement strand
AATGGGGGAATTATGCTTTCATTTTTTGTTGCGTGGGTAGATCAGCTCAAATACTACACTTTAGAACTACCTCTTGAGCCAGTGGTATGAATCAAACTGGATTCGTGAAAATGGTAGGTAATCTATCAGCTGAGGTGCAGCGCGATCGCTTCGCCGAATTAGAGGCATCCTGCGTATTCCTATCAGTCGGCAGTGGAACGCCCCGTACATGGCTGATATGACCATCAACCCCTAGGTTATGGATAGCAGCAACACCCGGTAATCGATAAAACCAGCGGAGTATGAACAGGAAACATATGGCCGATATGACTAGAAAAGCAGATAACGAACTCAATACAAGCGAGGAGAGAAATTTTTCAGATATACCCATCGAAGATACTGACCTGGTTTCGGATATACCTGTAGAAGATAATGACGACGAAGCAATTATTTCCGATCTACCCCAGGGAATTACTGAATCTTTAGGTACAGGTGTTGCCCTAGAGCCGGGACTGGAAATGGGCGGACGAACTATGCGCGATCGCCTGGAGCCGTACACATTTACTAGTCCAGAACTTACGGGAGGCGATATCGATGCTCGTTGGGATCAGGCTGCTCTGGTGGGTGACGAAGCAGTGGGGGGAACTGTAGCTACTCCCGATCAAAGTATTGTTGAAGAACTGGGAGCTGCTGTTGGCCTCGATTATGACGACGGGGTATCTCTTCAGACAAACGATATTTTGGACGAACGTGATTCTGAGCGATGGGAGTTATACCCCATGTCTTCGGAAGATTACCAAGAGCGTTGAGAATAACATCTACATTATAAAAATAGATCTTCCTCTTCCCTCTCTCCCTACTTCCCAGTTATACAAATTGATGAATAAACTCATAGGTCAAATCAACTCGACCCTTGCGTAACATAGCGGGATCGAGCCGTTCCGTTGTATTACAAGTCATCAAAACAACCAGGTTCTGTTGAGCCTTAATTCCTGTTTCCTCAATAACGCTCTGATACAGCGTTCCATCCAACAAACTCAGAATATGCTCCGTTTTATTACTACGTTGGGCAACTTCACTGGCTCGGTCTTGAGCTAAGTTATCAGCTTCGTTAATAATCAGAGCAATCCGCTGTAAATAACTCGGCGGCACGAAGTTTTCAACGGCATCGTGGTCGAGGATAAAAATTACATATCCCAGAGGGGTTAGAATTTCCTTAGCTACAGCTTGCGTCCAAGCTGTTTTACCAGTTCCGGGATCTCCGTGTACCAGTACAGCGAGCTGATTTTGATCCAGAATGGCTTGTTGGACGGTATCAGTAAAGCTCTGAATATCTGCGGGAAATGTCCGAATTGGGAATTGACTGTGAACTTGTCCAACGCGGCTTTGGTAGCCACTCAGCATGACTGCTACATTGTACGTTGCTTTATTTACCAGAGGTGCGATGTCCTTAGTGATTAGGCTGTACCGTCGCCGTCCTTTGCCATGATTTTCAATTTGTAACCAAACATCCTGTTTAGACCAGTAAGCTAATATAGTTCCCAGCACGTCCAGACGTTCCCAGCTCACAAACCGATTAATGGGATAATAAAAACGGCGCTCCATGTAATCTTGGGTAATTAGGTCTGGATTGCCCAATAAAGCCAAGACTTTGAAAAGAGTCACTTCCTGAAGTAGGTTTAGCACGTAATCAATAGGAATACTGTCACGGGTCACAATTTTAGTGACCGGAGTCTCCACGATCATGACTTCACCATCGCGATGATTTGGAGCTACAGGTTCGGGAGTAATGTAATCCCAGAACTCATCCATTTCATAGCGCATATTTTCCGAAAATAAACCTATTAAATTTGCCCAAGGCGCATAATGATTGCGACCTAGGGTATCGGCAATATCGCTGGTAATATCCAAAGTTTTCTGAACCAGTTCCCAAGAATCATTACGAACTAGGTGCCAGAAAAAATCCCAGTCAAACTGCCGGGATAATGGCCGCCATCCTGCTCCCAACAAACCTTTAGCTTGCAGCTTGTTGGGGATAGCAGTTTCATTGTTTTCAGAATAGCCTGAAGACATAAAGTTGTTGTTGGTTGTTGGTTG
>DNXU01000025.1:949-1087 GCA_003505715.1 Cyanobacteria bacterium UBA8803 | reverse complement strand
GTTGTTGGTTGTTGGTTATTGGGAAATACAGAGAGGTCGGAACTAATTGATGCTGTGGTATGCAGTTTATGACAGACACTATGAGCTGCACTCACAACGAATGAATGAAAATATTTTTCCCCTCATCCCTCATCCCTC
>DNXU01000025.1:341-836 GCA_003505715.1 Cyanobacteria bacterium UBA8803 | reverse complement strand
ATAGCCTGCTGCGTTCATGGCTGCGGCTTTGACAGTAAAAATAACTGGACGACCATGCCTTGCGCCTACTTTGTGTGCTGTTGCTATATCTCTGGATAGATGAACGTGGTGCCGCGACATCTTGGACAAACCCTCGTGAAGGATGGACTCGACGCTGCGGTGCCCTGTACCGTGGTAAAGTACCTCTGGAGGAATGGCAGGCTCTAACTGTAAATCTACCTCTATACTATGCCCTTGATTGGCACGAATTCGGGTGCCTGTAGGGTCGAAGGAAAAGCGTTGTTTATCATTTTGGGTGACGACTTCCTGGAGTTCAGTAGGGTTGATAGGAAAGGAATTATTGGCACAGGCGGTTAGGAGGTCATCCACATTAACCCAACCGCCAGGAGCCAGGGTCAGGCCAATTCTTTCAGGCTGGTGGCGGAGATGCTTGCTGAGATATTTACTAATTTTAATAAGGCGAGAATTATTCATTAGTTGTTTGTTGTTAGTTGT
>DNXU01000025.1:0-323 GCA_003505715.1 Cyanobacteria bacterium UBA8803 | reverse complement strand
TTGGTTATTTGTTGTTGGTTGTTTGTTATTTGTTGTTTGTAAGTTAATCTTTATTTAGTTGGCTTTTCTCTATCCCCTACGCTACATGCGCCCCCCTAGCCCCCCAAAGAAAGCGGGAACTGGAATTTTATCCCCCATAATTGGGGGTAGGGAGGGTAAAGTGCGTAAGCTTTGTCTTTGTAATATAATATACTACATTGGAGGGATTTGTCTAGATATAGGGTAGCTTTCTGGCGATCGCAGAATTCGCTGGTGCTAGCTAAGTGTTTTTTCTAGATGACTTGATAAAATCCAGGAGGTATGGAGAATAAACTACTCAGGCT
>DNXU01000590.1 GCA_003505715.1 Cyanobacteria bacterium UBA8803 | reverse complement strand
ATCACCAATTACCAATTACCAACCCTAACTATTACTTGACAGCACCATGATTTTTGAGTAGTTTTTTCATCTCTTTTTGCTCTGCTAGACACAGCGGCGTTTTCCCCTCATTGTCTCTAACGTTGATATCAACCCCGGTAGCGAGTAAGAGTTCAACTAATGCCTGCCAGTTGTTCCTTACTGCCTTGTGGATGGGGGTTTGGCCTTGGTTGTCCTTGGCGTCCACATCTGCGCCTTTAACAACTAAGAACAATGCTATACTCTGTATCCCTGTTCTATGTAAGGGGGTTTTACCATATTTATCCCTAACGTTGATAATTGCCCCGTGGGAAATTAGCAAATTGACGAACTTAGGTCTATTCCATGCAGCTTGATGCAGTGGGGTTTCCCCGTAATTATTTGCAGTATTGACCTCTGCACCCTTCGCCAATAGCAGTTCTACTAAGCCCTGATTTTCATATCTGGATATGGCGTAGTGGAGGGGGGTATTGCCTAGATTGTCTTTGGCATTGACATCAGCACCATTGGCAATCAGGAATTTAATTGCTTCTTGTGGGAACCCTTGCTCATCTTTTCTATCTTTTTGATCCTTGTGCCACTCAGAAGATGTTAATATGGCGTGCAGTAGAGTATTACCACTATTATCCTTAGCGTTGACATCAGCTCCATGGGCGATGAGCAAGGACATCACCTCTAGCGATCGCGTTGTAGAGAGAGGGGTTCTGCCTAAGTTATCCGTGACATTAACATCAGTAATTAGCAGTTGAGCCACTTCCTTGGAACTAGCTAGGTGCAGAGGAGTCTGACCCTCGGAGTCCAAAGCCAAAATATTTGCCCCCTTAGCCAATAGCATCTGAGCCATCTGCTGGGAGCCGATCGTGGCTGCTCTATGGAGTAGAGTCGCTCGATAATGTTTATTCCAGAAATATTTAAGGTTGATTGCCTCAGGCTCTAGTTCTACCCCCCTGCTCAGCAGCACTTCTGCTACTTCCTTAGATTTCACTAACTGTAGTGGAATAATACCATCTTCAGTCTTGGCGTTGATATCTGCTCCATTAGCAATCAGTAGTTGGGCTATCTCCTGGGATGGCGCTACGTGTAGTGGTGTTATACCTTGCCGCAGGTGGTTAATGCTAACCTCTGGCTGGGACTTAATCCAGGAGATGTGGGCAAAGGGGGTGAGGTGTTGTTGGCTTTTGGCATTCACATCCGCCCCGTTAGCAATGAGTAACTGTGCCACTGCTAGCGATCGCGTGTAGTGCAGAGGCGTCCAACCATAACGATCTTGAGCGTTGACATCTGCACCCTCAGCAATGAGCAACTGGGCTACTTCTAGCGATCCTGCCCAATGCAGGGCTGTCGTGCCGTCGGACTTCCTGGTATTGATCCCTGTACCTCGTTTGAGATAGGTTCTCACTGCCACCAGATCTCCCTTGGCGGCTGCCTCGTATATTCCTGAAGGTGCCTGTATCAGGGTGGAAAGGATGGGGTATTTGTAAGAATAGATAGCGATCGCACCAGCAACAGCGGCAATTGTCACTTTTAGGAAACAGATACATGAACGCCGTGCAGGCATAATAGATTTTGCCGAAATTATCCGCTGGCTGGGCAGATTTGCTAACGCAGCTTTTGCTGATGAGAAGCGATTTACTACTTCTAGCTCTAGCATTTTTCCCAACCATTCCCCAAATTCCTTGCTCATCTGAACGTGAGAGCGCATATCAATCTTGAGGGTATCCGTGGGCCAGTCAGCAGGAGAACGGTGGGTCAGCAGAAATAGTAGTGTTGCTCCTAAACCATATAAATCAGTTGCTGGCACTGCTTGCCCAAGTAACTGTTCGGGAGCCGTGTAGCCGAACGTTCCTCCTTCACTACTGCTGGGAGCAAACGTATTGTAATAGGTATACTGCACGGTGCCAAAATCCACCAGACAAACCTGCCCATTATAAAGTCGGATTAGATTATGAGGCTTAATATCTTGGTGGATGACTGGGGGTGTTAGATCGTGCAGATAAACCAAAATGTCTAATATCTGAACAGCAATACGGCGGACTTTCCGTTCATTGCCATGCCACCCATTTTGTACCAATGCCGCGAAGGACTGCCCTGGAGCAAACTGTTGGACAATGTAGAAAGAGTGATTTTGGCGTGTGTCTGAATAAAAGTAGTCCAGGTAAGGAGGAATAGCCGGATGATTGAGTTGAAAGAGAATACGAGCTTCGCGCTCAACTAGCGCGAGCGCCTTCTCACCTTTCAGGGAGCGCAGTGGCAGCGCTTTTAGGGCTACTAGCTGACCAGTTTGTAACTCTTGAGCTTGGTAGGTTGTCCCCCTCCCACCTTGTCCTAATCGGCCTACAATGCGATACCGTTGAGCAATAATCTCTCCTGGAAAATGCAGCTGTTCCATAGAGCTTCCCTGACTTTTTGGTTGTCGCTTGATCTAGTTTGATACACAACCAATGAAATTGCATTAGGCTTGAGTGTTTATCATAAAAAATGTCGCTTCTGCACCCATAGAAAATGCCAGACGATCCGAAGGCCAATCTGACTCACCCCCATGCAACTAATCCTGGAATAGAGGCAGACTCTCTACAACCCTCTCTGGCAGCACTGCGGGAGCAAGGAATGCAGCGACTGCGCAATAACTTGCGACCCGGACAGCAAAATATGGCAGATTGGCAGGGGGGGCCGCTGGCAGTTTCTGCCGTTCCTGGTGCTGGGAAGTCTACGGGGATGGCTGTGGCTGCTGCGATCGCTATTGCTCGTCACCAACTCCACAATAAACGTCAGCTGGCTGTGGTCACCTTTACTCGTTCGGCGGCGTCTGGTATCAAAGCTAAAATCCGCAAATACCTGCGGGAAGACCTTTCTTTACCCCAAACTGGGTTTATTGTCCATACTTTACACGGTTTAGCGCTCAATATTGCCCATCGGCATCCCGAGTTATCGGGTATTAATCTAGAGAATGCCACGGTAGTTGCACCCAATCAAACCCACCGCTTAATTCGAGCCTGCGTGGAGCAGTGGATTGCTGCCAACCCGCGCCGCTACTCAATCTTATTAGAAGGACAAAGCTTTGATGGGGAAGAAACGGAACGGCTGCGGCGGCAGTCGGTACTGCGGACGGAGGTGCTGCCGACCCTAGCTTATACTGTAATCCACGAAGCCAAAAGTTCGGGGTTATTGCCACCAGATTTGTGGGCACTCAGCGAACAAACCAACGACCCTTATGGAATTTTAGCGATCGCAGCTGGCCTGTACGAGCAATACCAAAGCGTGACGAGATCGCGGGATTTCATCGACTACGACGATATGATTCTCGCCGCACTCCGAGTGCTAAAAAACGATACCGTCCGCCAGCAGTGGCAAAAGCAATTTTTTGCCGTCTTTGAAGACGAAGCTCAAGATTCGACTCCCCTACAATTCCAACTGTTAGAAACCCTCGCCACCGATCCTGAAAACCCGGACGCTCCACCCAATTTAATCCGAGTTGGCGACCCCAATCAAGCCATTAACTCCACCTTCACTCCTGCCGACCCCATTTATTTCAACTGGTTCTGCGAAGACTGTCAACGGCAGAGGCGTCTAGCCACAATGGATCGAGCTGGTCGCAGTACCCCCATTATTATCGATGCTGCCAACTTTATCTTGAATTGGGTCAATCGCACTTATGGCAGCGCAGTCGCCTTTCGTCCTCAAACCATTCGTCCTGTCGATACCAACGATCCCCAAGCTGATGCTAATCCCCAGCCTACAGGACGCGGCTTGGAACTCTATACTCCCCGCGATATCTACCATACTGTTGAATTAATTGGCGAACGGGTAGTAGAGTTATTGACCCAAAACCGCCAGCATAGTGCAGCCGTGTTAGTGCGGGAGAACCGCCAAGGGACGTTTGTTGCCCAGCAACTAGAGTATCTCCGGCGGCAGCACGGGATTGCCATTTATGATGTCGGCAGTAGCGATCGCCATTCCCACGTTCCGGCGGAAATTCTGGTACTGCTGCAATTTATCGATCGCCCCCATTCTCCTGATTACTTGAAAAGAGCGTTGGAAGTCCTAGTACAGCGGCAACTCATTCCCACCCAGGATCTCAACGCCCTTGCCACTTATCCCGAACAATTCCTCTACCCCGGCCCCCTCGATCCACCCCAAACGTCTCCTGTGCGGCAAGCGGCTAAATACTGCCNNACTGCCGCAGTTTGCTGCGTGCCGGGATAGAATTGCCTCACTATCAGCTGATTTCGTTCCTAGCGCTAACCTTAAACTACGACCAATCCGAGTTAGCGACTGTAGATAAATTAGGAGAGCGAGTAGCGAAGCAGACTTACGGTCATAGTGGAATGAGTGCCACCCTTAACACCCTTACGGAAATTGTGGCCTCGGAACGCTTTGAACCCGTCGAAACAGAAGACGCTGACTCCCGCTATCTCCGCGCCAATCAACTGACGATTATTACCATGCACAAAGCCAAGGGACTGGACTGGGACTATGTGTTTCTACCCTTCCTGCATGAAGATACCATCCCCGGCAGTCCTTGGGTGCCGACAGCTGCCCAATTTTTGGGAGACTTTACCTTAGCGGAAGTTGCTAGGGCACAAATTCGGGCAAGTTTGCACAAACAACTCTTACCGATGGCCATTGAGGCGTGGGAACAAGCGGGACAGCTGAAAACGGCAGAGGAGTTTCGCTTGCTCTACGTGGCCATGACAAGAGCAAAACGCCTATTATGGATGTCTGCGGCACAAAAAGGGCCTTTTCGCTGGAATACCTTTAGCGGCCACACCTCGGATAATTTGCAAGTAAAGAAACCTTGTCCAGTTATACCAGCTCTAAAGAGTCGGTTCCCGCAATCAGTGGTAGTGGATTTGGTAACGGATTAACGAATGTATTTTTTGAAGGTTAATTGCCTGTTCCTATCCATCAATTATAATACTAATCCGCTACATACTTTACAAAATCTGCTGTCACATTTGTTACCAAAGCCGCTGCCAGTTTTTCCTAAAAATATACTAGATCGAGCCAAAGTGATCGCTCTAAGTCGCAGCAGTAGAAAAGATAACTGCCTGCACGACCTTAACCATAGATAGACGCCAAAAGCAACCCCTAGAAACCACCATAAATATTTCTATTCCCAGATCGGCAAGCTCTCAACACCAAAACTGCCTCTGATGACAGCTGATCAGGCTGATTTTCCAAATCTTTACCCAAAAAATCCCAATTATTGCCGAAATGAGTCTCAAACCTTGAATAAGAGATATAGAGACTAATCCTTTTGCTCAGGAACTAATCCGGGGGCCATGCTAGAAGAAGAACCATCAAGAGAACAGCTACTGCTGGAACTCGCAAGCCTGCGCCAAGAGATCAAAGTCTTGAAGCAGGAGAAGGCTGACCTGGAAATTTTACTGGAGATGACCACCGAACATTCCGATACGGTTGAAGCCGAGTTGCACAACAAGGCGGAGGAGGTAGTTAAGGAAAGTGAGAAAAGGCTGCTGCAATTCCTGGAAGCCATGCCAGTAGGTGTAGTAGTGCTGGATGCCCAAGGTCAGCTCTACTACCTGAACAACAGGGCACAGCAGTTAATGGGTAAAAAAACTATACCAGGAGTTAAAGCCAAGGAATTAGCAGAAGTTTATCAAATTTATGTAGCCGAGACTAATCAATTATACCCCTTTGAGAAGTTGCCCATCGTGCGAGCGATCAAGGGGGAAAATGCGACGGCTGACGATCTGGAAATCCATCACAATGGTCAAAGAACCCCTTTAGAAGTTTGGGGAACGCCTATCTTTGATAAAAAAGGTAACATAGCTTATGCGATCGCTGCCTTCCAAGATATCACCGAACGCAAACAAGCCGAAGCCGAACGCCTCAAATTCATGAATGAACTTTTTGAACTCAATCAAGCCCTATCCCGCTTTGTGCCCCGTCAATTTCTACAGTTGTTGGATAAGGAAAGTATTGTCGATATCCAATTAGGCGATCAAGCCCAGAAAGAGATGTCAGTTCTCTTTTCTGATATTCGCAACTTTGCTACCCTGTCGGAAAAGATGACACCCGCAGAGAATTTCAAATTTATTAACTCCTATTTTAGCCGCATGGAACTGGCAATTATCGAAAATCAGGGGTTTATTGATAAGTATATCGGTGATGCGATTATGGCATTGTTTAGCGGCAATGCTGACGACGCCGTCAAAGCCGGAATTACCATGCTGCACGAACTCACAGCCTACAATCAAAATCGCCAGAAATCTGGCTACGTGCCTATCAAAATTGGCATTGGCATTAATACTGGTTCTTTGATGCTTGGTACGGTGGGTGGAGCCTCGCGCATGGATAGTACGGTGATTAGCGATACGGTTAATTTAGCCTCCCGTTTAGAAGGACTGACTAAAGACTATGGAGTATCGTTATTAATTTCCCACTATACATTTTGCCAGTTACAAGAACCCAACCAGTATGCTTTTCGCATCATTGACCGGGTGAAGGTAAAGGGAAAATCTGTGGCCGTGAGTGTCTATGAGATATTTGATGCCGATTTGCCAGAAATCCGAGAGGCTAAGTTAGCGACTAAAACTCAATTTGAACAAGCTCTGTTGCTCTATAATGCAGGGATTTCTAATCAAGCAGCAGACTTATTTGAAGAGTGTTTGCGTCAAAACCCCAGAGACACAGTTGCTCAAATTTATCGTTCACGCTGTTCTTGGAGGGATGGGGGATGAGGGATGGGGGATGAGGGATTGATAATAAAGAGGTTCTAGTAACCAATGAAAGTGGTTAGCAATACAGCTTGCCCTTGCCTAAGCTTGGCAGAGAAGGATCTTCGGGTGATGGTAATGCCAGATGGCGTACTGTCCACCATCTGCGACTACCAAACCCTCCACTTTGGTACGACTTGCCACTGAGGTAATGGTCACTTCAAAGACTGACTCATTAGAGTTACCTAACAGGTCATGAAGTTTCTACTGTAGAAGTATCAAAACAGTCGAGATCAGTGAACCATGGAAGCCATTATCATCTTTAGCCTCATAGGAACAATAGCTATTTTAGAAGCTCTCACCCGATAGAGTTTTGGCAAGTATCTCCCTCTAGAAAAGTTAGAGTAAACGTCAAGGTCGTTAGAACCTTATTAATTTAAAAACCTTGCTTTTATTGGCCTCTTACTTCTGCCTTCTGCCCTCAATCCCATGAGCAACACCACCCAAATTAAACTTAAGCACCAGTCCTTCAGCTTAATATTCCAATATATACCCATAGCACTAGTAGTCCTCCGTTTTGCGATCGCTCCCCTACTCCTGTTGGATGCTCTCAACGGCCAAATTAATATCTGGTTTATTATCGGGTTTGTGGCCGCTTTTCTTTCCGATATTTTTGATGGAGTTATTGCCCGTCGTCTGGGTGTCAGTACACCTGCCTTGAGAAAGGCAGACAGTTGGGCTGATATCTGCTTATATCTGTGCATCGCTGCTGCTGCCTGGATCGTGCATCCCGATATAATTGCCGCTTTTCACTTACCGTTATTGATGGTGGTCTGGGTACAAGGACTGTGGTGGATTATAAACTTAGTTAAATACGGTCAACCTGCTAGCTATCATACCTATTCTGCTAAGTTTTGGGGACTTACGCTATTTGTTGCTACATTAGCCTTATTCGGCTTTGATTATGGTGGAGTAACACTGAGCTTGGCGATTACTGTTGGTATCATTCATACGTTGGAAGAGATTGGGATGACCTTCATCCTGCCAAATTGGACTCATGATGTTCTCAGCATTGCTCATGCACTGGAACTACGCCATCATCCAAGGTAAGCGTATGTGATAACCTAATAATACCTACCATCTCATTTCCTTAGCCCAGCGCTCTCTCACGCTTGGGTTTTCCTGGATGCAGCATGGAGTATTCGTGAAAAAACTATCGGGAACTCTACTAGCGGCTAGCCCAAGCGTGCCAGCTGCCCATATTTTTTGAAAACTCGCAGGAGCTTTCCCCCATGTCCTCCCTGATAGCTAGACTCCTTGAAGTTGGTTGGTGTTATGAAAGTCATCGCCCTGACCATCAGCAGGTTAAGAGTGAAGTATACAAGGATTGGGAAATTATCACTTATCCAGAGTTGGCTTTACACTACTTACCAACAGGAGAATATTTTATCGGTTCAACTACTCCGATTGCTGGGTCGAGAAACTCTGAAGTCAAAGTTGGATTAATCAAAGCTCTAATTGATTCGGCTTAATAATGATAAACCTATGCCTTACAGCAAATTCACTCTCAGCAAAGCTGTAGAGGATTTCCAACTTACAATCGTTGAAGGGAGCTGCTTCCTACCAGAAATTCCCTCGGTCACTCCTACTCCTTTACTTCAGGATATTCTTAAAGAAACGCTGCCTTGGGCGATCGCAGTGAGTAGCGAGAAAGCCCGTTCTGAGGGCATAATCAATCCCGTCTTACTGGAAGTAAAGCGCCAACTCAAAGGAAAAATTAGCGTTTTCTCCGGTGAGGAATTCAATGTAGAACCGGAGGCTGAACTCACTGGCTATGTTGACTTTCTCGTTAGTCGTTCCTCAGAGCAGTTATATATCAAATCCCCTGTGGTTGTCCTAGTGGAAGCCAAAAAGGAAGACCTTAAACCAGCCCTAGGGCAATGCCTTGCAGAAATGGTTGCAGCTCAACGCTTTAACCAACAAAAGCAACAGCCTATCTCCACGATTTACGGAACGGTGACTAGTGGCACCGTTTGGCGATTTTTGAAGCTGGAAGGGCAATGCGCGTCCATTGACTTGACAGATTACCCTCTCCCTCCGGTTGAGCAAATTTTAGGCTTTCTAGTTTGGATGGTGCAGGAAGGCTAATAGGGAATAGGAAAGGGGAGCTGGGAAAGCCAATTATCCATTCCCCTTCGGCTACGCTCNNGCTCAGGGTAAACCCATTCCCTATTCCCTACGAGTATACCGATGCTTAACGCCGATGGGAAAATACTCCGGGTTCCCCGTTGGTGTTAGCGTTACCTGTGGCATTTGGTACTCAGCGGGGACATAATTGGCAAACTCGCTATTGAGCCGCAAGAGTTGGGCGAGAATGGCAGAAGCGATCGCCTCCCGTTTTTCTTCACTCCCTGCCTCTGTTGGTGCTAACTCCACCACAACTGATAAAAACTGATTCTGGTTGGCATCCTGCTTGACTTGCAAGACAAACTTGCCCGTCACCCAATCTCTAATCCCAGGTTGTTCTAACCCGACAGTGACATTCTCTGGATAGATATTAGCTCCGAAGTAAGAGACGGTAAAATCTGACCGTCCAAAAACATAAACAAATGGTAGGGGATGAATTCCCCTTCCCCCCTTTTGCTGCAATTTAGCGATCGGGTCAAACTCCCATTGCTCTAGGAACTTCAGCATTTCATCGTAACCGATCACCCCCCCCGTATCCGAGATGTGATAGCGCACTAGGGGAATACCGTTATCTCCGGAAAATAGTAACGTGCCATTGTGAGTTTCAAAAAAGCGGCTTAAGGGGTCATACTGTACTAGTGTAGGTAGGCGCGATTCTCCAAATAAGGTACGTGCCGCCTCAGGATTCCTAGCCAGAAATCGCCGAATGCATATACTCAGCGGCGTTTCGTTCCCCAAAACCCCCGCATCTGCCGTGCCATAAAGGGAGGCAGAGTCGTAGCAAGAATTATCCGAACCAACTCGTTCCCGTACCAGAGTGCGCCATTCCTCGCTAAAAACTTCTCCAGCAAACACCATTTTGATCCTATACTGATGCCACTTCACGCCTCTGGCAATACCGATATCGATGACATTTTTGATAAAAGGTGGGTAACCCAACAGCACCACCTGCTCAAATAACGGCCCTAGTTCCTGAACTACCCGGAATATCTCAGTTTGGTTATTGCCGGGGGTAATAACCGTGATGGGATAACCTTTGCTAGCAAGGTAGCGGCAGCAGCTAGCCGTGTACATCCCCCCTACCCAAGTACCTAGGGTAAAGCAAATAACAGCTAAGGTATGGTAGCGATCGGCATGAAAACTATCGCGGAATATTTGCTCGAAACGGGTAGCAATTTGCAGTTCGTCAGTCAAAAATCGCGGCCAAAAAGTCGGTTGCCCAGTGGAACCAGAAGAAACGGCGATCGTATCGCAGGTTTCTAATTGTCCATAGCGACATAAGTCCGCCAATGGGTAACGCCGCAGGTAATTGTCTTTTGTCAGTAGTGGCAGAGTTTGAAAATCCTCAAACGTTTCAATAGATTCCGGATCGATACCCCGTCCTTTGACAAAAGCTCGGTAAGCTGGCACTCTGGTAACGACCGATTGAAACAACGCCAGGGCAGTTGCTTCTGGAGAAAAATGATGGTGTTGTTCCAGCCGCGTATTCAAAGGCGTGGTTAAAAAATCTTGAAACGCTCTAATCGCTCGTTGACGTTGTTCTTCGTGCATAATAACTAGTTCTTGAGAAGTTGCATTTTTGGGGATATTATGCCTCCAAAATTTTGCCAAAGATGAGTTCGCTACTGAGATTGCAGGTGAGTTAGAAAGTGAACGCACTGCCTCAGGGATTTCCAGCATTCTGGAAATAGGACAGCTAGCTGATTAACCGCTGGTTGACTCCCTAGCCAAAACCAACTGCACTTAACGTCACCTCCAAAAGGCCATGACTTCACTAACAACCATTAACTCTCAGACGCAACCCCCGATCGATCTCGCTGGCTATTGCTCCCCTAGTTCTGATTATTTGCAGACAAGAGCCAGGATTAATTATCTCATCGAGCGCTATCTGTCCTTGGATATCTTAAGCGATCGCCTCATCTTCTTTTAATGCGTTAATCTAAGCTTAGTGACTTCTAAATCCTGTATGGTAAAGACTGCCACTGATTCCACTACTGAGCTTCCCCTCAAGCGTTGGACGGTTGAAGACTACCACCGCATGATTGCCGCAGGTATTCTGACGACGAGCGATCGGGTGGAATTGCTAGACGGACAAATTATTGAGATGGTGCCTCAAGATCCTCCCCATGCCTCGACTACCTCTTCGTTTGGGAATAATCTAGTTATTCTATTGGCAGGAAAAGCCTGGATTAGAACTCAGTTACCGATCGCAATTGCACCAAACTCAGAGCCAGAACCTGATATTGCCATCGTCCGCATCGACGCCCAACGCTATCGCGATCGCCACCCAATCCCAGAAGATATTTTTCTGCTGATTGAAATTGCTGACTCAACTTTGAGACCTGATCGTACCAGCAAAGCCCAAATCTACGCCAGGGCAGGTATTCCCGAATACTGGATCGTAGATATAAACCGACGGCAACTCATAGTCTTACGTCAACCCCAAGCAGAAGCTTACCAGTCAGAGCAAATCTTAGCAGCAAATGCTCAGATTGCTCCGCTGGCATTTCCAGAGGTTGTGATTGATTTAGAGATGCTGTGGTAGCCCTCACCACGACTTATTCCGGTGAGTTCAAAACTGAGCTTGAAACTGAGATTGATAGTGAGCCGAGCTATAGCTCAATTGCCAGGACACTGTAAATAGGTAGTGAACAGCCTATTGATTTACGACAGGTTCATACCACCGACAGAGCAGGAGGCATTATGAGTTTAAAAGGATCTCAAGTTCACAGTAATGCTTGGGTTTTTCAAGCTTGGGCTACTTTCATTATTTCCATAGGTACAACGTTAGTTGGCATTAATTACTTGCCTGTGGATAACTGGATTAAGGGTTATATGGGTATGGGTTTAGTCTTTTCCGTCGGCTCAACCTTGAGCTTAGCAAAAACCACCAGGGATATCCATGAGTCCAGCCAGATTGTATCTCGTATTGATGAAGCAAGAGTTGAACAATTACTGGCGGAACATCATCCTTTAAAGGTAAAAAAATAGCTAGCCCAGAAGACGTGGCTGTTTTTACCTCATGGTAGGGAAGACTAGGAGCGGTAGGCATAGTAGACTCAAATGGTATAACCAAGGAAAGCTTTAAAGACTCAAGCTTCCCTGACCTCGATCCTCTGCTGGCAATCAGAATTATGGCTTCTCAAATTTACGCGATCGCGCATATCGGCAAAAAAAAGCTCTTTGTTGGTGAAGCGAGCCGGGTGAGCAGCATGTGGCCGCCGCTATTAGCTCAGCTCAACAGTGGCACCTATCCTAACGCCACCTTACAAGCAGTTTGGAACAGGGAAGGAGGCAAGCGCCATTTTTCTTTCCACTTAAAGCAAGATTTAATCAATGACCCTGATATTGTAGGCATGGACGTGCTAGATCTTCTGACGGATAGCCTCTAGGAAAAGCGCGAGTTACTATGTCTAACTAAACAGCCGATAATGACCGCAATTAATATCAGCTATATGGTAAATAAACTACACCAGCTATGCCATATTGGCGAGCTACTGTTGTTAACACTAGCGCTCTGGCTGCTGAATACAGAGCCAGTTTATGCCAATTCTTGGCCTCCTATGGCAGTCTGGTTAATACAAGTGCCCTTGGGTGCTGGATTCATCAGTTATGGTTTAGGATTAATTGCGATCGCACTTCTAGAAGGCTGGATTTTAGCTCGGCGGGAATATCTGCCCTTAAAACGAGCAATGCTGCTATCCGGTTTAGCAAACCTTTGCTCAGTAACGATTGGTTTTCTGGTGATTATGGGATTGGCTGCTTTGCCTTATAGTGCTATTAGTTACCTATTCCTCGGACTCGTTGTTTTATTGTTAGTTTTCTTTTCCAGGAGGTTGTTTTCCTCCATCGCTTTGCCCTGTTTTAATAAATACCCGTTTATCGGGAAATTGATAGAGCTAGCTGTATGGGGACTAATCTGGTTTGGCGTTCTCCTAATCAGCTTAATCCTGATTGGTATTGTTAATCAGATCAACCCAGCGACAGTAGCAGGTGTTGCTTTTCCCGATCCCAACGTGCCGTTTTATGTTAATCTGCTACAGCTCCTTGCTGTGGTATGTTTTCTGGCAATCGGTTTTGCCATGAGCCTGGTTTCAGAAGGATTTTGTATTGCTCAGGTACTGTCCAAGTCTTCTAGAGAACTGTGGCGCACAATCCTAATTATGAACCTCCGGTCTTATGCTTATATTGCTATTCCTATCACTTTAGTATTTATGATTCACGGTCTGGCATAGATAGGGTTAATTTTCGTTGGATTACCCACATTGTAGAGACATTCCGGTGGAACGTTTTATTTTAGTACCTCACGCTGCCTACCTGTAGTTAAATAGCTAAATCCCGCCTCGGATTAAAGTTCTCAATCTCGCGTAACTTTTCGTAGATCTCCCGCACCGATGGCGGTGGATTTTTAGGAACTGCAATTTGAATTTCCACTAACTGATCACCACGTACTTCCTCGATCGGATAACCTTTATTAGCAAGGCGCAACCGCTGACCTGCTCGCACTCCTGGCGGAATGTTCATTTTCACTCTGCCATCCAGGGTTGGCACTTCTATCGGCCCACCCAATACAGCTTCTGCTGGAGTCACTGGCACTTGACAAACAATATCCGATCCCTCCAGTTGAAAGAAGGGATGGGGAGCTACGGTAATAATTAACAACAGGCTGCCACCAGCAATACCCTGACCTTTCAGTCGTATCCGCTGGTTGGTAACCATACCTCCGGGCAACTCAACTTCTAAAGAACGCCCATCTTCGAGGCGAATGCGCTCTAGTCCTCCCTCATAGGCTTTTTCCAATGGCAGCGTCAGTCGTGCCTCAACATCTTTAGGGGCGGGGCGAGAACCAATAGTATAGGCAGTTTTGCTCGTCCCTGGACGGAAGGCATCCGATGAATTGACCCGAACGCTAGCCCGTTCGGGAGCCGTAGCTGTACGGGATGGGGAACGACGCCCCATAAGTTGTTCTACAAAGTTATTAAAATCGTTGAATTGGCGAAAATCTACGTCCTGGTTAGAAGTGCGACCAGTACCATTACGAGTGAAAGAGGTTGTAAAATTGCTGGCTTTAGCAGGTTGGCGATTAAACCCTTTCTTCTGCCAGAATCGGCTGAACTGATCGTATTGCGATCGCCTACTCGGATCGGAGAGGACTTCATGAGCCTCGTTGATATCTTTAAACTTTTCTTCTGCGGTTTTGTCTCCCGGATTAACATCAGGGTGGTACTTCCGCGCTAACCGCCGGAACGCTTTCTTAATCTCTTCGCTGGTTGCATCTGTGGGGATTCCTAAAATCTCGTAATAGTTCCGGAAGTTTTGCATAGAAATTAGTTATTGGTTGTTAGTTGTTGGTTGTTTGTTGTTTGTTGTTTGTTGTTTGTTATTGGTTGTT